>JBDQJI010000004.1:0-81827 GCA_040263875.1 Alphaproteobacteria bacterium
CCCTTCAAGGCAGCGATCTGATCTCTCTCGCTGGGCGTGAGATGCGTATAGTTCGACATGGCGACACCGTTTCACGTTGTGCATCAGACAGATACCAAATCTGCCCGCGGTGTTGCACTTCGCTCCGGAATTCACCCCGCCCCTAACACTGCACATAAATCAATGCATGAATGTGCGCCAAAACCGACGCAACTGGACTACAGTCGCATGGCGGTGTCAAATTATTGGGCCTATGTTGCTGTATATATTGTCTAGTTTACGTTTTCTGCATGATCTGACGTGATTGCAGGAAATAATGAGGGATACGCCGGATGCGATCTAAAATTTGCGCAATGCTTGGAATCGACTTCCCGTTGATCGCCTTCTCGCATTGCCGCGACGTGGTGGCGGAGGTTTCTCAGGCGGGCGGCATGGGGGTGTTGGGCGCTGTCGGCATGCGCCCTGAAACGTTGCAGGGGGAGCTGGATTGGATCGACGCGAATATCGATGGCAAGCCTTATGGCGTCGACCTGATTGTGCCAGCGCGGCATGAGGCGAAGGCGAGCGGAACGGCAAAGAACATGTCCCGCGATGATGCTGTATCCCGCGTGCCCCAAGAACACCGAAGCTTCGTGTGCGACCTGCTGGAGAACCACGACATCCCTTCCGAGCAGATTGAAGACAACCTCATCTCTCGCGGCGCCCGAATGAGCCAGAGCATCCAGCATGAAGGCGCGCAGGCGCTGCTAGATGTCGCTTTCAGCCATCCCATCGGCCTGATCGCCAACGCGCTTGGCCCACCGCCCGCCTATATGATTGAACGTGCAAGAGAGCAGGGCGTTCCGGTGGCTGCCCTTGTTGGCGCCCGGGAACACGCGATCCGCCAGGTTGAGGCAGGCGTTGATATCATTGTCGTTTCTGGCGGAGAGGCTGGTGGTCATTGCGGCGATGTCTCTACGCTGGTTCTGGTGCCAGAGGTGGTCCGCGCCATTCGGCCGATTAGCGATGCTGCGATCTTGGCGGCAGGCGGCATCGTAACCGGTGAACAGATGGCGGCCTGCATGGCAATGGGCGCAGATGGCGCTTGGACCGGATCCGTATGGCTGACGACGACTGAGGCCGAGACCTCTCCCGCCGTTAAAGAGAAAATGCTGAAAGCATCATCTCGCGATACGGTGCGCTCAAAAGCGCGGACGGGTAAATTCTCCCGCCAGCTCCGCTCCGCCTGGACCGATGCGTGGGAAAGCCCAGACGCCCCCGCCCCGCTGCCTATGCCGTTCCAGTCAATCATCGTTGAGCCGACCATGCAGCGCATCAATAAGCTTGCGGAAGGTGGCCATGATGGAGCAACGCAATTGGCCTCTTACTTCGTTGGCCAAGGGGTCGGCCTGATGAATGAGACCGTGAGCACCCGTGATGTCGTCCGCCAGTTCATGGAAGAATATCTTGAGGCTACAGATCGCCTGCGCAGCTTCGTCGAAGACGATTGAATGCATAGGCAATGCCAATGAATCTCTCCGCCATTACTGAAGCGATTGCTGCAGCGCTGCCAGACCACACCGCGTTTATCCACAAAGGCGAGCGGCAAAGCTATGCCGCGTTAAACGACCGGTCGCGGCGCCTGGCGAACTTTCTGCTGGATCATAATATCTGCCTTCGTCACGAACGGCAGGCGCTGAAAAACTGGGAGCTTGGCCAAGATCACGTCGGCATTTTCATGTTGAACGCGCCGCAGTTCGTCGAAGCCATGCTTGGCTGCTTTAAAGCCAGGGCGACGCCGTTCACCATCAACTACCGATATGTGCGCGACGAACTGCTGTATCTGCTGAATGACGCCCAGCCCTCCGCGTTTATCTACCAAGGCCAATTCGCGGGCATCATCCATGATCTGCTGCCAGACTTTCCGGACGTCCGCTTGCTCATACAAGTCGATGATGGGTCCGGTGCAGCCTTGCTACCTGGTGCGCTGGATTATGAGGCAGCAATAGCTGCAGGCGCACCTTCAAAGCCCAATACCTCCTGGTCCGCCGATGACATTTACATGACCTATACCGGCGGCACGACGGGCATGCCCAAAGGTGTTCTATGGCGGCAGGAAGACTGCATCATCGCCAATCTCGGCGGGCGGGATCACAGCGGCGAACCATTGCCTGATGTTGAAGCTTTTGTTGCACGGGCACAAAAATCTGGCGGCAATGTTGTCTTGCCAGCGCCACCCATGATGCATGGAGCTGGATGCCACGCATCCTTCGGCGCGCTGATCGCCGGAAACGCCATCGCAATCCAGTCCAACACAGACCGTATGGACCCTAGCGACCTGCTGCAAACCGTGCAGGACACCCGGGCTAACATGCTGCTGATCATCGGGGATGCGTTTGGGAAGCCACTGCTAGCAGCAGCCAAAGCGGGTGCATTCGATATTTCCAGCTTGCGATTCTTGTACAATACCGGTGCCATCCTTTCGCCCGATGTGAAGGCTGGCATGTTAGCGCTCAATCCCAAAATGCAGGTGGTTGATGCGCTCGGATCATCAGAAACTGGGCCGCAAGCTATCGCCATGACCAATGCGGATACGGCAGATAAGGGCACAGCAACCCGCTTCTTGATCACTAAGGATTCCACCGTGGTTTCGGAGGATCGTAGCCGCATATTGCCGAAAACAGATTTGAGCACCGGATGGCTTGCCCGGACAGGCGCTGTGCCACTCGGATATCTTGGCGATCAGGCGCGGACTGAGGCAACATTCCCGGTCATAGAGGGCGTGCGTTACGTCATCGGCGGGGACCGTGTCCACCGGACAGAGACGGGGTCTATTCGTCTACTTGGCCGCGAAAGCTTCACGATTAACTCCGGCGGCGAGAAAATCTTCGCGGAGGAAGTGGAGCAGGCAATCAAGCAACATGCCGGCGTCGCCGATGTCACGGTCGTTGGCAGACCAAATCCACGCTGGGGCCAGGAAGTGACCGCGCTTGTGGAGTTACGCCCCGACACTGACATAGACCGAGCCGCATTGTTGCAGGAGGCCGCCCGCCACATCGCCCGCTACAAGCTGCCGAAAGCGTTTCTATTCGTGGACAAAGTGCAACGAGGTGCAAGCGGCAAGACGGATATCCAGTGGGCACGCGCCTTGGCCAAGGACGCGACATGATTGATGACAACACACCCGTTCTAGTTGGCGTTGGGCAACACACTGTGCGTGACGAACCGCTCGATGCACTCTCAACACCGATGGACCTGATGGAGCAAGCGGCCCTCGCTGCTGCTGAAGACGCTCTGGCACCGACGCTCTGGCTCGAAGATATCGATGCACTTGTCGTCGTCAAAAGCTTCCGCGAGCCGATGCGGAATTCGCCCGCTGTGTTGGCAGCACGGCTGGGGGCTACAAGTGCAGACACTTATTTGACGCCAGACGGAGGTGAAGCTCCGCAATATCTCGTGAACCGCTATGCTGACGCTATCGCCCGGGGCGAGGCTCGGTCTGTCCTGCTCGCCGGTGCAGAGGCCATGGATAATGGCCGCCGCCTCATCAAATCCGGCCAGAAGCCCAACTGGCGAGAGCCAGCAGAACAAGACGCAATATGGCTCTATCCAGAACGTCCAATGGCCTCACCTTATGAAGAAGCGCACGGGATATGGATCGCGTCGCATGTATACCCATTGTTTGAAAACGCACTCCGTCACCGCTACGGCCACACCATCCGCGAACACCAGACCGCGATGGGCACGCTCATGCAGCCGCTGACGGCGGTCGCCGCTGCATCGCCACATGCATGGTTTCCAATTCAGCGCACAGCTGCAGAGATTTCTGAGCCTGGACCGGCCAATCGCTATGTGTCCTGGCCCTACACGAAGTTCATGTGCGCCATGAACCAGATTAACCAATCAGCAGCGCTGCTCCTGACCAGCGTTGGCCACGCACGCACTTCAGGCATTCCAGAGGATCGATGGGTGTATTTGCATGGCGCTGCCGATGTGCAGGACATCTGGCATGTCTCTGACCGCAGCGACTATGCGACCTCCCCCGCCATGTCTTTGATGGGTAAAAGAGCACTGGCGCAGGCCGGGCTTGAGATCAGCGATATCAACTATTTTGACCTCTACTCCTGCTTCCCCAGCGCTGTCGCCATTGGCCGGGATGTAATTGGCCTCAGCAGAGATGACCCAAGGCCGCTTACTGTTACGGGCGGCCTCCCCTATCACGGCGGTGCTGGCAACAATTACTCCATGAACGCAATCGCAACGATGGCGGATAAGCTAAGGGGCAAACCCGGCACCTTTGGCATGGTGACCGCCAATGGCGGCTATCTTACCAAGCACGCGGCAGGCATTTACTCGACCAAGCCGGTCAGCGGACCATGGGAGCGAGAAAATCCAGCGACATATCAACGGCAAATTGATCGCTTACCGCGCCAACCCCTGCTGGAAGCGACCACCGGGCAGGGTATGATTGAAACGTACACTGTAACCTACGGGCGGGATGGGGTGCCCAACCGCGGCATAATCATTGGCCGGATGGGCGATATTAGCGACCCATTGGCACCGCGTTTCCTGGCCAATGCACCTGCCGATACAGCCACGCTAACGGCCATGACGGAAACTGATTTCATTGGTATCGGCGGGGCAGTAAGCCGACAGGGCGACATCAATCTGTTTACACCCGATTGAATGGACGAGCCTGCTTATCAAGACTAACCTAACGCCCAACTTCGGGTGAATTTGGGAGACGTATTGTGTCACCTACAGAGGCAACACGTGCTGGCAACAGCGATTTGGATGTCATTATCGTAGGGGCCGGTGTTGGCGGGCTCTATGCACTCTATAAGCTCCGCAATTTGGGCTACCGTGTGCGCATCTATGAAGCCGCGGACGATGTTGGCGGCACTTGGTATTGGAACCGCTATCCGGGCTGTCGCTGTGATGTGGAGAGCCTCGAATATTCATACTCCTTCGACGATGACCTGCAGCAGGAGTGGCACTGGCCCGAACGGTATGGCGGCCAACCCGTCATCCTGGACTATGTGAATCATGTCGCGGACAGGTTTGATCTTCGCAAGGATATCCAATTCAACACACGCATTGAGTCCGCCAAGTTCAGCAATGAAAGTAATCGCTGGACGATCACGACCGGGTCGGGCGAAAGCGTATCTGCGCCCTACTGCATCATGGCGACAGGCAATCTTTCAACGCCGCGGAAGCCCGACTGGCCAGGGTTTGATGACTTCAAGGGCCGGGTTGAGCACACAGGCCTCTGGCCTCACGATGGCGTTGATTTCACTGGTCTTCGTGTTGGTGTCATTGGCACCGGGTCAAGCGGGGTGCAGTCGATTCCATTGATCGCTAAGCAGGCTAAGCACGTCACGGTTTTTCAACGGACAGCCAATTTCAGCCTGCCTGCACGGAATGAGCCGATGCGTGCGGAGAAGGAAGCGGCCCATAAGGCTGAGTATACGGAGCGCCGGGAGGCAGCCTATTCCACGCCATTCGGCATCGCTGGATTTCCGCCACCCACCCAATCCGCATTGGACGTCAGTGAGGAAGAACGGAACGCCGCTTATGAGGCCAAATGGGCAGAAGGCGGTAGCATCAGCTACCTGTATGCGTTCACTGATCTGCTGACGAATAAAGCAGCCAACGACACGGCATCTGAGTTCGCCCGCAACAAAATCCGCGCCACGGTCAAAGATCAGAAAACCGCGGAACTGCTGTGCCCCAACAATCACCCCATCGGCACCAAACGCTTGATCCTGGATACGGATTATTACGAGACCTACAATCACGACCATGTTGATCTGGTGGATGTGCGGAGCGCACCGATTGAAGGCCTCACGGAGAATGGCCTTAAAACAACGGACGCGGAATATGAACTCGATATGATCGTATTCGCGACAGGGTTCGACGCTATGACAGGTGCCATGAAAGAGATCGATATCCAGACCGATGCCGGTGCCAAAATCGGCGCGAAATGGGAAGATGGCCCCCGCACTTATCTTGGCATCATGATGGCTGATTTCCCAAACCTGTTCATGATTACGGGCCCGCAAAGCCCCGGCGTTAAAAGCCAGATGATCCTTTCCTGTGAGCAGCATGTGGATTGGATCGCGGATTGCCTGGAGCATTTACGCAGCAGTGGCCAGTCCAAAATTGTTCCGGAAGCGAAGGCGGAGGATGATTGGGTCGCCCATAACAACGCCGTTGCAGACGCAACGCTCTATCCGTTAGCGAATTCCTGGTACATGGGTGCGAATATACCCGGCAAACCACGCATCTTCATGCCTTATGTAGGCGGTGTGGAGGCTTACAAGAAACGCTGTGACGCGGTCGCGGCGGCTGGATATGAAGGATTTCAGATAAGTCCATGACAGAGAATACACAGCGCCTGACTTTCGCCGAAGAAATCATGCTCCTCCTCTTGGATGACGAGGAGGGGGAAATGGCGTCCGTTGATGCATGGATGTTGAAGTGCATTTTAGCAGGCGCTGTGCTGATGGACTTAGCCTTGCGCGATAGGATCGATACGGACCTTCAACACCTTTTCGTCATTGACGAAACACCAACTGGCGATCCATCGCTTGACACGACGCAGGCAATCCTGGCCGCCGCCAAAGATGACGACCGCAAGAGCGCTAAAGCTTGGATCGAGCAGATTGCCAGCGGCAGCGAGAACTTCGCGCTTGTGGCGCTGAAACGCTTAGTCACGCGCGGAATTCTAGTTGAGCAGGAAAACCGCTTCCTATGGCGGCTGCAATCCCGCACCTATCCAATGATTGATGGGGAGGCGGAGCGTGAAGTGCGCGCCCGCATCCAGGCAATTCTGTTCAGCGATGAAGTGCCTGATCCGCACGATATCGTCATCATAAATCTAGCGGATGCATGTGGTCTCTTCGGCGCGATCCTGGGCGACCATGACAGCGAGCAGGTCCGTGAACGGATTGAACATATCCGCCATATGGACCTTATCGGCCAAGCCATGACCAACGCCATCCGCGAAATACAGGGTGCCGTCGCCCTTTCAGGCTACGGCGCGCCGGTGGTCTAGCGCGGTCCGTTTCAATCCGGATACCAGCAGAAATCGATCATCATGCAGCCGTCTTTCGTGCTGACGGGGCCATGCATGACGCTAGGTTTCCGCGCTGCATAATCGCCGACACGGACAACCTTTTCGCCGTCCGTCCCGTCATGGACGGTCATCTCACCCTCGAGAATATAGATCTCTTCCCAGTAATCATGGGCATGGGCTTCTGGCGTTACAGCGCCCGGCGCCATACGGAGCAAGCGTGTCCGCCTGCCCCGTTTCGCCGTGGTGTCCAGATCGCTAGAAAGCACTTTGATCGTGATGCCAAGGTTGCCGTCACCGCGCTCTTCAAACCCGACGCCGTCATTCACAGCATGAAAAAACTGGTTCTTCAGCTCACTCATAACAAGATGCCGCCTTTCTTATGCATCAAGCGCCTTACGCTGTAGGCGACGACGGTGCAGGACAGGCTCGGTGTAACCGGATGGCTGCTGGCGGCCTTCGATCACAAGCTCACAGGCTGCTTCAAATGCAGGGCCAGTAAAGCTTGGTGCCATGTTTTGATACTCTGGATCACCTGCATTCTGGCGATCCACAACTTCCGCCATGCGTTTCATGGTTTCCATCACCTGATCTTCCGTGCAGACACCATGGTGCAGCCAGTTAGCAATATGTTGGCTGGAAATCCTGCAAGTCGCACGGTCTTCCATCAAGCCGATATCGTTAATATCCGGTACTTTTGAGCACCCAACACCCGCATCTACCCAACGCACCACATAGCCCAGAATGCCCTGTGCGTTGTTGTCGAGCTCGTCCTTAATTTCCGCTTCGGACCAGTTCGGGCGATCCGCAACGGGAATTGTCAACATGTCATCCAAGCTACCCATAGAGCGGCTGGCGAGCGTGGCCTGTAACGCAGGCACATCTACCTGATGGTAGTGGGTCGCATGTAATGTCGCTGCGGTTGGGGACGGAACCCACGCCGTGTTGGCACCGGCTTTCGGATGGCCGATTTTCTGCTCCAACATTGCTGCCATCATATCCGGCATGGCCCACATGCCTTTGCCGATCTGCGCGCGGCCCGGCAGGCCTGATGCAATGCCGATATCCACGTTACGGTCTTCGTAAGCTGCAATCCAAGCAGTGCCCTTCATGTCCGCCTTGCGGATCATCGGGCCAGCTTCCATGGATGTATGCATCTCATCGCCGGTGCGGTCCAAGAAGCCGGTATTGATGAATGCGAGGCGGCTTTTTACGGCGCGAATGCACTCGCTCAAATTGGCAGAGGTGCGGCGCTCCTCATCCATAATGCCGATCTTGATGCGGTTCCGTTGCATGCCAAGGGCATCTTCGACATGGCAGAAAATGCTGTCTGCGAAAGCGACCTCTTCTGGCCCATGCATCTTCGGCTTCACAACATACATGGAGCCTTCGCGGCTGTTCTTGAGGCCTTGTGCGCCCTTGCCATCCTGCAACGCGATCAAGCCAGTGATCATAGCGTCGAGCATGCCTTCGGGCGCTTCATTGCCATCTTTGTCGATTACAGCCGGATTGGTCATCAGGTGGCCGACATTTCGGATCAGCATGAGTGAGCGGCCAGCAAGCGTAAGCGCTGCGCCATCGGGTGCTGTGTACGTGCGATCTGGGTTCAGGCGACGGGTCATGGTCTTCCCGCCTTTGTCGAAGGAATCTTCCAGGTCGCCACGCAGCAGGCCTAGCCAGTTGCGGTATGCAGCGACTTTATCTTCGGCATCAACGGCGGCGATTGAATCTTCAAGATCCATAATTGTGGTAACGGCGGATTCGAGAATAACATCCGCGACACCTGCAGCGTCGGTTGATCCGATTGCATGGCTACGGTCAATTACGATTTCAGCGTGGAGGCGATTATTCTTCACCAATACGGCTGATGGCGTCGCAGCATCGCCCCGATATCCAGCAAACTGCGCCGGATCGGCCAAGCCTGTCTCACCACTATCCGTGCTGATAATCAGCGCGCCATTCTTGACTGCATAGCCTGTCGCATCACTGTGACTGCCGTTAGCAAGTGGTGCGGCTTGATCCAAGAATGCTCGCGCCTTGGCAATAACTTTGGCACCGCGCGCGGGATTGTAGCCACCAGCCCGTGTGGCACCGTCATCTTCAGAAATCGCATCGGTGCCATAAAGCGCATCGTACAAGCTGCCCCAGCGCGCGTTGGCAGCGTTCAGAGCATAGCGGGCATTCATCACAGGCACGACGAGTTGCGGGCCAGCGATTGTTGCAATCTCAGCATCTACATTCGGCGTATCGATAGAGAATGCCCCGCCTTCAGGAACGAGATAGCCAATTTCCGTCAAGAAGGCTTTGTAGGCCGCGTGATCATGCGGCTGGCCACGCCGGGATTTGTGCCAGGCGTCAATCTGCGCCTGAATGTCTTCGCGCTTCGCTAGAAGGTCCCGATTTTTCGGCCCCATCGTGTGGATCAGGGCACCCAGCCCATCCCAGAATTTGCCTTGGTCGACACCGGTACCGGGCAGCGCTTCCGCATTCACGAAATCGTACAATTCTTTGGCGACCCTTAATCCGCCAGCTTCCACCCGGTCAGTCATCGAACTCTCCCTAATTGACGGCGCTCTAAAATTTGGCCGAACATCCATGCCTACCGATTTAGGCTTTTCCTCCGCACATTGTGAGATCGGATTTCACAGTGTGGAATGGAGCATCGCCAACCCGGCAGACGAAGTTTCAGGCGAAATCCGCCACCGAAGCAAGAGTGGAGCGAGCGAATTATGAGCCAGTCCAAAATGCAGTTTGGCATTATGCAGCGTGGCGTTTTCCCCTGGAAGGAGGATATGCGGAAACGGTTTGAGGAACTGATGGAGCAGGCTCGCACGCTCGAAAAGCTTGGCTATGACAGCATCACCAAAGGCTCGCACTTCTCCACATTTCCGCATCGTGAGATGACACAAATCCCCTATCTCTGCCGCGTCATGGCGGAGGCACCAAGCTTGCGCCTAAACGCTGGGATCGTGCTGCTTTCCCTGCACAATCCGCTGGAGGTGGCTGAATATTTCGCGACGATGGATCTGATGTCCAATGGTCGAACGATCTTTGGCTGCGCGCTGGGCTACCGGGATGTTGAATACAAAGGCTTCGGTGTCAAAAAAGGCGAAGGCGTTCCCCGCTTTGAGGAAAACCTGGAAGCCATCAAACAGCTTTGGACCGGTGAGCCCGTCACCATGCACGGCCAATATTTTGAATTGGATGAGGCGCGCATATCTGTGCCGCTGGTGCAGTCCCCCCGTCCGCCAATCTGGATGGGGGCCAATGTCGACAATGCCGTGAAACGTGCGGCACGGCTGGCGGACTGCTGGTATCTAAACCCACACCAGAAGCTGGAAACGCTTCGCCGCCAAATGGATATCTACCGCGAAGAACTGAACCGGATCGGTAAACCTTTCCCCGATGAACTACCCATCCGGCGCGAGGTTTTCTGTGCGCGCACCCATGAGGAGGCGGTTGAGATCGCAGCACCTCATATCAAAGGCATGTACGATCTCTACAAAGAATGGGGCCAGGACCGCGCCATGGCTAAGGGTGATCAAGACATCACGATGGCCTATGAAGAGCTCGCCAAAGACCGCTTCATCGTTGGTGATCCAGATGAAGTGGCAGCAGAAATGTTGCGCTACAATTCAGAGCTTGGCGTCAACCACATCATCATGAGCGTCCAGGGTACCGGCATGCCCCAAACCCAAACGCTGGAAACGTTCCAATTGATGGCAGAAGAAGTATTCCCGAAAGTGCGGGCTGCGATGGAGTAGAAAAATGTCTATAGAAACACGACCGCTCACAGATCAATTCGGCGTTGAAGCTATCGGCGTAGACTTGGCAGCCCTAATGACTGACGCCGCATTCAAGGCGCTTCGCCGAGCCTTCGTAAACGCCGGCGTAATGTTGATCCGCAACCAAAATCATCTGACACCGGCCGACCAGGTCCGGTTTTCCGCGCGATTTGGTCCGCTTGAAAGCCATGTCCTTGGGCAGTTTACGCTCCCGGGACAGCCTGAAATCTTCGTCGTCTCGAACATTATAGAGGACGGGCAGCACATCGGCGCCCATGGCGGGTCAAAGCAATATCATTCGGACCTAGCCTATCTGGCAACGCCTAGCCTTGGTTCCATCTTTCGCTGCCTGGAATGCCCCGAGGAAGGTGGCGAGACGGCGTTCATCAGCATGGCTGCCGCGTATGATGCATTGCCGGGCAATATCAGAATGCAGCTCGATAATCTCTACGCAGAATACGACTATGCCTGGGGTTACGACCAGCGCCACGCCAAAACACGCGGGCCATTATCGCCTGAACAACGGGCCAAAACGCCGCCTATTGCGCATCCAGCCGTGATCGCACACCCAGAGACAGGCCGCCCTGCCCTATTCCTCTCCGACATTTGGATCAGGCAATTTAAAGGTATGAGCGAGCCAGAAACCAAAGCGCTATTGGATGCCGTGATGGCAATCGCAACAGCATCCAAAGCCGAATACCGCCATCAATGGCAGCCCGGCGATATCGTGCTTTGGGACAATCGCTCGACCATGCACAAAGCCTGTCCGTTTGATGAGGCCAATACCCGCCGCTTGATGCACCGAACCACAATCCAAGGCGCTCCGCCCGTGCGCTTCAGCAATTGAGGACTGCGCGGATCATCCAGCTTGAATGCTCGGCGTTACGACGAAGCGCTTGGCTGGAACGCATCAGCGCGTTCATCACGACCAGTCGGTGCTGTTTCCGTCGCTGGATCACCAGCAACCCGAACGTGTCGCATCACCCGCGGCTCGTTGTAGTCATACGGGCAGGCCCGATGCAGGATGCAGCGGTTGTCCCAAATCATAAGATCACCGGGGGTCCACGAATGCGCGTAGGTCCGTGGTTCTTGGCAGGCGAATTCCAACAGACCATCCAGCAATGCCAGCGCCTCCGCATCCTTCATGCCAGGAATGCGGTAGGCATGGCGGCCAATGAACAAGGACTTCCGCCCGGTAGCCGGGTGCGTTTTCACAAGCGGCCTCAGCGGCGCGCCTTCTGTGTGATACCCATATCCGTCACCAGTTTTAAAGGTAAACCCAGCCTTCGCTTGGGATTGGTACAGCGAATGATAGGCCGCGAGGCCTGCGATTCGCGTACACATGGCATCGTCCAGCGCGTCATAGGCAGCGCGCATATCGGCGAGTTCCGTCTCACCACCTGAGGGAGGTGTGATCTCCGCTGCAAGCGCAGATGCCTTGGCTGCGAGCGGCATGTAGGAGCTATCCGTGTGCCAGCCCTCATTGCCCCGCAGCGCCTGGAAGCGCTTTTCCTCTGGCGTCATGACGCCGCCGCCAGCACGTTTGTTCGAAATACGCGCTGCCTTTTCGCCATCGCCGCGCAAAAGTTCGATCGGGCCGAAGCGCTCACAAAACGCGATATGCTCTTCGTCCGTCAGGTGCTGTTCCGGAAAGACCAGAGCGCCATATTCATTGAATGCGGCCTCAACCGTGTTCCAGTCAGCGTCTGACATTGCGCCAAGTTTGATATCGGTGATGCGGGCGCCGAATGTGGCGTCAATGGGTGTGATCGTCGGCATGATGACGGGCTCCCTCTCGCTCTGTAGATGGTGTTTGTTACGGAAATGGTATGTCGCTGCATCGGGCTTGCCAATGGTAGGGCACCAAGCCACGGGGCCAGCCCTTGTCGCACCTCAGTTGAGCCGTCAAAGTATCGGCCCTGAAATCTGAATTCCTACTTGGGCCAAGGAGCCTCCATACGTGATTGAACTGCTGCAAGTGGCCCAAGTCCCACCGTTCCTGATTGATCGCCTGAAAGCCGAATACACCGTCCACGATTTCGTCAATCCAAGTGACCCTGAAGCTATGCTCCGGGAAATTGGCCCGAACATTCGCGGCATCGTCGCGGGCGGGATGAAGGGGCCGGATGCAGTGCTGATCAATGCACTGGATAATTTGGAAATCATTGCTTCTTTCAGCGTAGGTTTCGACGCGACAGACGTAGCGGCGGCGCAAACCAAGGGTGTGATCGTCACGCACACTCCTGAAGTGCTGACCGGCGACGTTGCAGACCTCGCAATGGCCTTCATTCTCATGGCCCCGCGCCGCATCGGCGAGTCTGAACGCTTCTTGCGGTCAGGCACATGGACAGAGCGGCGGATGGACCTTGGCACTACCGTGCGCGGCAAGCGCCTTGGCATTCTGGGGCTTGGCCGCATTGGTCGGGCAGTAGCGCGCCGAGCAGAAGTGTTCGGGCTGAACATCGCCTATTTCGATACGAAACCGATGGGTGATCTAACTTATCGAAGCTATCCGACCCTTCTCGAATTGGCTGAGACCAGCGACATGCTAATGGTCGCTTGCGAAGGCGGAGCCGCTACGCGGGGGCTGGTCGATGAAGCTGTGCTGAACGCGCTTGGGCCAAATGGATATCTGATCAACACCGCTCGCGGGCCGATTGTCGACCAGCAGGCATTGGTCAAAGCCCTGCAGGATGGCCGGATAGCAGGTGCGGCCCTGGACGTATTCGACGGCGAACCAAACGTGCCAGCAGAAATGATGGCGATGGAGAACGTGGTCCTTACCCCGCATATCGCCAGTTCGACGGTAGAGACCCGCCGCGCCATGGGTGACCTTGTCTATGACAATCTGAAGGCCCATTTCGCTGGTAAGGCCGTGCTCACGCCCGTACCCCGCCAAATCTAATTCAGCCAGGAAATCGACGATGCCAGGACCGCTTACCGGCTACCGCGTGATTGACGTAACCGGCGTTATCGCCGGCCCATTCGCCACTATGATTTTGGCGGACCAGGGTGCTGACGTCATCAAGATCGAAGCGCCCCAACGCCCCGATCACACCCGCAATGCTGGCCCTGGTGAGCCAGGCATGCGCGCGTCTTACTTAAACAACAACCGGAACAAACGCTCTGTTGTTATTGATCTAAAATCAAAAGAAGGTCTAGATGCGATCAAGAAATTGGTCGCAACAGCCGATGTGTTCATTCAAAACTTCCGCCCCGGTGTGGTGGACCGGCTCGGCATCGGCGAGGCTGAACTCCGCAAAATCAAACCAAACCTCATCTACGTCTCCATGAGTGGCTGGGGCGAGAACGGGCCGCTGGCCCACAAGCCCGTGTATGATCCTATCATCCAGGCATTGTCTGGCTTAGCATCTGTTCAGGGCGGATCGGACACCGTCCGCCCCCGCCTCATCCGCACGATTGTCCCGGACAAGCTGACGGCTGTTACAGCGGCGCAAGCCGTAACGGCAGCTCTGGCAGGCCGGGCAAAAACCGGCGAAGGGCAGCATGTGAAAGTCTCCATGCTCGATAGCGTCATCGCCTTCCTTTGGTCGTCAGACATGAACGGCCAAACCTTCGTTGGCGAGGAGATCACGCAGGCGCGCGCGGCCACATTCATCGATCTCATCTATGAGACCAAGACCGACTACATCAGCGTCTCCACTATGACCAATGTGCAATGGCAAGCGTTTTGCAAAGCAAGTGGGCGCGAGAAGCTGTTGGATGACCCCCGCTTCGCCAGCCCTTCCCTCCGGGACCAGAATGCAAACGAGCGGTTAGAACTCATTCAAGAAGCGCTGCTAGAACGCACTGCCGCCGAATGGCTGGAAATCTTGGACAAGGCTGGCGTCCCATCATCCCCCGTGCTGACGCGCGCGCAGATGATTAACCACCCACAGGTCGAAGCGAGCGCCACGGTCATTGAATACGACCACCCAGAAGCAGGCCGCCTCCGCCAATCCCGCCCAGCAGCCAAGTTCGAAAGCACGCCGACAGAGATCAAGCACGGTGCGCCAGCCCTCGGAACCCATACCCGAGAGGTTCTCGCCGAAGTCGGCTACAGCGACACAGAGATAGATGCGCTGACCGAGGCTGGCGTTCTTTTAGTACGATAAACACCGAATAGCCCGCCGCAGCAGACGCCGGACATGGAGAATTCAATGACTGTCACCGTGGCCATGTATGACGGCTCGTATGACCATATTGGCGCGCGATTGGATGCGCTTGGGTTGGATATCAACATTATCACGTTTGATAAGGATGCGCAGTTCACGCTCGATGGGCAAAAGGTTCCAACGAGCGAAGTCGAGGCTGATTATCTTTGGTTTTCCAGCCACCTGCATGCCCTTGGTGCCACCAAGCCAGCGTTTGAGATGGTGACAGAACTGAAGCGTCTGGATGTGCTACAGACGTTCAATGCTGGTCTTGATCACCCGATGTATAAGCGGGCTTCCGATAAGGGCATTCGGATCTGCAACAGCAGCGCCCAGGGCGTGGCGATTGCTGAGTATGTGATGGCGCAGGTCATGGGCATCTTGCATCCCCTGCGCATCCAAGCCGAGCAGCAGGTCGCCAAAGAATGGAAGACCACGCCGTTCCGCGAGATTTCGCGCACACGTTGGCTCATCATCGGTTATGGCCCGATTGGTGAGGCGCTGGCGACACGGGTTCATGCTTTTGGCGCCAAGATCGATGTGATCCGCCGTAGCGATCAGGCTGACGACAGAATTGAGCGCGTGGGTGCATTAGAGGATGCAGGCAAGCTTGCAGCAGATGCCGACATCATCGTCCTCGCCTGCTCACTAACTGATACAACACGGGGATTTGCGGACGCTGAATTCTTCGCACAAGTGAAACCCGGTGCTGTTCTAGTGAACATTGCCCGGGGCGCGCTGATCAATGATGCGGCCCTGATTAAAGCACTGGACGACGGGACAATCAGCGAAGCCGCGCTCGATGTGTTCCATAAAGAACCGCTGCCGAAGAATGATCCTCTCTGGACGCACCCAAAAGTCCGCCTAACACCACACACATCCTTTGCTGGCGATGGTGGGCGAGACCGCTGGGACCAGCTATTTCTTGATAATATCGTGCGATACGTAAACGGCGAAGCGCTAGAGCGCGAAGTTAATCCGGCGGATATTGTCTAAGGGGCAATTGATGTGCGTTGCTGATAATAGTGAGCCGCCGAACAACGCCCCTTAAAGCCCCATCAGCCCTCGCGCGAAGTCTTTCGGGTCGAACGACCGCATGTCGTCCACCTGCTCGCCAACGCCAACGAGGCGAAGCGGTACGTCGTAATCACGCGCCAACGCGACGATGACGCCGCCTTTTGCAGTACCGTCGAGCTTAGTCAGTGCCAGGCCGGTGACGTTCGCCATTTCTTTGAATGTCTTGACCTGGGCATGGGCGTTCTGGCCCGTCGTTGCATCTAGGACCAAAAGTGTTTCGTGCGGTGCTGTCGCATCCAATTTCTGAATAACACGCACAATTTTGCGCAATTCATCCATCAGGTTGGATTTGTTGTGGAGGCGGCCTGCCGTATCAATCAGCAGCACATCAATATTCTCAGCCTGTGCCCGCTGCACGGCTTCGAATGCAAGGCCAGCAGCATCGCCACCGCTTTCAGACGCGACGACCGGCACATTTGCACGTTTGCCCCATTCCTGCAGCTGCTCAATAGCGGCTGCGCGGAATGTATCTCCAGCCGCGATCATCACGCTCTTGCCTTCAGCTTTCAGGCTATGAGCCAGCTTGCCGATGGTCGTGGTTTTCCCCGCACCATTCACGCCAATGGTTAGGATGATGAAGGGGCGCTTGGCCGTGTTGATCTCCAACGGGACGGCAACGGGTGCCAACATCCCAGCGATATCATCCGCCAGCGCTTCACGCACTTCTTCAGCAGTAACATTCTTGCCAAATTTGGACTTGGCTAGATTGCCAGCTAATTCCGCCGCCGCACCAGGGCCCAGGTCCGCCATGATCAGCAGGTCTTCAAGTTCCTCAAGCGCAGCTTCATCCAGCCGCCGATCCGTAAAAACGCTGGTGACGCCTGACGTGAGTTTGTCCGACGTGCGCGAAAGGCCCTGCTTGAGTTTGGAGAACCAACTCATGCCGCAGCACTCCTAGCAACAGCGCCGTGCAGGCGGCCATCTTTAACGCCTGTCACCCGCACAAGCGGCATTGCGCCAATGGATTGCGGTTCAGCCACATCAATTTCAGCAAACTGCGCCGTGCGCCCGCGTGTTTCCGTTTCCATGATGGGCTGCAGGACTTGCCCGACCTGCCCTGCCAGAAAGGCAGACGCATGCTCGCCCCCAAGCGCGCGCAGTGCCGCCGCGCGGGCCTTGATCACAGGCTTCGCCACTTGCGGCATCCGGGCCGCTGGAGTGCCAGGACGGGGTGAATAAGGGAAAATATGTAGCCAAGTGAGACCCAGCGCCCGCACATGCTCCAGCGAGTCCTGGAACATGGCATCGGTTTCTGTTGGGAACCCAGCGATTAGGTCCGCGCCAAATACAACTTTCGGATTAATTGCCCGCACCCGCTCAACAAGGCGCAGGGCATCAGCTGTCAGATGGCGGCGCTTCATGCGCTTTAGGATCATGTCCGATCCAGCCTGGAGCGAGAGATGTAGGTGCGGCGCTATGCGTGGATCATCCGCGATCAACGCCAGAAGGTCTTCATCCACCTCAGCCGGGTCAATTGATGATAAGCGCAGGCGTTGCAGTTCCGGCACGGCGGCCAGCACTCTACGAGTCATCTGGCCAAGGGTTGGCGCCCCCGGCAGATCGCCGCCATAGGATGTAATATCGACCCCAGTGAACGCGACTTCTGCGACGCCTGCATCGACCAACGTCTGGACTTGCCGCGCAATTACACCGATGGGCGCGCTCCGGCTGTTTCCACGGCCATAAGGGATGATGCAGAAGGTGCAACGGTGGTCACAGCCCTGCTGGATTTCAACGAACGCCCGCGCCTTGCCGCCGAAGCCAGAAATCAGATGCTCCGCCGTCTCCCGCGCGCGCATGACGTCACCGACAACGATGCGGTCAGCGTCCAATCCGGCTGGCGTCCAGCGATCCGCATCAAGCTTTTCCAAATTGCCCACAACTTGATCAACTTCCGGCATCCCAGCCCAGGGTGCGGGATCAATTTGCGCAGCACAGCCCGTAACAACGACGCGCGCATCGGGCCGCTTCCTCTTCGCCCGACGGATCGCTTGGCGAGCTTGCCGTTCCGCCTCCGCAGTCACAGCACAGGTGTTCACGACGATAACGTTTTCGAGCCCGCCAGACGCGGCATGCTCGCGGATCGCCTCGGATTCATAGGCGTTCAGGCGGCAGCCGAAGGTCAGAACCTCCGTTGCGGATGTTTCTGCCGGTGTATCGGTCATCGTCGCATCAATTCAGCAGCATCAAATGCGCCGACATAAGAACTGGTCGCAGGGCCGGTCATGATGATGTGGCCGTCCGGACGCCACGTCATTTCCAATGGTCCGCCGAGCAGTTCAATCGTGACGTCATGGTCTGTCAGTTCGCGCCGGATACAAGCGACAGCCGCCGCGCAGGCACCAGTGCCGCAAGCCCGCGTTTCGCCAACGCCGCGTTCCCATACGCGCAGCCGCGCATGGCTTCTGCTGATCACTTGCACCACACCGATATTGGCGCGTTCAGGGAAGAATGCATGGGTTTCAAGCGCAGGCCCGAGCGTCGCCAGATCAACGGCGTCGAGGTCATCTTCGAAAAACGTCGCGTGCGGATTACCAACATTACCGCCAACAGGGTCGCTGAGCGGTCCAAGTTCCAGCGGCATATGCAGCGTATCGCAGGCTTCAGCGACAGGAATTTCCTGCCATTCTGTCTTCACCTTGCCCATATCAACCGCGACCAGGCCATCGGGTGCTGCGCGCGAGTCCAGAAGACCAACGACGGTTTCAATGATCGCACGCTCATTACCGGTCTCCGCCATAACGCGCTTAGCGATACAGCGCGTGCCGTTACCGCATGCTTCCACCTCACCGCCATCGGCGTTGTAGATGGACATGAACGCATCAGCGCGTGGGTCTTGCGGTGGTCGGATAACGAGCATCTGGTCAAAGCCAATGCCGCGCTTACGGTCTGCAATTGCGGCGGCCAAGGCTTGGTCCGGGCGAAAGGCGCGCGTCCGCGCATCAATAACTACAAAGTCATTGCCTAGGCCGTGCATTTTCACAAACGGCGTCATCATGGGGTCGCGCATATCCTGCATCGCGCGGGATATAGGGTGATCGAGGGCCGTTGTCCATGCGGCGGGGCGCGCTTAAGCCTTAGAATCAGTCCTCGAGCACACCTGATTTGCGTTTGAGATACCGCCCAACCACGCCCGCCATCATCACCACCATGAAGATACGGCCCATGTGATGAACGGCAACGAACGGCGCTTCGATCCCCAATGTGAGCGCAATCAGGCTCATCTCTGCAAAGCCGCCGGGCGAATATGAAAGGTGCACGGCGCGGAAATCCAGGTCCAACGCCACGGCGACGAAATAAGCTGCACCTGCCGCCAGCACTAACAGACCGATCGTCGCAATTGCACCTAGAACCATCGGCTTTAACAGCTCGCGTGGCTTCACGCCTGCGAACCTAGCCCCTGCCCCACTGCCAATCACCGCTTGAGCAAAAGCGACCAGTTCAATCGGCGGCTTTGCGTCTGTAATGCCGCCCGCATGGATGAGTGCACTGGCTGTCATTGAGCCGAACATCTGCCAAGCTGGAAGGCGCAGTAGTTTGGCGATAAATGCGCCGATAAACCCAGTGACGATCAGCAGTGCCAATTCGCCCATATCAGCGCCCAAGATAGAGCCGCCTGCGCCCAAATCCGGTGGAGGGATATAGCCTTCAATCAGTGCATAAGCTGGCGGGATTAGCGCCATCACCATGACAATGCGGGTCGCATGGCAAAGCACAATCGTTCGCTCATCGCCGCCAAGCGCCGGCCCCAGGATCATCATCTCGCCTAGACCGCCCGGCGATGCACAAAAGAGAGCGGTGTGTTTATCGAAGCGGCCTACCCGCCTGTAGAACCACGCTGCCAACATCGTTCCGACGGTGACCACCAGGATCATGCCAAGAAAACTGCCGCCCCAGTGCAAGAGGTGGTCAAAAGTTTCAGCAGTGAATGCGCTGCCCAGCATGATGCCAAGCACGATGATCCATAGCCGCCGGAAAAGCTGCGGAACTTGCAGCGGTAGGCCTGCCATTGAGCAGATCATAGTCGCCGCGAGGGCGCCGAGCATCCACGGCAATGGCGTTCCAAGATGGGTGAACAGCCAGCCGCCTGCCAGGCCAATGGAGATTGTAAGGGCTAGGCGGACCCAGCGGTTCTCAAGCATACGAGTCATGAGACTGCGGGTGCCAAGCCGCCATCCGACATTAGCTTTGGAACTGCTCTTTCAGCACCCGTTCTTCCAGATCATGATCTGGATCAAACATCAGTGTGAAGGTCTGGCTGAGGTCTTCGCGAATCTCAACGCGCGTGACATCGCGCGCTTCAGTGTAGTCTGCGACGGCGAGGACCGGCCGCTTTTCAGCTTCCAGCACTTCAAAAACTACGTGCGATCCGTGCGGCAACAAAGCGCCACGCCAGCGACGCGGGCGGAAGGCGCTAATCGGTGTCAGGCAAAGCGCGCCAGCGCCCAGCGGCACGACCGGGCCATGAGCGGAGAGATTGTAGGCCGTGCTACCCGCAGGTGTCGCCACCAGGACGCCGTCACAGATCAGCTCGGAAAGCCGCTCGACGCCGTCTACAAGGATCCTGATTTTCGCACTCTGGCGAGTTTCGCGCAGCAGCGACACTTCGTTGATCGCCAGGGCTTCAATCGTTGTGCCGTCGTAGATCGTCGCCGTCATTTTCAGCGGATTAAGATCGACCGCTTTCGATGCCGCGATCCGGTCAGGCAAATCGTCGACGCTGAAGGCGTTCATCAGGAAGCCGACGGTTCCGCGATGCATCCCAAAGATCGGTTTGCTGTTTGCGTGATGCTCATGCAGTGTTTCCAGCATGAAACCATCGCCGCCAAGCGCTACGATGACATCAGCCTCGGCTGGCGGCACACTGTCATAGCGAGCTTTAATTTCCGACAGGCTCCGTTGCGCAGATGGCGCCGACGAAGCAACGAACGCGAGCTTTTGATCCCCCCCAGGCATACTCGTTATCCGCCAGTCACACTCATATGGCGCCCAACTGATTGGGCACCTTGCCGTCGATCAATCACGAAGTCATGACCTTTTGGCTTGTGCGCAATTGCATCCCGGATCGCTTGCTCAACGACGGCATTGTCGGGAGATATCCGGAGCGGCTCACGCAGGTCCGCCGCATCTTCCTGACCAAGGCACATATACAGCGTGCCAGTGCAGGTCAGACGTACCCGATTGCAGGACTCGCAGAAATTATGGGTGAGCGGCGTGATGAAGCCGATACGCTGGCCAGTTTCCTTCACGTCGAAATAGCGCGCCGGGCCACCCGTGGAATGATTGCTTTCTTCCAGTGTCCAATTTTTTGATAAGCGTGAGCGGACAAGAGTCAGCGGGAGGTATTGGTCCAACCGCTCTTCACCGCCGATATCGCCCATGGGCATGACCTCAATCAAAGTCAGGTCAAACCCTTCCGCCCCGCACCAAGCGAGCATCTGGTCAATCTCTTCATCGTTCACGCCTTTCAGCGCCACGGCGTTGATTTTGACCTTAAGACCAGCCTTCTTCGCCGCTTCAACGCCTGCAAGTACTTGTTCTAGACGCCCCCAGCGGGTGATTTCCTTGAACTTAACGCTATCCAGAGTGTCGATGGATACATTCACGCGCCGAACGCCTGCTGCATAGAGCTGATCCGCAAACCGGCCCAACTGGCTGCCATTGGTGGTCAACGTCAACTCGTCCAGATGGCCACTATCGATCAAGCCGCCCAGATTGTTGATCAGCTGCATGACATTGCGGCGGACCAGCGGCTCACCACCTGTCAGGCGCAGCTTGCGCACACCCATTTTGACGAAAGCACGGCAGAGACGCTCAAGTTCTTCGAGCGTCAACAGATCTTTCTTCGGCAGAAAGCTCATGTTTTCGGACATGCAATAAACGCAGCGGAAGTCGCACCGGTCTGTCACAGAGACACGCAGATATGTGATCGCGCGGCCAAAGGGGTCGATCACTGGGTCGGTCTGCCCCAGCATATTCGCCGGGCTGGATTGTGCAGGGCTAGTTTCTATCGTCATGGCGTTTACATCTGCCTTTCAGAACGCGTCTATAAGGTATCAGGCAGCAAGCCTTCAGAAGCAAGGGCGCGTAGGATGAAACTATGAGCGATAACGGTCGAATACAATGTGCTGGACTCGTGCTTGCGGGTGGTGGAGCCGTCCGGTTGGGCGGTGTGAATAAGGCACAAATTCAGATCGGCGATCAAACGCTGCTACTGCGCGCAATCGGGATATTGGGCCAGTTCGCTGAGGCGATAGCGATTTCCGGCGGGCCTAATCCGACAGGCACTGAAATGCATGGCCATCCGATATTGAAAGACATTTCCCCAGGCGGAGGGCCGCTTGCCGGGATTGCTGCTGGCTTGAGTTGGGCTGCGGAAGAAGGCCACGAATGGCTTGCAGTCATGCCCGTTGACGCACCCTTCCTTGATGAGTTGCCCTATCTGCGGCTGATCGAAAAGGCATCGGAAAGCCCACTCTTGATCGCCGAGACTTCGCGCCCGCAGTGGCTCGCGTCAGTCTGGGCAACACGCTTGGCAACTGATGCTAGAAGGGCAGCGGCAGGCGAAGATAAGTCCATTGCGCATTTTGCAAAGATGATTGGTGGCACAAAAATCGCCATGCCAGAGCTTGCGCCGATGTTCGACAACATTAATACACCAGAGGACCTCGCAAAGGCGCGCGCCCGCGCGGTCCAGAATTCCAACCAGGAGCCACGAAGCGACAATGTCTGAATACAGCGAAACAGCGTTGAGCGAAGCCATTACCGCCCGCCTCTGCCATGATCTAATCGGGCCGATGGGCGCGGTTCATAACGGCGTGGAACTGGCGGAAGAAAGCGAAACAGCAGCCGAATCCGAGGAAATCATGTCCATGGTCAAAGATAGCGCCAAGCAAGCTTGGGGGCGGCTCGCATTTTTCCGCGCGGCGTTTGGTTCCGGCGGCGGGCAAGACAATTGGTCTGGCAAAGACATGGAAGTGCTGCTGGAAGGCGCACTAGCGACGAAGCGCTTGAGCTTCGCGCGGTCCGGCAGCTTGGCGCAGGCAGACTATGCGCTCAGCCTGGACAATGCCCGCCTGCTGTTTGGGATCGCTATGGCAGCGGCGGAATGCCTGCCGTGCGGTGGCGTTGTCACGATCTTAGCTGGCGGTGCACCAGATGCGCCAACCCTAGCCGCAATGGGCGAAGGCGACCGGGCGGAATTGAAGGATGAGGTGAACCAAGCGCTTTCAGGCGCTGCGCCTGACGCCCGCACGGCGCATTTGTCACTTCTGATTGTCCGGGCGAAAGCCGTGGGCCGGGCAGTCAAAGCAGAAGCTGAGGGCCGCAAGACCACATGGCAGATCGTGGCCGGATAAACTCCAATTGCAAGCGCTTGAAACTAAACCTTCGAAATTCGTGTATGCGCATCAGGCCGATTCTTTACATCCGGCAGCAGCTTCAGACCTAGCCCCGCGCCTTCGGGCGCCCGGATGCGGCCGTTTTCGAGCGGTGGTAGTGCCGTCACAATTTCGTCGTACCAGCCGTAATAAAACGCGCGTACGACTTCCTGCACCAGCGTATTCGTGGCGTTCTGCGCGAGATGTACGGAGGCAGTTAACAGCACTGGCCCCGTGCAGTCATGGGGTGCCACGGGCAAGCTATAAGCCTCCGCCATCGTGCAAATCTTCTTGGCCTCAGTGATGCCACCGCACCAGGAAAGGTCGAACATGCAGATGCCGACGGCTTCCCGCTCGAACAGATCCCGGAATGGGCCGCGATAGCCCAAAGTCTCACTCGCCGTAACAGGGATACGGGTGGAGCGAGCGAAATCAGCGACGGCCTTCAGATTGTCCATTTTGATTGGGTCTTCAAACCAGAATGGCTCGTAATCTTCCAACGCGCGGGCAATGCGCTTGGCTGCTGTCAGGCCCCACATCGAGTGCAGCTCGACCATAATATCCATCTTATCGCCAACGGCTTTGCGGATCTTCTCAAAGGGCTGCAGCGCTGTTTTGAGATCGCCGGGCGAAATATACTGACCGCCCGTTTTTTCCGCCGCATAGTCAAACGGCCAAATTTTCATGCCGTCGATACCCATCTCCAGCAGCGATTCAGCAACCTCATCCGCACGATTCAGAAAACCATCCAGATCCTCGTATGGCCCTTCCGCCCCACCGCCCGGCAGTCCAAAGCTCTTTGTGCTTTGTTGCTTGGCTGAACGAACATATTGGTACCCGGCGCAGGTGTTGTAGGCGCGGACCGAATCCCACGTAGCACCGCCAAGCAGGGCGTGGATCGGTTGATTGGTCGCCTGCCCCCAAATATCCCAAAGTGCGATATCAGCTGCAGATGCAGCCCGTGTTTCAGCACCCGAAGAAGCAAAACCGATATAGCCCACCATAGCTTTGGAGTGCTTATCGACGAGCCTCGGGTCCTTGCCCAAAAGATATGGTGCGACGATCTCATGCAGATGCGCTTCGGCGGCTTCTGGGCCGTAGAATGCCTCACCAAGGCCGGTTAAGCCTTCATCCGTGTGGATTTCGACCCATAGCAGATTAGGAAATTCTTCCAGGCGAATGGATTCCACGGCGGTGATTTTCATGATCTGCACTTCTCACATCAAAATTGGGTCCAACAGCCTACGCCATGCCCCTCTGCTGCGCGACCAATTCTTACCAGCCCGACGTTAAGACACTAGACGCGGCGCCGCACCGACGCGTAAAAGAGGGGGTCTGTTTTTCATGCCGCAAAATGGGGCGGCTGCGCGAGCGCGGCCTGAAGCCTATGTCCGATATTAAAGACCGAGTGAAAGATATCCTCGCAGAGGAATGCGCCGTTGACCGGGCCGCGCTAACGGACGACGCCCGACTGGATGATGTTGGTATTTCCTCTGTTGATATGGTGCAGGTCATTTTCGCCATTGAAGAAGAGTACAGCATTTCAATCGGCGACGGAGATATTGGACTTGAGATCGAGACTGTGGGCGAAGTGACCGACGCGGTGGCGAAGGTTGTCGCCGACGCCAAAGCTGGCGCGTAAACGGACCCTTTCGGATCATGCGACGTGTCGCCATCACAGGTCTTGGCCTGGTTTCATCCCTCGGCCACGATGTTGAGAGCTTCTGGAACGCCACACGCAATGGCGAGACCGGCGTTGCGCCAACCACAATTCCCGAAGGCGATTCACTAACGGCTCGCATGGTGGCTGAAGTTAAAGATTGGGATGGCGCTAAGGCGCTGGACCGCAAACTTCTGGGCCTGTCTGACCGATTCTCGCAGTTCGCCGTTTATGCGGCTAAGCAAGCGGTGGATGATGCGGGCGATATGTCCCGGGATAATGCGGCGATCATCATTGGTACCGGCGTCGGTGGCGCTGTCACGCTTGATGAAAGCTATTTGCGGCTTTACCGCGAAAACCAGCAACGCATTCACCCTTTCTCCATACCGCGCCTGATGGCCAACGGCCCTGCCAGCTTGGTCAGTTTGGCAATGGGCATTACCGGCCCGTCTTTTGCCGTTTCCAGCGCATGCTCCTCATCCAATCATGCAATTGGTTTGGCAGCAGGCATGGTACAGCGCGGCGAGGTTGAAGCTGCTCTCGCCGGTGGAGCGGAGGCCGCAATCACCTACGGCGGTATCCGTGCTTGGGAGGCACTGCGCGTAATCTCGCCAGATGTGTGTCGCCCATTCAGTGCTGATCGCAAAGGCATGATCCTAGGCGAAGGCTCCGGCATGGTCGTGCTGGAGGATATGGAGCGGGCGAAAGCTCGCGGTGCCCATATTTATGCGGAACTCGCAGGCTTTGGCATGTCCGCAGACGCCGTGGACATGGTGCAGCCTTCCATGGAAGGTGCAGCGCGCACGATCAAAGCCGCGCTGAACGCCGCCGGTATGAACCCGGACGAGGTAGACTATATAAACGCCCACGGCACTGGGACGCCCGCCAACGATCCGACAGAAACCAAAGCCATCCGTACCGTCTTTGGCGACGCAGCGGACAAGGTGCTGGTGTCCTCTACCAAAGCGATGCACGGGCATGCCCTGGGTGCAGCAGGCGCGCTGGAATTGATTGCCACGCTCGGTGCCATGCATAGTGGAATCGTACCGCCGACCATCAATTTCACCGAAGCCGATCCTGCTTGTGATCTGGACTACGTACCCAACCAAGCGCGCGAACGGCAGGTCAAATCTGCTGTGTCGAACAGCTTTGCGTTCGGCGGACTGAATGCGGTACTGGCGTTGCGCGCAGCCCCCTAATTCCAGTCGCCCGCATTTCACGCTAGACTATCTGCTTCACCTGCGAGACGCGTTTCGAACTGGAGAATTCAGCTGTGATTGATCTGTATACGTGGCCAACGCCGAACGGCCACAAGGTGCACATCATGCTGGAGGAAACTGAGACGCCCTATAATGTGATCCCAGTCAATATCGGTGAAGGCGAGCAATTCGCTTCCAATTTCCTGAAGATCAGCCCGAACAACAAGATGCCCGCGATTGTTGACCATGATGGCCCAGACGGAACATCCATGGCCTTAGCTGAATCTGGTGCGATTCTGATATATCTGGGCGAAAAAACTGGCCAGTTCCTACCCACAGACGGCCCGGGGCGTTATGCCTGCATGCAATGGGTGATGACGCAGATGGGGCATATTGGGCCAACACTTGGCCAAGTGCATCATTTCCGAAATTACGCGGTCGAGAAACTGCCCTACGCAATCGACCGGTTTGTGAATGAGGCGACCCGGCTATACAATGTCCTCGACAAGCAACTTGGCGAGACCGAATTCCTAGCGGCAAATGACTACACCATCGCCGATATGGCAACATATCCTTGGATCAGACCTTGGAAGGCTCAGGGCCAGGATATGGATGCGCACCCAAACCTGAAGCGCTGGTATGATTCTATCTATGCCCGTCCCGCCGTCGCACGCGGATGTACGCTGCTATCAGACCGTCGCCGCAAGGGACCAATGGATGCTAAGCAGCGCGAGATTATGTTCGGCAAGACCCAATACGAAAAGCGATAAGGAAAGCGCATGAGCTTTACCACACGGCCAGAAATTCACGGCGTCTTCGGCGTTGTCGGCTCTACCCATTGGCTTGCCAGCCAACATGCGATGGCGGTGCTGGAAAAAGGCGGCAACGCCTTTGATGCCGCCGTCACGGGCGGCTTCGTGCTGCAGGTTGTCGAGCCACACCTGAATGGCCCGCTTGGCGACATGCCTGCGCTGACTTGGTCGGCAAAAGAACAAAAAGTCCGAGTCGTTTGCGGCCAAGGCCCTGCCCCGGAAGCCGCTACGATTGAGGCCTATACCTCCCGTGGCCTGGATGTCATTCCAGGGTCAGGCCTCCTCGCCCCTTGCGTTCCAGGTGCGACTGACGCTTGGCTGCTAATGCTCCAAGACCACGGCACAATCACGTTAGAGGAAGCGCTCCGCCCCGCGATTAATCTTGCAGGCGGAGGTTTCCCAGTCGTCGAGCACATGACGCGCACGATTGATTCCGTCGCCGAACTTTTCCGAGACGAATGGACGACTTCTGCCGCCATCTGGCTGGATCACGGTGAGACACCAAAGCCCGGCCGGTTATGGCGAAACCCAGACCAAGCGGCCTTCTACGAAGGCCTTGTGGCGGAAGGTGCAGCTGCATCTGGCGGTCGTGATGCCGCGATTAACGCAGCGCGCCGAGCACTACGCGAAGGATTCGTTGCCGAGGCTATCGATAACTTCTCCCGCAACACCGAAGCCATGGACGTATCTGGCAAGCGCCATAGCGGCCTGCTGACGGGCAGCGATTTGGCTGCATGGCAGGCCCATTATGAGGACGCACTGACCTATAACTTCGGTGACTACACCATCGCCAAGCCTGGCCCATGGAGCCAAGGCCCAGTATTTCTGCAACAGCTGGCTCTGCTGAATGGCACAGATATCGGCGTAATGGACCCGATGGGACCAGACTTCATTCACGTCGTCGTCGAAGCGGCTAAGCTCGCCTATGCCGACCGGGAAGCGTTCTATGGCGATCCGAACTTTGTAGACGTTCCGATGGGCGAACTGCTCTCTCGTGGGTACAATAACCGTCGCCGTGCGCTCATTGATCCGAATGTGGCGTCTATGGAGCTTAGGCCAGGCGAAATTGCAGGGTTCTCTTCAGAAATTGGCGTTGGCTCGGCCCAGCGAATCTTTGGCCCCGGCGTTGGCGAACCGACAATGGACAAGCTGGAAAGCGATCAAGTCACGACCGGCATGACCTCCGGCCCCGTTGATGGCGACACTTGCCATATCGACGTAATTGATAAAGGCGGCAACATGGTCTCCGCAACGCCATCTGGCGGGTGGTTACAGTCTTCGCCTGCGATCCCGGCACTTGGCTGCTGCCTTGGCACGCGTGCGCAGATGTTCTGGCTGAAAGAAGGCCTGCCCGGTAGCTTGGCCCCCGGCAAACGGCCCCGCACGACGCTGTCACCCTCCTTCGCACTCCGCGAGGGTGAGGCCTATATGCCGTTTGGCACACCGGGCGGCGATGGCCAGGACCAATGGACTGTCATCTTCTTCCTACGCCACATCCTGCATGGCATGAACCTGCAGGAAGCAATTGATGCGCCAACATTCCAGACCCACCACTTCCCATCCTCCTTCTTCCCCCGACAGGCCGAACCGGGCCGATTAGTACTGGAAGGCCGTTATCCGCAAGCAACCGTTAACGCGCTGGCTGATAAAGGCCATAAGGTCGAAGTCGGCGGGCCGTGGACCCAAGGCCGCATCAGCGCATGTGCTAAGGATGGCGAGCTTTTGAAAGCGGCCGCTAATCCACGCTTGATGCAGGGTTACGCCGTCGGGCGCTGACCAAAACAAAGGCGTGGTCTGACAATGCTTCTTCGGGGATTTCTAGGGTTGATCTGTGCAGCGGCTTTCGCCGTAGCGCCTGCCTATGCCCAATCCCCGTTCCAGTTCACAGACGCTCCTGATCAATCCGGCCCGGCCCTCATTGCCGCCGACCAGATGACCTATGCCAGCGACGGTGAAACCATTACAGCGATTGGCGATGTCACAATCGTCCAGGGCGCGCGGGCTTTATCGGCGGATCAGGTCACGTACGAGGTTGCGGCAGATAGGATTATCGCGACCGGGTCCGTCACGCTTATTGAGCCAGGCGGCGAGACCCTGAACGCAAACCGTGTCGAGCTGACGGACCAGCTGAAACGGGCAATCGCCGACCAGCTGCGCATTCGTCTATCAGATGGTTCAAGGTTGGTTGGATCAACGGCAGATCGTGTTTCTGGCGACCGGACGGTTCTGGCAAACGCAGCGTTCACATCATGCAAGGCGTGCGAGAAAGATCCAGACCGAGCGCCACTCTGGCGTCTCCGCGCCCGCAAGGTCGAGCATGATGAAGTCGCGAAGGACCTGACATACGAGGATGTGACACTCGATATCGCTGGCCTCCCCGTTTTCTACACGCCTTATTTCAGCCACCCTGACCCCACAGTGAAGCGGCGCACCGGCTTCCTTGCTCCGGACCTATTTTTCGGTGGCGAGTTCGATGCGGTGGCACAGGTCCCGTATTATTGGTCAATCGCACCCGATAAAGACTTGACCTTCAAGCCGCTGATCACACCGAAAACAGCGCCAGTGGCTGCAGCAGAATACCGACAGCTTTTCCACAATGGCGTTATCAACGTGGACGCCAGCTTCGGTGTACTGGAGCGCACCACGAACTCTGGCGCTAAGAAAAATGATGCTGTCCGCGGTCATGGCTTTCTGGATGGACAGTTTGCGCTTGATGACAATTGGCGCCTAACCCTCGCTGGCGCGATTGCGAGTGATGATAGCTATCTTGAAACCTTCAATATTGATGATGCAGATACCCTGCGCTCCACCGTCAATATGGAAGGCTTTTACGGTGCCTCATATGTCGTTGTCGGCGGCTTTGCAGCCCAGGACCTTCGCGAGAACTCCGCCCAGAGTACAACACCAACGGCGCTGCCTAGTGTCCGTGGGTCCTATATCGGCGAGCAAGGGCGCCTGGGTTATGCCTATGCGGAGGGCGATGCCCGCGCCCTGACCCGGAACACTGGCACAGATAGCCAAAGCGCATCCGCAAATGTCGGCTGGCGCGCGCCCTTCACCACACCGGGCGGACAACAGATTGAGGTCACAGCCAACCTTCGCGGCGATATCTATAATGTCGCTGACGCTAATGGTGTTACAGGCCAGGACGAATTCATTGCCCGGGCGCATCCGACAGCGACTGCAGACTGGCGGTTTCCGCTGATCCAGCAGCATAAGTGGGGCTCTATCGTGGTTGAGCCTCGCGTTCAGGCGGTTGCAGGCCTGGACGACGCCCGCACACGCAACATTCCGAATGAGGACGCCCAAGCCGTCGAATTCGATGAAAGCAATTTCTACGCTCGGGATCGGTTTCCGGGCCGCGATCTAATCGACGATGGCCAACGGGTGGACTATGGCGTGCGCATCACGGGCTTGTTGTTCGGTGGCGGGCGGGCGGAGGCCTTTGTCGGCCAGAGTCTCGCACGCGAGCCTGGAGCTTTTGCTGCTGCCACGGATATGACAGGCCGCTCGTCAGACATCGTCGCGGCAGCAACCGTGTCACCAGCTGAGTATCTGGACCTCAATTGGCGCGCACGGTTTGCGAAGAATGACTTTGATATTCGCCGCCAAGAGGTTTCCATCGGCGCGGGCCCGGATTGGCTGCGCTTCAATGCCGAATACATCCGCGTTGATAATGTGAACCAAGGGCCTCAGTTCATCGCTGCCCAGGAGCAGATCAGGGGTGGTTTCAAACTGAAATTCGCCGATCATTGGAGTATTTCAGGCAGCCATCATCGCGACCTGGACAGCAATGAACCGCTGCTCTGGTCTGCCAGCGTTGCTTATGAGGACGAATGTTTCGCAGTAGACCTCGCCTTCGCCAGCGATTTCGCAAGCCAAGCAGATGGCGGCGGACGCGACGACAGCGTCTTCCTCCGCGTCCGCTTCAAACACCTCGGCGGCATCCAGACGGCCCAAGGTGTTGGCGGCCGGAATAGCGAGCGGAACTAAACCACACGCCAGACCATTTCGCTTTCACACCATGTGAACGCGAGGGGATGCGCATTGGATAAGATTGACGCCGACGTCGGCAATATGTTTGAGAAAATAGACACTTGGCTGGATGGGTTCTTCCGGCTTTTGCCGAACATCGCACTGGCACTGGCCGTGCTGATCCTGTTCTACCTTCTGGGTATTCTCATCAGCCGCATTGTGCGTAGCCGCGCTGAAAAACGGGACCGCAATAGCCTTGGCGAAGTCGCTGGATCACTGCTGCGCTGGGCTGTGACACTGCTTGGGTTTGCACTCGCAATCACCATCGTCGCGCCTTCAGTTACGCCGGGTGATCTACTGGGTGGGCTTGGCGTTAGTTCCGTGGCGATTGGCTTCGCGTTCAAAGACATTCTGCAGAATATGCTGGCCGGTATTCTGATTTTGCTTCGCCAGCCTTTTCAAGTTGGCGATGAAATCGTCTCTGGCGGTCACACCGGCAGGGTTGAGAAGATTGAGACGCGGGCGACTTTCATCAAAACCTATGACGGTCGACGTGTGGTTATCCCAAATGCCGATATCTACACAGATTCCGTGGTGGTCATTACGGCATTTGAGAAAGTTCGGTCCCAATACGATATCGGCGTTGGCTGCAATGACAGCTGGGAAGATGCAAAGCGCCTGATGATCGAAGGTGCCTCTGAAACCGAAGGCGTGCTGAGCGACCCAGCACCAGAAACAATACCCATCGCGATTGCGGACAGTTCCAACAATATTCGCTTGCGCTGGTGGACTGAGTCAGACCGGTCGTCCGTGATCCATACGTACGGTCGAGTGTTAGAGAACGTCTACAAAAAGCTGGATGGCGCCGGCATCGACATGCCTTATCCAACACAGGTCGTCCTGCTCCATGATCAAACAGAGGAACATGACGGCGACCGCTCGAAACAAAGCGAAGGCTGGCCTGCTAACCCTGATGGCAACAACCCGAAACCGGCACGGGCCGTGAATGCAGAGCAAAAATCGGGCGACACTGCCTAACGGTCTCGTCTACCGCCTTCGGGGCCGCCTGCCGCCACCTTTGGCTGCTTTCTTGCGGGCGCCGGCTGCACCGGTCGCATTGTCCATGGCGGCTTCCGCACCTTTAGGCCGTCTATCCGGACGCTTGGCAGGTTTAGCGCCGCCTATTGCTGCACGGGAGCGGAGGCTGCCGCCGTCGCCGCCTTCTAAGCCCAAGTCTAGGGCCTGGAGACGTTTGATTTCATCCCGCAAGCGCCCGGCTTCCTCGAATTCCAAATCAGCAGCGGCAGCGCGCATCTGCTTTTCGAGGTCGTCGATCGTCATCTGCAGATTGTTGCCGGTCAGTGGACCATCTTCATGCAAACCAGTTGAAACCGTCATGGAATCCCGCGCGTAGACCGTTTGCAGGATGTCTGCGATGTCTTTCTTGACGCTTTCCGGCGTGATGCCGTTGGCCTCGTTATAGGCAATCTGCTTTTCGCGGCGTCGGCCGGTTTCATCCAGCGCGCGCTTCATGCTGTCCGTGATTTTATCGGCGTAGAGGATCACGCGGCCTTCCAAGTTTCGCGCCGCCCGGCCAATCGTCTGGATCAAGGACGTTGTTGAGCGAAGATAGCCTTCCTTATCGGCATCCAGAATGCAGACCAGCGCGCATTCCGGGATATCTAGCCCCTCCCGCAGCAGGTTGATGCCAATCAGCACATCGAATGCGCCGAGGCGCAAGTCGCGGATGATTTCGATGCGTTCCAGCGTCTCAACGTCCGAATGCATGTAGCGGCAGCGCAGCCCGGCCTCATGCATATATTCCGTCAGATCTTCCGCCATACGCTTAGTCAAAGTAGTGACGAGCACCCGCTGGCCTTTGGCGGCGCATTGGCGGCATTCATCTATCAAATCGTCGACTTGGCTGCCGGTGGGGCGGATGATCGTCGGCGGGTCGATCAGGCCCGTAGGCCGCACCACCTGCTCCGTCACGACGCCTTGGGTTTTCTCAAGCTCCCATGGACCTGGGGTGGCGGAGACGTGGACGGTTTGCGGCCGCATCGCCTCCCATTCCTCGAACTTCAGGGGGCGGTTATCGACGCAGCTTGGCAGGCGGAACCCGAACCCAGACAGCGTGGATTTTCGCGCAAAGTCTCCCTTGTACATACCGCCGACCTGCGGAACCGTCACATGGCTCTCGTCCACGAACAGCATGGCGTCTTCAGGCAGATACTCGAACAGCGTCGGCGGTGGCGAGCCGGGCGGACGGCCCGTCAAATATCGCGAATAATTCTCAATCCCGGCGCAGGAGCCCGTGGAAGTCATCATCTCCATATCGAAGGTCGTGCGCTGCTCAAGGCGTTGCGCTTCCAGCAACTTGCCTTCGCGCGTCAGTTCATCCAGCCGCTCCGCCAATTCCTTGCGGATGCCTTTGACGGCCTGATCTAGCGTTGGTTTTGGCGTCACATAGTGACTATTGGGATAAACGCGGACCTTCAGGAATTCACCAGTACGCTCACCGGTCAGCGGATCAAACTCGTGGATCGCCTCAAGCTCATCGCCGAAGAAGGAAAATCGCCAGGCGCGGTCTTCTTGGTGAGCAGGGAACAATTCAACCGTATCACCCCGCGCCCGGAACGCCCCACGGAAAAAGGCAGCCTCATTACGGCGATATTGAAGTTCCACGAACTTGCGCAGCAGCACCTGGCGATCAAACGACTGACCGACACTGATCTCTGCCGCCATACCGGAATAGGTCTCAACCGCGCCAATGCCGTAAATGCAGGACACGCTGGCGACGATAATTACGTCCCGCCGTTCCAGTAGCGCGCGCGTGGCTGCGTGGCGCATCCGGTCGATTTCTTCATTTACGGACGCTTCCTTTTCCACGTAAGTGTCCGTTCGTGGCACGTAAGCTTCCGGCTGGTAATAGTCGTAGTATGAGACAAAATACTCGACCGCATTATCCGGGAAGAAGCTCTTCATCTCGGCGTAAAGCTGTGCGGCAAGCGTCTTGTTCGGCGCCAGCACTAGCGATGGTCGCTGAAGCTCCTGGATGCAGTGCGCGACCGTAAACGTCTTGCCGGACCCGGTGACGCCCAGCAGCACCTGATCCTGCTCCTTCCCCGCCAGCCCATCCACCAATTCACGGATGGCCGCAGGCTGATCCCCAGCAGGCTCAAAGCCGCTGGAGATTTTGAACGGCACCGCATCCTCAATCGAAAGCGGCGGCCGCTCGAAGCGCGGGATATTGGCGAGGAGTGTAGATGTGTGTCCTTCAGGCATGCAAGGAAACTAGCGCGAAGCCTCCCCTTCGCCAATGGTCTCTGCACTGATTTTACCTGTGGACGCCCGTCCGGCGAACGCCAGGATCATAGCGCCGAGCACACCCGACAAGATCGAGCCTGAGATGACGCCAATCCGCACCAGCGTCTGGTGTTCTGGGTCAACATAGGCAAGCGCACCGATGAACAAGGACATGGTGAAGCCGATGCCCGCGAGCAGGCTGACGCCATATAACTGCATCGTCGTAGCACCCAGCGGCGGGTCCGCCATCTTCAGCTTGATTGCAGCGTAGGCAAAGCCGAACACACCGATCTGCTTACCGATAAACAGGCCCAGCATGATCGCTAGTGAGAGAGGCTGCATCAGCAATTCTATGCTCAGGCCCTCTAGCGGCACGCCCGCGTTGGCGAAGGCGAAGAGCGGCATAACGAGCCAGGCGACCCAGCCGTGCAGCCCATGTTCCGCCGATTTCGCGAGCGACCTGCCGTCTGGGCCGGCCTGTAGCGGCATCGCAAACCCGATCGCCACCCCGGCAAGCGTGGCATGCACGCCTGATTTCAGCACGCACACCCACAAGATGATGCCGAGCAAGACATAGGGTGTCGCTTTGCGCACGCCCCGAAGGTTCAGCGCCAACAGACCAACGCCTGTCAGGAAAGCCATAGAAAGGGCGGCTACTGAAAGGTTGCTGGTATAGAACAGCGCGATAATCACAATGGCGCCAAGATCGTCGACCACGGCAAGCGCAAGCAGGAATGTCTTCAGCGCCACGGGAACACGCCGCCCGAACAAGCTGAGCACGCCAAGCGCGAACGCGATGTCCGTCGCTGCTGGAATGGCCCAGCCCTTCGCTTCTTCAGTATCGTAGCCAACAATGCCAACGAAGATCAGCGCGGGGATCGCCATGCCGCCAACGGCGGCATAGACGGGCAACGCGGCCTGTCGCCAGCTAGAAAGCGCGCCTTCAACAGCCTCGCGTTTAATCTCAAGTGCGACCAGCAGGAAGAAGATCGCCATCAGGCCGTCATTAATCCAAAGCAGCAGTGGCTTTGAGATGCCGTTGTCACCAACGGCAACCGTAAATTGTGCGCCCAGGAAGAAGTCATAATAAGGGCGCAGCACATCGATATTCTCGAACAAAACACCGAGTGCTGCCGCTAGCGCTAGCGCCAGCCCCGCCTTTGCTTCTGGGCTCAACCCACCTCCGTCTGCCGTCGCTACGCCTGCCTCCATGACTAACCCCCTGAATGCGTTCGATAGTGGGCAATTGGTACCAGTTCACTACTAATTCAAGTTAAAGATCTTCGACACGACTTGGTCGAATTGTCGCTATGATGTCCCGGCACACCGCGTAATGGATAAAGCCAATGCCTGCTGACATCAGAAAAATCACCGTCTCCGTAGAGGAACTTCTGCAGGAGGAAGGCCGGCCTATCGAACCGCCGACGCGCACCGCACTTGCCATTGCCGTGATCGCCAATCCATTCGCTGGCCAATATACGGCAGATCTGGAACCGCTGATGGACATTGGCGCGGAACTTGGCGGATTGCTTGGTAAGCGCTGCATTGCAGCACTCGGTATCGCGCCAGGCGCCGCTCAGAGCTATGGCAAAGGAGCCATCGTGGGTGAGAACGGTGGATTGGAGCACGCCGCTGCAATCCTCCACCCGCGCCTTGGCAAACCGCTTCGGGTTGAGGTCGAAAAAGGCGATGCACTGATCCCATCCGCCAAGAAGCGCGGCGGCCCCGGCGCGACCCTCGACGTTCCTCTCGGCCATAAGGACGACGCCTGGAGCCGCAACCATTTCAGCGCCATTGAAGCCCGCGTCGCCGATGCACCTCGCGCCGATGAAATTCTAGTCGCTGTCGCCGTCACAGATTCTGGCCGGCCGCTGCCGCGCGTGTAATCAGCAAACTCCCTGGCTGAAACAACATGACTGACGGACCTTCATTGCCTTAGACTGGCAGCCAAAATCGTAGGCAGGATCATGCCGAACCGAGACATAAGCAAAGAGACCCGGTCTGCTTTGTTGGCCTCAGCCTTGGCTATTGTCGTGTGCATTTGCGATATGCTCGTACCGCTGGGTGTTGCAGTTGCTGCGCTGTACGTGACCTCAGTTGTCGTGGCGGCGAATGCTAAAGTGCAGCACATCATTTTATTGGGGGTTGTGGCCTCTGCATTGACGGTCCTTGGTTTTGCAGTCCACGCCAATAGCGAAACAACCTGGATGGTGGTGGCTAATCGCTTGATCTCAGTGGCCGCAATTGCGCTCACAACACTCCTCACGGTCCGCCAGAAAAAATTGACTACGCTGCTGGCCCAGCAAATCACGCAACTAGACACCAAAACCCGTGAACTTCAGCGCTATTCCTCGATCGCTGCCCATGACCTGCGCGAGCCCGTAAGGAACATCCAAAGCCTGATCGACGTCCTACGGGAGCGATACCAAACAGCGTTGGACAAGCCCGGCGCTCAAATGCTGGATCTCATCCACGAAGGGGCGCAACGGATGGCGCACTTGATCGGTGACCTGCTTGAATATTCAAGATTGGGGATCGCTGTTGAGTTCAAGCCCATTGACCTGAATACTCTCATTTCAGATGTCCTCAAGGATATGAACAGCACGATCAAAGCCAGCGTTGCCACAGTGGATTTCACAGATTTGCCCATTGTTCATGGCTATGAAATTGGGCTTCGCCAATTGTTTCAGAACCTTTTGAGCAACGGCCTGAAGTTCTCTCCTCCAGGCAGAGCGCCTGTTATCTCCATATGGCCTGAAGATGCGGGGAATCACTGGCTCTTGTACATTCGCGACAACGGCATCGGCTTCGATCCCGCCCACAAAGAAAAAGCGTTCGCGTTGTTTGGGCGGCTAAACCTGCGCGACGAATACCCGGGCACCGGGCTTGGGCTATCAATCTGCCAACGCGTGGCTGATATCCATGGCGGCACCATCACCGTTCAAACGGCTGTGGACGCGGGTGCTACTTTTACACTGACCTTGCCAAAGACCCCGCCTGCCCAATAGCGATCCTGCTCGCTATACTGTTTGTCCCCAGCGCACTGCGCCCTTTCCATTCCGGATCAATCATACCGCCATGCCGAACGATCCTCACGCGCCCACGATGCTCGGTGCCGATGTTCCCATTCCGCAATCACCTGACGATGCGCGGCTGGAGCGTGTGCCAAATCCACACCAGGACTCGCTCTATCTAGCGCGGTTTGTGTGCCCTGAATTTACGTCGCTCTGCCCGATGACAGGCCAGCCAGACTTCGCACATCTGGTTCTAGATTACGCGCCAGATGAATGGCTGATCGAAAGCAAATCCTGGAAGCTATATCTCACCAGCTTTCGCAATCACGGCGCCTATCACGAGGACTGCACCATCGCCATCGCCAAGCGCGTGGTCGACGTCGCCGCCCCCAAATATCTCCGCATAGCAGGATATTGGTATCCCAGAGGCGGCATACCCATCGAAGTCTTCTGGCAAACCGGATCACCGCCCAAAGGCCTGTGGCTGCCCGACCCAGACGTCGCACCCTACAGAGGCCGAGGCTAGAGGCATGCCCGTCCGTGCCGCATGGTCGGCCCTACCCGATGGCGCTAAAGGCATGTTGCTAATGTCTGCTGGCATTGGTGTCATCACGGTCAATGATGCTCTGATGAAACTGGCCAATGAAGGGTTGCCGTTGGGGGAGACCCTATTCATCCGCTCGGTCTTCGTGTGGGTGATGATCATCATCTTTGCTTGGCGGGCGGGCGGTGTGCGGTCGCTTGCGGTGTATGATTGGCCACGGCAAGGATTGCGCGGCTGCTTTTTGATTATCTCTAGTTGGTGCTTCTTCTTCGGACTGGCCGCCCTGCCCCTGGCGGAAGCGATTGCAATCGCATCTGTCGGCCCATTGTTTTTGACAATGTTGGCGGGGCCGCTGCTAGGCGAAACCGTTGGCTGGCGGCGTTGGTGTGCTGTTGGCGTTGGGTTCGTGGGCGCAATGATCATCATCAATCCCGGTGGGGCTGGGTTTCAGTGGGCTGCACTCTTTCCATTGACCGCGGCGTTGTTGGGTGCCGGGCGGGACATCGTGCAGCGGCAGATGTCACTGGGCCGGGAAGGCACAGTCGCGATCTTAGCGGTATCAACGACCATGGTTGGCCTTTCGGGCTTGGTCACCCTGCCCTTCGTTTGGGTCACGCCAAGCTGGATGCAGATCCTACCAATCGCTGCCGCTGGCCTGCTGATGGGCACCGCACATTATTTGATGATTGAGGCGCTGCGCATGGCTGAGGCGGCATCTATCGCGCCGCTGCGATACTCCAATTTCCTATGGGGCTCACTTTGGGGCTTCTTGATTTGGGGCGTGCTGCCGGAGCCGAATATCTGGCTTGGGGTTGCGATTATCGCGGCGTCTGGCCTGTATATTCTGCATCGCGAAACCCTCCACCGCCGCGCACCCGCCACGCCCGTAGCGCCTAAGGAAACGCCATGACTGGAATTCCAAACAGCCGTGAAGCCTTTTACGCCGATATCAAAACCCGCAATCTGGCGCCGCTCTGGGAAAGCCTGCACAGCCTGATCACGCCAACGCCGAAAAGCCGCTGCGAGCCGGCATTCTGGCGCTATGACGATATCCGGGGGGATGTGCTGCGATCCGGTGACTTAATCACCGCAAAGGAAGCTGAACGCCGCGTGCTGATCATGGAAAACCCCGGCATGCCGGGTGAGGCCCGGATCACAACCTCACTCTATGCCGGGCTGCAATTGATCCTGCCGGGTGAAGTGGCACCCGCGCACCGGCATACACAATCCGCACTCCGGTTCGTGGTGGAAGGCGAAGGTGCCTATACGGCCGTCAATGGCGAGCGCACTACCATGCATGAAGGCGATTTCATCATAACCCCCTCCTGGACCTGGCATGACCACGGCAATGACGGCGACGCGCCTATGGTGTGGCTGGATGGCCTGGATATTCCGGTCCTGCAGTTTCTAGACGCCTCATTCGTTGAACAATGGCCGGAAGATTCACAGCCTGTCACCCGGCCTGAAGGCGATAGCCTCGCCCGCTATGGACAAGGCCTGCTGCCGGTCGACCATGACCAGCGCGGCCATACCAGCCCCGTATTCAATTATCCCTTCGCCCGCACCCGGGAGGCCCTGGCGACGCTGGGACGGACGCAAGATTGGGACGCTTGCCATGGTGCTAAACTTCGCTACGTGAACCCGGAAACCGGTGATCACGCGATGAATACCATCGCCGCATTCATGCAATTACTGCCCAAGGGATTTAGCGGCGAAACCTATCGTTCCACGGACGCGACTGTGTTCTGCGCCGTAGAAGGCACCGGCGAGACCGTGATCGGCGATCAGGTTTTCACATGGGGTCCGCGCGACACCTTCGTTGCCCCGTCCTGGGCACCTGTCAGCCACAAAAGCTTAGGCGGCGATGCCGTTCTGTTCAGCTTCTCCGATAGGTCCATGCAACAAAAGCTTGGCCTATGGCGGGAGAAGCGCGGCGCATAGATTGTTTGCGCCCGCGAACGCCCCATATCCAAATCACACGACGGAGTAAATGATGCTCGACGACCTTGCCTTCACTGGCCTTAAAGTTTTGGACATGGCGCAAGGCGTCGCTGGCCCCCATTGCGGCATGCTGTTGGCGCAGCACGGTGCCGAAGTTATCAAAGTGGAGCCGCTGGGTGGGGATTGGGGCCGCCAGCTTGGCAAGCGCTACGGCGATTTTTCCGCATTCGGCGCTGTCTACAATCGCGGCAAGAAATCTGTGGCGCTGGACCTGAAAGCGGAGGCCGGGATTGCTGTCGCAAAACAGCTCGCGGCTGAGGCAGACGTTGTATTGGAGAGCTTTCGCCCAGGCGTGATGGCGCGCTTCGGCCTGGACTATGAAACCGTCGCAAAGACCAATCCAAGCGTGGTGTATCTGTCCGTCAGCGGCTACGGGCAGGATGGCCCCTATTCAAAGCAGCCGGTGACAGATTCCGTCATGCAGGCGTTTTCAGGCCTGATGAGCGTCAATCAGGATCACCGGGGCGTGCCGCAGCGGATTCAGGTGATCGCGATTGATATTCTGACCGGGCTTTATGGCTTTCAGGCCGTAGCACCGGCGCTGTATCGACGCGTCCGCACAGGGCTTGGCGCGCATTTGGATGTCAGCCTGATGCAATCCACACTGGCCTTCCTCTCCGCTAAAATGATTGAGAACCATCTAGAGGGCGAGAACGCTACCAATTTCGGCGCGCCCGTTGGCACCTTTGAAACCGCAGACGGCTTCCTGAACTTGAACGCCCGCCGCGACACACATTTCCGTGCGCTCTGCAAACTGCTTGGCCGGGATGAGTTGGCGGATGACCCGCGCTTTGTTGATAGCGACGCCCGGACCGCCAATGCCGCCGAAGTCGAAGCCTTTGTTCGCCCAGCAGTCAAACTTCGCAGTACCGCGGAATGGCTGGCCGGTTTTGAAGCACACGACATCCTGGCGGGCCGCGTCAATGCCTTCCCAGATATCCTGACCGACCCCCACGTTGAAGCCCGCGAGGCTGTGCGTTGGTTGGAACATACCGCCATGGGACCGATCCCAATGCCCGTCATCCCAGGCGCGCCGCTGTTTGAGCAAGCTGACCCGCACGCCCATGCGCCAGAGTTAGGTGCCCATACGCGCGAAGTTTTAACCAGCCTTGGCCTATCACCTGATGCCATTGAAGACATGATCAAAGCCGGTGCTGCCGGATAACCTATCTACGCCTAATGGAGTCCCAAATGAGCGCCCCCGATTTTACCGAAAACGATCCCAAATTCGGCCCTCTTCCGGTCTGGGACCTGAGCGCCCTATACGTCAGCCCTGATGATCCCAAGATCACGCAGGACTTTGAATGGTGCGCTAGCGAGGCAGAAGCTTTTGCTGCCCGCTGGAAAGGTCGCCTTGAGGCGATTACCGCGGCTGAACTGCAAGGCGCAATTGAGGTGTATGAGGCGATTGATGAGCGGCTATCCCGCATCATGAGCTATGCTGGTCTACGCCATGCAGGCGACCTGACCGATGCTGATCGCGGGCGCTTCATGCAGGACAGCCAGGAAAAGGCGATCGGGATTACGGCACATCTGGTATTCTTCGAGCTTGAGCTGAATAACCTGCCAGAGGACAAAATCACCGCCCTTCAGGCTGATCCGGCACTTGGAACCTACAGTGTGTGGCTTGGCCAACTCGCACGCTGGCGGCCCTATCAGCTTTCCGAGGACATGGAGACGCTGCTGCAGGAGAAATCCTCTACCGGCAGCGGCGCATGGAACCGGTTGTTCGATGAAACCATGGCGGAAATGCGCTTCCCCATGGATGGCAAAGAGCTGACCAGCGCCGAAGTGCTGAACATGCTGTCCTCGACGGACCGGGCGAAACGCAAGGCGGCAGGTGAATCTATCGGCGCAACGCTGGGTGCCAACAAGCGGCTGTTTGCACAGATCACCAATACGCTGGCTAAAGACAAAGCGATCGAAGACAAATGGCGGGGCTACGCAAAACCTATCTCATCCCGCAACCTCGCCAATGAGGTTGAGGATGAAGTTGTCGAAGCGCTGATCACCGCCGTCCGTGATGCCTACCCCGATCTGTCCCACCGCTATTATGCCTTGAAGGCCAAATGGTTCGGCAGCGACAAGCTCGAATATTATGATCGCAACGCGCCCCTGCCTGACAGCGATAACCGGATGATCCCTTGGCCACAGGCTGAAGCAACGGTGCTGGAAGCATATGGCGAGTTTAGCCCGAAACTGGCGGAAGTCGCACGCCCATTCTTCAGCAATGGCTGGATTGATGCGCCTGCCCGCGCCGGCAAGAGCCCAGGTGCTTTCGCCCATCCAACGGTTCCATCGGCCCACCCTTACCTGCTGCTGAATTACCAAGGCAAGACGCGGGATGTGATGACGCTCGCCCATGAGCTTGGCCACGGTGTCCACCAGCGCCTCGCGGCTGAACAGGGTCATTTCCTGGCGCAAACGCCGTTGACGCTCGCTGAAACCGCATCCGTTTTCGGCGAAATGCTAACGTTCCAAAAGCTGCTGCGTGAAACGACGGACGCCAAAACCCGGCGCGCGCTGCTAGCTAGCAAGACCGAGGACATGCTGAATACAGTCGTTCGCCAAATTTCCATGCTGGAATTTGAGCGTGCTGTGCATCGGGAGCGCCGTGAGGGCGAAATCGCTGTCGAACGGCTTGGCGAAATTTGGATGGAGACTCAGCGTGAGAGCCTTGGCCCTGCACTGAATTTCGATGAGGGCTATCAGTGGTTCTGGTCCTACGTGCCTCACTTCATTCACTCGCCCTTTTACGTTTACGCCTACGCCTTCGGTGATTGCCTAGTGAACGCGTTGTATGCCGTCTACCAGGAGGGTGAGGAAGGCTTCGCAGACCGCTATCTGGAAATGCTGTCCGCTGGCGGCTCCAAGCACCACAGCGAATTGCTGGCCCCGTTCGGTTTGAACGCAGCGGACCCAGGCTTCTGGAAACGCGGGCTGGATATGATTGCCGGGTTCGTGACCGAACTGGATGACATGGATGGCTGACGAAGACGGATTTGGCAGCCGCGCCCGCCGCTTTGCCCGCACAACACGGGCTGTCGGCGGCCTCGCGGCCAAGGTCGCGGGCGAACGCTATCTCGGCGTCAATATCAACCGGGATAAACACGCGGGCGATCTGCGGGCGGCGCTGGGCGGCCTGAAAGGTCCGCTCATGAAGGTCGCGCAAATTCTAGCGACAATTCCGGATGCGTTACCGAAGGAATATGCCGAAGAACTCCGCCAGTTGCAGGCAGACGCCCCCTCAATGGGTCCTCCATTCGTGCGTCGCAGAATGGCTGGGGAGCTTGGTCCCGAATGGCGTCAATCCTTCGCGGAATTTGACCTGAAGGCCGCCCACGCCGCCTCGCTCGGCCAGGTGCATCGGGCTACATTGCATGACGGCCAGGACGTTGCCGTCAAGCTGCAATACCCAGATATGAAGGCGGCGGTTGAAGCTGACTTAAAGCAGCTTCAGTTGATCATCGCCGTGTACCGCCGTTACGATTCAGCGATCAATCCAGACAACATCCAGCTCGAGATCGCAGAGCGGCTCCGCGAGGAACTGGATTACCGCCTGGAAGCGCAAAACATGGCGCTCTATCGCCATATGCTGAGAGATGAGCCAAACATTCAAGTGCCAGACTCTGTGCCGGAGCTTTCGACAAACCGTTTGATCACAATGAATTGGCTAACCGGTCGCAACTTGACCGCGTTGGATGATGCACCCGTAGACGTCCGTAATCAGGTCGCCGCGAACATGTTCCGCGCTTGGTATGTGCCGTTCTACGAATATGGCGTCATTCACGGTGACCCGCATTTTGGCAACTATTCCGTCGCCGATAACAATTCTATGAACCTGTTGGACTTCGGCTGCATCCGCATTTTCCCGCCAAACTTTGTCCTTGGCGTGATTGAGCTTTATGAGGCGCTTCGGACCGATGACAGGGAACGCGCTGCTGCCGCATACGCCATCTGGGGCTTCACGGACCTGACGAATGAAGCATTGGATATCCTCAACATCTGGGCAAACTTCATCTACGCCCCGCTGCTGGAAGATAAAGTGCGCCGCATCCAGGATGCTGAAACAGGCCACTACGGGGCTGAGGTCGCGAATAAGGTGCATCAGGAATTGAAACGGATCGGCGGCGTTACCCCTCCACGCGAATTCGTTCTCATGGACCGCGCTGCGATTGGCCTCGGCTCTGTCTTTATGCGCCTCAAAGCTGAACTCAACTGGGCCGAAATGTTCCGGGACCTGACAAAAGACTTCGACGTTGACGCGCTCACCAAGCGCCAGGCCTCGACCCTTAAAGAAGCCGGGCTTCAACAGCCGTGACAAGCGTCCTCCATATCGCCTGCAGCCCAAAGGGCGACGCCGCCCATAGCTGGCGAATGGCGGAAATACTGCTTGCAGGTTTGTCTGACCAGAATCCTGGCGCGGTCATCTCAACCCGCCGTCTTGATCAGTCACCGCCGGCGCTGGCGAATGCTGCTTTCGCCACTGAAATGATGGCGCATACGACTGCAGAGAGCGCCCGCGATGCAGGCATGTTACAAGAATCGGAACAATTGATTGATGAGTTAGATTCTGCTGACATCCTAGTCATCAGCACGCCAATGCATAATTTTACAGTTCCGGCGGTGCTTATGGCCTGGATCGATCAGGTTGTCCGCTTCGGCCGCACATTTCAGAGCACGCCTACGGGCAAAGTCGGACTGCTGCGTGACAGACCAGTCTACATCGTCATTGCGTCTGGTGGATTTTTCACAGGCGAGCCCCCGACACAGCCGGATTTCCTCACGCCCTATCTCCGCGCCATCCTTGCCACGATTGGTCTCAAGGATATTCGCTTTGTCACCGCCGAAGCCATGTCCCGTGGGCCGGAAGCCCTAGCGGCAGGCGAAGCGTCTGCCCGCAGTCAGATATCAGCGCTGCTGGAAGGATAAACGCTACCCCGCAAACGAATTTTTGCGGGGTAAACGGTTTCTACTCCGCCATGATCTGCTTTTTAGCTTCAACCATTAGCTCGTCCATCTGCTTCCGCAGGCGTTCGTTCGTGAGGTCCGTGCCAGCGGCTTTCATGTCACCCTGAACTTTTTCGAGCACATCTTCATCACCCGGCTTTTCAAAGTCGGACATAACGACATCCTTGGCATAGGCGGTCAGCGCTTCGCCAGACAACCCCATTTGCCCACCAGCCCATTCGCCGAACAGACGATTGCGGCGCGCCGTGACCTTGAATTGCAGTTCCTGGTCATGCTTGAACTTGTTCTCGAAATCCTTCTCGCGATTATCGAAGCTCGACATATGCTCTATCTCTCCTTGGGATCGGTGGGGTTGTTTTGTATATAGGGCACTGGACGCGGGTTCGCGATAGGGCGTGATGCGGTGCCGGTGAAATTTTTCTGAAAGATGAGCATTTTCTATGTGCACCGTCGTTCTCCTGCGCAGACCCGGCCACCGCTGGCCACTCTTGCTAGCCGCCAACAGGGATGAACGGATCGACCGCCCCTGGGACCCGCCAGCCCGCCACTGGCCGGACCGGGAGGACGTCACAGCTGGCCGTGATCAAGAAGCAGGCGGCACCTGGCTTGGGTTGAACGACCATGGCGTCGTCGCAGGCATTCTCAACCGCTCCGGCTCGCTTGGGCCGGCGGACGGCAAGCGCAGCCGCGGCGAACTGGTGCTAGACGCCCTGGATTTCGCAGACGCCCGCGAAGCCGCTGAAGCGATCGGCGATCTGGACGCCGGCGCCTATCGCAGCTTCAATCTTGTGATCGCAGACAATGAAGACGCATTCTGGATTAAGGGCCTGGGTCGCGGCGCACCGACTGTCGCCCCCGTACCCACCGGCGTATCAGTGCTGACGGCTCATGATTTGAACGATACGGGCGCTTCACCCCGCGCACGGCATTACCTACCGCTGTTCGAGGACGGCCCTATACCAGACCCAGAGACCAGTGACTGGGCCGCATGGGAAGCCTTGCTTGCATCAAAAGATATGGCACCCGGGGAATTCGAACCCAATGCCGCGATCCATGTTGAGACAGATTACGGGTTCGGCACAGTATCTAGTTCACTGATCGCCCTGCCGAATCGCAACGCGGAAAATATGAAACCCCATTGGCGCTTCTCTCGTGTTTGGCCTGAACGGGAGGCATTTTCCACCGTAATGCCCTGAATCCGCGACACCCGGTCGCCAGTTTTGCACAGACGCTCCATGGGACTCTTGTCACACGCTCCGCTATAAAACAGTTCCAGGCGATCAGGGCCACGCTCGGCTACGATTGCGCTCAATATTTCCGGATACCAACATGCCCCGCCGCAGACGGATTTACGAAGGTAAGGCCAAGGTCCTTTTTGAAGGCCCGGAGCCCGGTACCCTCGTTCAGTACTTTAAGGACGACGCCACAGCATTCAATGCGCAAAAACATGCGCTTATTGAAGGCAAAGGCGTTCTGAACAACCGTATTTCTGAATATCTTATGATGCGGCTGGCGGAGGTCGGCGTGCCAACGCACTTCGTAAAACGCCTCAACATGCGCGAGCAACTGATTCGGAAGGTTGAAATTATTCCGATTGAAGTTGTCGTCCGCAACGTCGCCGCTGGCTCTATCTCAAAGCGCTTAGGCATTGCAGAAGGCACACCGCTCCCGCGATCCATCGTTGAGTATTATTACAAAGATGATGCCTTGGGCGACCCATTGGTCACCGAAGAACATATCACGGCGTTCGGCTGGGCAAGCCCGCCTGATCTGGATGATATGTTCAACATGGCGCTTCGCATTAACGACTACATGACGGGCCTGTTCATGGGCGGCGGCATGAAATTGATTGATTTCAAGGTGGAATTTGGCCGTCTCGTCACGGACGACGTCGAACAAATCGTACTCGCTGACGAAATCAGTCCCGATTCTTGCCGTCTTTGGGATATCAAGACCAACGAAATTTTCGACAAAGACCGCTTCCGCAAGGATCTTGGCGGCGTGGTCGAAGGCTATCGTGAGGTCGCACGGCGCCTTGGCATTCTGCAGGAAGCCAACGTCACTGACCTGAAAACGGGCGGCCCTCACAGTACCGAAGTTGAAGAAAGCACGTCTGAGAAATGAAAGCTCGCGTCGCCATCCGCCTCCGCCCAGACGTTCTGGACCCTCAGGGTAAAGCCATCGGCCAAGCACTTGGAACATTAGGCTTTTCCGGCGTGGACAATGTCCGCCAAGGCAAGCTGATCGAGCTGGATGTTGAGGCTTCAGATGCCGCGACAGCCAAAGCACAGGTCAAAGCGATGTGTGAGCGTCTGCTCGCCAATCCTGTGATTGAAGATTACGAGATCGAGATCGAAGGCTGATGCGGGCCGCTGTCGTCGTCTTCCCCGGCTCCAATCGTGAGCGCGACATGGCGCTGGCCTGTCGTCGCGCATTTGGCAAAGAACCGGAACTCGTCTGGCATCGGGACACGACCTTGCCAGATGTCGATTTCGTAGCGCTGCCTGGCGGCTTCAGCTATGGCGACTATCTTCGCCCTGGTGCCATTGCTGCCCGTGCGCCGATCATGCGGGCTGTAATTGACCATGCAGCGCGTGGCGCGCCCGTCCTGGGCGTCTGCAACGGCTTCCAGATCATGATTGAAGCTGGGATGCTGCCCGGCGCTCTGCTGCGCAACGCAACGCTGAACTTCGTCTGCAAAAACACAACGCTGGTCTGCGCATCCGGTAATTCGGCGTTCACACGTGGGATGCAAGCTGGCGAGACAGCCATCACCGTGCCTGTAGCGCACCATGATGGTGGATATTTCGTAACGCCCGATATGCTGCAGGTTTTGGAAGCGGAGGACCGCATAGCCTTCCGATATGCGGCGGGTGAGAACCCGAACGGCTCGACCGCAGATATCGCAGGCGTCATCAATGATGGTCGCAACGTGGTCGGCCTGATGCCCCATCCAGAAAACGCGACAGACCCGCTCGCAGGCGGAACTGACGGATTAGCACTCTTCCAGAGCCTGCTGGAGACCGCTTAACATGAGTGCGCAAGACATTGAAATTACCCCAGAACTTGTGGCATCTCACGGCTTAGCGCCGGATGAATACGAGCGCATACTGGAGATCATGGGCCGCACGCCCAACTTCGTCGAGCTTGGCGTATTCTCAGCCATGTGGAGCGAGCATTGCTCTTACAAGTCATCCAAGAAGCACTTGAAGACTCTGCCGACAGAAGCGCCTTGGGTGATCTGCGGCCCTGGCGAGAATGCCGGTGTGGTCGATATCGGCGATGGTGAGGCTGCTATCTTCAAGATGGAGAGCCACAACCACCCCTCCTTCATCGAGCCCTATCAGGGCGCGGCGACAGGCGTTGGCGGTATCCTGCGGGATGTGTTCACCATGGGCGCACGGCCCATCGCGAACCTAAATGCGCTGCGCTTCGGTGCGCCAGACCATCCAAAAACCAAGAGCCTCGTCGCAGGCGTCGTTGCAGGTATTGGCGGATACGGCAATTGCGTGGGCGTACCAACCGTTGGCGGCGAATGCGAATTTGATGCCGCCTATAACGGCAATATCCTGGTCAACGCGATGACCATTGGCGTCGCAAAAACGGACCGGATTTTCTACTCGACCGCCGCTGGCATCGGTAATCCGGTTGTTTATGTCGGCTCCAAAACGGGTCGTGACGGCATACACGGTGCCTCCATGGCGTCTGCAGAATTCGATGATGAATCAGAGGCTAAGCGCCCAACTGTTCAAGTTGGTGATCCGTTCGCAGAGAAGCTTTTGATCGAAGCCTGCCTGGAATTGATGGCAACAGACGCCATCGTCGCCATTCAGGACATGGGGGCGGCCGGCCTCACGTCCTCCGCCTTCGAAATGGCTGGCAAGGGCGGCCTTGGCCTCGATTTCCAGCTCGACAAAGTGCCGATGCGGGAAGACGGCATGACGCCCTATGAGCTCATGCTGTCCGAAAGCCAGGAACGCATGTTGATGGTGCTTAAGCCCGGTGAGGAAGCCACGGCCAGCGCGATCTTCGAGAAATGGGGCCTGGACTTCGCCATTGTCGGCACGCTGACGGATACAGGGCGGATGCGGCTTTACTGGCATGGCGATCTGGCAGGGAACCTGCCAATCCAGCCACTGTCTGAAGCGTCGCCTGAATATGACCGGCCTTATGAGATTCCAGCGTCGCAGCCCAAGCTCGACCCGGCGACAATAGATCGAGGCCAGGATATCGGTGCAGCACTGCTGAAACTCATTGGCGGTCCAAACCTCGCCTCCAGGCGTTGGATTTGGGAGCAGTATGACAGCCTCGTCCGCGGCGACACCATTCGTGGTCCTGGCGGTGATGCGGCTGTTGTCCGTCTCGGCGATGGGCCAAAGGGCATTGCAGCGACAAGCGATTGCGCGCCCCGATATTGCTTCGCGGATCCCATTATGGGCGGCAAGCAGGCCGTAACAGAAGCTTGGCGTAATCTTGTAGCATCTGGCGCTAAACCGCTGGCGGTGACAGATAATTTGAACTTTGGAAACCCCGAGAAACCTGAAATCATGGGCCAGTTTGTTGGCTGCATTCAGGGCATGGGGGAAGCCTGCCGCGCGCTCGACTTTCCCGTGGTCTCCGGCAATGTCTCGCTCTACAACGAAACCAACGGCGTTGGAATTCTGCCAACGCCCACCATCGGCGCGATTGGCCTTGTGGCCGATGTTGCAAAAGCCCCCTCCATCGCACTCAAGCCCGGAATGAAGCTCGTGCTCATCGGCGAAACCGAAGGCTGGCTTGGCGCGTCCCGGTACTTGGCGGAGATTGAAGGCCGCAATGAAGGCGCGCCGCCACCAGTCGATCTTTCGACTGAACGCAAAAATGGCGAATGCGTTGCCGATATTCTTGCGAAACACCTTTGCAATATCTGCCACGATGTTTCCGGCGGAGGCATCCTTGCAGCGGTGGCGAAGATGGCGCTTGCAGGCGATGTTGGCGCTGAAATAGCTGTTCCAGCAGGCATGGACGCCCACACTTGGTTGTTTGGTGAGGATCAGGCGCGCTATCTGCTTGCTGTTGAGGATGCAGACGCTGTCCTGCAGGCCGCAAAAGCAGCCAGCGTATCAGCATCTATCATCGGCGCTACCGGCGGCGATACGTTGACTGTCAGCGGCCAAGCGGCCATATCATTATCGAACTTGGCCAGCGCCCATGAAGGCTGGCTGCCTGACTACATGGCAGGCGCTTGATCGCGCCGCTAAGGAGCTGAATTCCATGGCGATGGACGCCCACGAAATCGAAGCACTGATCAAAGAAGCGATGCCGGATGCGACGGTCGAAATCCGTGACCTCGCTGGCGATGGCGATCACTATGCCGCCCACGTCACTTCTGTTGCGTTCAAGGGTAAATCCCGGGTAGCGCAACATCAGCTTGTATATGCGGCACTCAAAGGCCGGATGGGCGGCGAACTGCATGCCCTGGCCCTTCAAACTGCTGTTCCAGACAACGCCTAATTCAATTCAGGAGACAGATTAAATGTCCGATACAAATACCCGTATCCAAAGCGAAATTGACGAAACACCAGTCGTGCTTTTCATGAAAGGCACCCCTGTGTTTCCGCAGTGCGGTTTCTCCTCCGCCGTTGTTCAGGTGCTGACACATATGGGCGTTCCGTTCAAAGGCGTGAACGTGCTGGAAGACGGCGATATCCGTGAAGGCATCAAGCAGTTCTCGAACTGGCCGACCATCCCGCAGCTCTACGTCAAAGGCGAATTCGTTGGCGGTTGCGACATTATTCGTGAGATGTACGAGTCTGGCGAACTTGAGAACCTGATGGCCGAAAAGGGTGTCGAAGCTGCATAATCTAAGCTGATTTAGGAGGCGGCCGGCATGGGCGTGTTCGAAGCCATTGCGCTGCTGCTTGTCGCCTCTGCTACAGCGGCCTACGTCAACCACCGCTTTTTCCGCCTGCCGCATACCATTGGCGTGGCGCTGGCGGCTTTAGCGGGATCAATCATCGTTCTGCTGGTTGATGTGGCAATCCCGCATCTGAAGCTTGCCGAGCAGGCCGTTGCGTTCGTGAACGAATTTGAGTTCGCGGACACATTGCTCGACGGCATGTTGAGCTTCCTGCTGTTCGCCGGCGCGTTGCATGTGGATATGGACCGGCTGGCCAAGCAAAAGTGGCCCATCGCCCTTCTCGCCACGGGCGGTGTCGTCCTATCAACCTTCGTTGTAGGCACCATCGTTTACTTCGGCTTTGGCCTGATCGGCCAGCCTATCCCTTACATTTGGGCGCTGGCGTTCGGCGCACTGATTTCGCCGACAGATCCGGTCGCGACGCTTGGCATCCTCAAATCTATCGCCGTGCCTCCGTCTGTCGCGGCGAAGATCGCAGGCGAGTCATTGTTTAATGACGGCGTTGGCGTCGTTGTTTTCATCGTCATCGTTGGCATCATCACGAACAGCGCAGGCGGTGACGTGGAAGCGACAGCGGTATTCGCTGCAGAAACCTTCGCGCTCGAAGCAGTTGGCGGTGCTGCACTTGGTTTTGCAGCGGGTTGGATTGTCTATCGTGCGCTCCGAAGCGCAGATGATCATGTCGTCGAAATCCTCATGACCCTTGCCCTCGCTACCGGCGTTTATGCTCTAGCCTCAGCCTTGCACCTTTCTGGGCCAATTGCTGTGGTCGTCGCTGGATTGCTGATCGGCAATCAGGGCGTTCATAAGGCCATGAGCGACCACACGCGGGACAATCTGCTCCGGTTTTGGGAGCTGACTGACGAGATGCTGAACTCAGTTCTGTTCCTGCTGATCGGCATGGAGGCCGTGCTAATCGGCTTTAACGTAACGACAGCAACCGCCGGTGCGATAGCCATTGTCGCCATGCTAATCGGTCGCTCCACAGCTGTGCTGAGCGTGTTCGGGCTGTTGCGACGGCATGCGGCATTCACACCGGGTGCTGCCCCAGCATTGATATGGGGCGGCCTGAAAGGCGGAATTTCCGTAGCGCTGGCACTATCGCTGCCGGAGTCTGATGCCAAACCACTTCTGCTCGCAGCAACCTACATCGCGGTCGTGTTCTCAATCGTGGTGCAGGGACTGACGCTCCAGGGCGTCTTGAGGCGGGCCTTCCGGGGACAAAATGTCGAAGAAGAAGGCCCGCTGCCAAGGCACTAAGCGCCTGCTAGACCATAGCCACCGCATTGGCTGGACTACCGACTGCGCCAGGTAGACGAAGCGGTTGGCAGGTCGCGAAGAAGCGCGTGCGGTTGTTGGCTTTCAGCCAGTGTGCCAGCTCCGTCAGGTACCACATCTCCCCCAATGGGACACCGAGCTTAAAGAGGCAGTGCTGATGCAGCGGACTGTTCGCGTAAGTCTTTCCAAGGGCTGGACGTGTGGGTGCCTGCTCGACGGCATAATTGTCCGCGATCATGGCGACGACACTTGAATCCGTGATCCAATTCAGCAGCTTATCGTCACGTCCGTCCAGCGTTGCGCAGGTTTGGTGCATTTTCTCATGGGTCGGGTTCTTGCCACACTCCAAGATGACGTCCGCAAAACCCGTATAGAGGAACATCAGATCGCCCTCCTCCGGCGCGACCTTCTGATCCTCCATCGCCTGCATGAACACATCATAGCCAATGACCTTGCGCTCGCGCCCGATCACGTCGAATAGATTCAGCAGGTTGCCACGCCCGACGACGCCATGCTCTGCCATGGTTTCGATACCAAGCTTGCGAGCACCAATGCCCTCTTCACGCGGCTCTTGGCTACCGTCTTTGGCGTAATCAACGGTGCCGATAATGTCTTTGCCGCCTTCAAAACCGTTGTAATAGCGGATTTCCGGAAAGCCATCCCCATCCGCATCAAACAGCTGGCCCATATGGCAGAACGCGTCCCACTGGGAAGAATATTGCAGCGTCATCGTCACGCGATCATCGCAACCGACATCAATATGCGCCGGGTTATCCATGCGGAGCGGGTAGTTGTAGCGGGGCGTGCCGCTTGTTGCGTCCATCGCCGGCTCAAGCTTTGGCGGCAAGCGGCGCGGGTTCAGAACATTCCCACCCGGATAATCTAGCGGCAAGGAAGGGCAGAAGCGTTCACCCGTTTGGATTTCTTTTGATGCACGAACAACCCGTTCTGGTGTCAAAAGATTCATCCGACCAAGCTGATCATCAGGCCCCCGATCGCCCCAAGTCGAGCTTTCGGGGCGATGTTTCCAACGCGGGTTTGCAGGTGCGTTCATTACTGGTTCCTCTTGCGTTTTTTGATGTGCAGGACCAACCATGGCCCAACAAACGCTCACCTGAAAGGCCTAATGCCATGCCGTTCGATACAGCCCTCACCCGCATGCTTGGAATCGACATTCCAGTAATCTCTGCGCCTATGGCCGGCGTTGCTGCTGGCAAACTGGCCGCCGCGGTTACGGGCGGCGGCGGCCTTGGCTTGATCGGCGGCGGCTATCCAGACCCGGCTGTGATCGAGCATGAATTTGGTGAGGCAGGCAATGCCGTGGTCGGTATTGGCTTCATCACATGGGCGCTCGCTAAAAACCCTGCCGCATTGGACGTCGCCCTGGCGCACAGCCCAAAGGCGGTATTTCTATCGTTCGCTGATATCGCGCCATTCGTCACGCAAGCAAAGTCATCTGGTGCCACGTTGATTGCCCAGGTTCAAACTGTTGGCCAAGCACGCGCCGCCGCAGACGCAGGTGCAGATATGATCGTGGCCCAAGGGACTGAAGCAGGTGGGCATGGTGCGGCCAGAGCAACGCTTCCACTGGTGCCAGCCGTGGTCGACGCCGTTGGCTCAATACCTGTTCTGGCTGGCGGCGGGATCGCGGACGGGCGCGGATTGGCGGCAGCTTTGGCGCTAGGCGCGGCTGGTGCCTTAGTAGGCTCAGCCTTTGTCGCTGCAGAGGAATCGCTTGCAAGTGCCAATGGCAAGCAGCGGCTCGCGACCGGGTCCGGCGATGATACGGCTAAGGGATCAGAATTTGATCTGCTGCGCGGGATTGATTGGCCGGATGGGTATCAGATCCGCACCATGGATACGCCGTTCTTCAAGGGCCTCCGTGATGCACCGCCAACTACAGATTCTGAAGTTCAGGCAGCAAAAGCCGCATTTGATGCAGCACGTGAGAAGGATGATATGTCCGTTGCCACCGTCATCGCGGGCGAGGCTGCTGATATGATCAACGCCATTGAGCCCGCATCGCTAATTTTGCAGAGAATGGCGAACGAGGCGGAAGCGATTATCCGCTCCCGCCCCGGCTTAGCCAATTAGGCTTTAGGCCTAGTTCCGCCAGGAAGCGTAGCCATCACCACGCTGACGGCGTGGGCGCTCAGCCACAGTATTCCGCCGGTTATCTACCCGATTGTATCGACGGTCAGTCTGCGCACGAGCGCGACGGCGGTCTAACTCGTTTTGGGCACGGGCGCGACGACGATCAAGCTCGTCTTGAGCCCGTGCACGACGACGATCAAGCTCATCCTGAGCCCGTGCGCGGCGGCGGTCCAATTGATCTTCAGCGCGTGCACGGCGACGGTCATTGTTGGAATAGCCACTTCGGTGATTTGAACGTGGGTTTACATAATCCCGGCGCACCGTATGGCCATGATAGGCATGATTACGACTACCACGATGGCCGCGATTATAGTGGCTATGCTTATTGGATTTCCGTTTGTAATGGCCATGATGACCGTGATGACGGCGCTTCGGCGCACGATGGGCATGATGACCATCATCGTGGGTGGCGGCGATTATCAGTCCACCAATGGCTGCGCCAATAATGATCGGCCCAATCAAGTCGTTGCCGTCAGCTTTAGCGCTGCCAGCCCCAACGACGCTTGATGCGCCCAGCACGAGCGCCGCGATTGCGGCGGTGAAGGTTCGTTTCAGCAAGAATTCTCTCCCGTTTGCGTTTCCCCCCTAGGACACAAACGGCAGTCCATCACTGATCCGTCGCAAAATATACCATTTGATTGAACACAGGTCCGTGAACGTCTCGTTTTAAGGCGCGGAGGCCAGTGCATTCTCAAAGAAATCTGGGCCGCCAAAGTTCCCGGACTTCAACGCGACCGCCATTTCTTTCCCGCCAATGCTAACGCACCAAGGCACGCCTGGATCAATCTCAGGCCCGATCCTGAGCGCGCCAATTTTGAGTTTTTGGACGACGGCACCAGACGTCTCACCACCCGCAACGACCATGCGCGAGACGCCCATGTCTCTCAAGCCCGCAGCGACGGTCGCCAACGCATCCTCCACAAGCGCGCCTGCCTTCTCCCGGCCAACCGCTTCCTGGGCAGCCTTGACGGCGTCAGGGCTGTCTGTGGCGTAGATCAGTACTGGGCCGTCCTCAATTCGGCCCTTGGCCCATTCCAATGCCTCTGCCGCCAAGTCCTTGCCTTCCGCAAGCTGCAATGGATTGACCTGAAAGACAGGATGGTTCCGCGCAAACCGCGCCACCTGTTCATTCGTCGCGCGGGAGCAGCTCCCGGAGATAATGGCACCTTTGCCACCAATTTCAGGCAGATCCGCCGCCGCATCTTGCACCTGAAACAATCCTGCAGCCTCGAACGCCGCTGGCATCCCAACCGCAAGGCCAGACCCGCCCGTGCTGAGCATTTGGTGCGAAGTCGCCGCAGCAAGGGTGCGGAGGTCATCCTCATCCGTCGCATCAGCAATAACGAGCCTTCGGCCATCGCCCGCCAAAGCTGCAAGATGAGCGCGCGCTGCATCGGCACCTTTGCGGATAGTCTTGTAATCTAGCAGGCCAATCGGCGACTTCGATTGGCGGCTGAGGACACGCACCAAGTTCGGGTCTGTCATTGGCGTTAATGGATGGTCCTGCATGCCGCTTTCATTCAGCAGCACATCCCCTGCATAGAGGTAGCCCTTGAAAACGGTCCGGCCGTTCTCTGGGAATGCAGGGCAAGCAATGGCTTGATCAGCGCTAACTGCATCCAGCAGCGCCTCTGCAACAGGGCCGATATTGCCAGTTTCAGTCGAATCGAACGTCGAGCAATATTTGAAATAGAAGCGCTGGCACCCGCCCGCTTGCAGCCACTCCAGAGCCTCTAGCGATTGGGCAATGGCTTCATCTGCTGGGATTGTTCGGGATTTCAGCGCAACGATCACGGCGTCAGCATCAATCTCGCTGACTGGGATATCAGGAACGCCGATTGTCTGTACGGCCCGCATGCCATGGCGGACGAGCATGCCTGCCAAGTCTGTGGCACCCGTAAAATCATCTGCGATGCAGCCAAGGACAGGGCTCATTCTGAAGTCTCCGTATTCGGTAGGTCGATCCCAGTCAGTTTCTGGAATACTTTTACAACCGCACTGTCATTCTCACGACCAAGCCCGCCCGCACTGGCAGCCAGAAACTGTTGATGAGCAGCGGCAGAAAGCGGCAGCGGGAATGTCATGGACCGGCCCGCATCCAAAACAATGCCAAGGTCTTTGACGAAGATATCAACCGCACTTTTCGGTGCATAATCTCCGTCAACGATACTTTGCCCCCGGTTTTGGAACATCCAGGACCCGCCTGCAGAGTTGGAAATGACTTCGTAAACCGTTTCCAAATCCGCCCCGGCACGGGACGCTAATGCGAAGGCCTCCGCCATGGCAGCAATATGCACGCCGGCCAGGAGCTGATTGATCATCTTGATAGTCGCGCCCTGCCCCGGAGTATCGCCGATCTTGTACACTTTCTCCGCAATCGCATCGAGCAACGCGCCGCCCTTTTGGAACGCAGCGCCAGACCCTGCAGCCATAATCGTCATAGACCCAGCCATAGCCTTGGCCGCACCGCCAGAAACGGGCGCATCAATGAACTGCAGCCCAAGCGCTTCAAGCCGGGCCGCGACAGTCGGCGGATATTCAGGTGCTGTTGTGGCACCCGCCAAAACGACGGCACCTTTGGGCAGCTTCTCCGCCAAACCGTTCTCACCGAACAATACGGCTTCAGTTTGCGCCGCGTTGACGACGAGGATCATCACGGCGTCCAGGTGGCCCATCTCTGTGACGGAACTGACAGCCGTGCCGCCAGCTGCCTCAAACACAGCCCTCGCATCTGCTGACAGATCACAGCCGACCGTTTCCAGACCAGCCCGCACGCATGATTGCGCGGCCCCCATGCCCATAGCCCCAAGCCCAACAATGCCAACCCGCATAAACTATCGCTCCTCGCCCAATGCTTTTCTGTATCCAGCCTGATAGGTCTCACGCTCAGCAGGGTCATATACCCCTGCCGGATTATTCCGCGTCGCTAAAGTTACGTAATATGGTGCCCGCTCCGCTAGGAATGTGTCCAACATGCGGGAAAGATCACGCAAGGGCTCTGCCGCATCATCAATGCGGAGATCAATCCACGGCCATCGTTCAGTCTTCACAATTTTGATCGCCGCCGATTGCTTGCTGCGCTTATCACCGCCTGCAGTCTGGCCAGCGGCCAGGGCGTCCATTAATCGCTGTGCGAACGGCTTTTCCCAACCATCGGCCCAGGCCTTCATAGTCTCTGCAACGACAGCTGGCCCGGCCAGCATGTTTCCAGCAACAGATACGCCTTCACCCAGTGCATGCCCATTCCAATCGACACAGGATGCGCCCGTATAGGCGAATGCATTGCCCCGCGCGTCGACACCATGAACTTGACGGAAGGCGCGGCCTTCATCGGCAGTTGTCACAGCGCCAATCACTGCTTCGATACTGTCGCCAGCGGCCAATTTGGCCAATACATCCGGCCCATAAAGCGGATTTGTATAGGACTGCGTTGAGAGCGCGCCAGTGCCAGCTTCAAGCCACGGACAAATAGCACCAACCGCCAGCACCTTCGATGCGACGGCGACCCCGAATGCGCCGCTGGCGGCGTCCTTAGCAACAATGGACCATGTCATCGTCACGGCATACGATGGCGCATCATTCGCTGCAAGCTGGAGCCTGTCACATGCCACAAGATTTTGGCGCATCTGACGACGATCTATTCGAACGCCCTACCATTTACCGGGATGATCTTTTCAAAGGGCAGGTCGTTGTGGTCAGCGGCGGCGGCAGTGGCCTGGGCAAAGCAATGGCGGCGCTGTTTGGGCGCTTGGGTGCGCGGATCGTCATCTGCGGCCGTGATCAAGCGAAACTAGACGCCGTCAAAACCCTGTTCGACGTGCGTGGCATTTCTTGCTCAATCCATTCTATGTCGATCCGGGAGCCGGAAGCGGTCGATGCTTTCTTTGACCAGGTTTTCGCTGACGAAGGCAAAATCGACATTCTGATCAACAATGCCGGCGGCCAATTCCCACAAGACGCCTTGGACCTGTCGCCGAATGGCTGGCGCGCTGTTATCGACACGAACCTGAATGGCTCCTGGAACATGATGCAGGCCGCGGCGAAGCGTTGGCGGGACCGCAGCGCGCCGGGCAATATGATCAACATTGTCGCCGATATCTGGCGTGGCCTGCCGCAAATGGCACACACGACGGCTGCCCGCGCTGGTGTGATCTATGCCAGCCGTACGGTCGCGGTTGAATGGGCGCAATTTAATATCCGCGTGAATTGCCTGGCACCCGGTTGTTGCGAATCCAGCGCTTTTGGCCGGTATCCAGCCGAAGGTGCGGAAAGTTTCAAGCAATCAAACCCAATGTTGCGCGCTGGCGACGAATGGGACATTGCCGAGGGTGCAGTTTACCTAGCGTCCCCCGCCGGTAAGTTCATTACCGGTGAGACGCTGACGATTGACGGCGGCCAGCAGCTTTGGGGCGATCCGTGGCCGGGTGGCAGGCCTGCCTGGGCAGAGCTAGATTACAGCAAAGGCCGTGGTCAGCGCTGAAATAGCTAGTTCGTTTCAGGTGCCTCAAACAGCGTCCAAGAGAGCTCGCCACCATGGCGGACGTTCTTCAGTATGGTTTTGGTGTAGCGGCCTTCAGGATCAATGAAGCCCCAGCCATGTAATGTCCAGGTCGGGCTAGTTTGCAAGAAGTGTAGGATCACCTTGCCCTGCTTCGGCTTGCTACGCTGGCCAACGGCGATATAAGCATTCTGGCCCTTTGCCGCGATCTCAAGCACCTTCACATCGCCGCTAAGCCTTGCAGTGCGGCCAAAAATCAGGCCAAGCGGTGTGGACTGCGTTGAGGTATTTACCACAGTGCCATTGCCGCCGATGAAATCAACGCGCGCACCATTGGCAATAATCAGGTGGTTCAGCGGCGAATCAAATTCCATCCTCATCTTGCCGCCAAGACGGTCTACAAAAAGGCGGCCCGTATTGAATTGCGCCACGTTCTGAAACGTGAAATCTGCCTGCATGACATTGATCTGCTGAAGCGCCTGCTCCGCTTTCGGAAGCATTGAAGCATCGCCCTGACGGAACTTCTGCGCACTGGCAGGTGCGGTTACCGTGATCAAGGCAGCAAGCACCAAACCTAGAAAGCGAACCATTCTCATACTCCAAAACACATAAATTCAGACCACCCCCGCAGTGCCTGTCGCAAAACACGACAGAACAGCGAAAAGCGACCCGTAGACATCCAATCCTTGCGAATTAGGTGCCAACATGCGGCAGAACGGGCAATAATAATGCTGACGGCATATCCCCACCATGCAGAACGGAATTGATCGCCACCCGCGCCTGCCGTGATTGGCCTTCCGCCTCTCCCGTATTCGGATTGACGTCGAATTTCGGGAAATTGGAGGACGAAACATCCAACCGGATCCGATGGCCTTTCACAAACCTGTTAGCCGTCGGGAAAGCCTCTATCTCAATGGCATAGCGATCGCCAGGCGTCATCAACACTGGTGCCGTCATGGAATCCCGGTAGCGCATACGTAGAATGCCGTCGGTCACAATCATGGCATATCCTTGAGCATAGTCAGCGCTGGGCGGATGCACATCAATCACCTTCATGGTGAAGTCTGTATCCAGCGCATCAGAGGAAACCCAAAGGCGGAGGATAATTGGGCCACAGACTGTGATGTCTTGCACAAGCGCAGGCGTTTCGAACGTCAGCACGTCTGGACGGCTGGAGAGCGGCAAGTACGGTGCTGCGCAGCCAAAAATCTCCGCACTCTCGCGCTGATCATACGCCCCACCGCGCATCACTGGTTCACCGGATGACACTGCACCGCCAATAGTCGGCACCGGCTTCAGCGGATCAAAGCGGTAGTCGATGCGGGATGCGCTTGGCGCTACATCTGTAGCAAGTTGCCCATCGCCTGCCAGATAAAACGGACGCACCTTCGCTTCCGGCGGCGGCCAATCAGCGAACCCTTGCCATGCGCCGCCGTGATCCAACCGACCGGCCTCGTTGCGCCGACCAGAACCACCACCCATGATAAAAACCTTCACGGGCGCACCGTCCGCCTGCCCTGATTTCCCATGCAAGACCCGGTCAAAGAAATCCGCCCGAAAATCGATGAAGTCAGCTGCTAATTGGCCATCCAAGGTCGCCGCCTCGCCAAAATCGACATCACCCGCATAAGTCAACGACCGGTCGCCATGGGTCCAGGGGCCGAGTACGAGGCCAAGGTCCTTGGCGCCCTCAGCCTTCAAGCCAAGATAATTGTCGGTCGCGGTCAGCGGATAGGGATCATACCAACTCGACATATGGATCTGCGCCATGCGTGCGAATTGATCATAATATCCAGCGGCATAGAGGCCTGGCTGCTTCCAGATGTCGTCAAGTGTCCCCGCCTGCCATTGATCCAGCAGGTACTTCTCATAGGCCGGATGCTCCCGCACTGGCGACACACCTGGTCGCCAAGGCATGCGCGTAAACCAAGCGCGCACATCCTCAGCCTCTAATGCGGCCTTCAAGACTGGGTCAGCGGCGGCCTCTGGACTGAGACGTGCTTGCTTCAGCGCCCAGGTCGCCTGCTTCAGCTCAAACGCGCCGCCTTGGCGAACGCCAGAGCGATGAGCGCTTGAAAATCCACCAGAATCGGCAACAAGCGCCCGCAGCGCAGGCGGTCCCATACTGGCTGCTGCGACTTGTGTATGGGCGGAATATGACAGCCCGAACATACCAACACGACCATCGATTCCAGCCATTCCTGCCAGCGCCTGAACAGCATCAAAGCCATCTGCCCCATCCGCCAGATATTTCGCGAACACGCCTTCTGAATTATATCGACCGCGCGTGTCTTGATATGCCACCGCGAATCCACGGGCGACGAACCGCGCCGCCACATCTGCCCGCGACAATGCCTTAGATGGATCAGCCGCCGTGATCTCACTCCGACTTGGCAGATGCTTTCCATATGGCGTCCGCTCCAGCAGTAAGGGCGCTGCGCCTGCGTTAACAGGGCGATAAATGTCGGTAGCCATCAACGAGCCGTCCCGCATCGGGATCATCACGTCACGTTCGATCTGCATGCCTACTTGCACTTAGCGCTCCATTCGTGGCCTGCTTGGGGTCTCAATTCAATCAGGAGAAAACAGTTATGGCTATCCAACGCATCGACGTCACTGAAGGTCCCGGCCCCCGCATGAGCCGCTGTGTCGTGAATGGCGATATGGTTTACGTGTGCGGTCTCGTCGCCAAAGATTTCTCAGCCGACATCACCGGCCAGACACAAAGCATCGTGGACACAATCGACAGCTACCTGGCCAAAGCTGGCACAGATAAATCCAAGCTGCTCACAGCCCAGCTCTGGATCACAGACATGGCCAACTTCAAAGCTATGAACGCAGTCTGGAATGATTGGGTCGACCCCAAGAACCCACCCGTCCGCGCCTGCATCCAAGCCGGCCTCGCCCGCCCTGAAATCTTGGTCGAGATCATGGTTACAGCGGCGAAGTAGGGGCCAGCCTTGATCAATCGCAACGCACAGAATATCTTTAAATATCTTTGACATTCTGTGCGTTGCGATACGGAGCTCGGTTATGACCAAACCCATGAATCTAAACGTTCGCGTCGGCGGCGCGCTAAAAGACCATCTGGTGGCTCGAATTAGTGACACTGGCGACTACGATAATGCCAGTGAGTATGTCCGCGACCTCATTCGCCGAGACAAGGAACGCGTGGAATTTACGACATTCGAGGCGAAACGTGCAGCACTTCAAAAAGCATTTGCGTCACCTGATGCAGATTATATGCAGATTACTATGGCGGATATCATTCGACAGGCGACGCTGCCTGAGTAATGCAGCCATCCTATTCTCTTTCATCAACCGCCCAGCGACGGCTAATTGAGATATACCGATACAGCGTTAACCAATGGGGCGAAACACAAGCAGAATCCTATTTGGCGGATTTCTATGAAGCCTTTGAAAGAATCACAGACGGAACACTGCAAGGCAGGTCAATTGAACCGGGTTATGGCGTCATTGGACGCTGCGCTCCCTGCGGCAAGCACAGAATATACTGGAAAATATCAGCCGATGGGACTGTCCACATCGCTGAAATTCTGCATGAGCGAATGGATATCGGCGACAGACTAGCCAAATCTGCGGCGCTTCGGCACCCAAACGACTGAAGTAATAATGTCTACCCAGTCTTTTCCGCCGCCAGCATCTCACGAAGGTCCGTTTTGAGGACTTTGCCGTAGTTGTTTTTGGGTAGACCGGCCACGAAACGGTAACCTTTTGGGCGCTTGAAGCGGGCGATAAGGTCGCGGCAGTGGGCATCGAGGGCGGCATCATCGACCCCACGGCCTTCTCTCGCGACCACATAGGCGATGACGTTTTCGCCCCACTCCTCATCTGGCTCACCGATAACCGAAACCTCAGCCACGCCTGGATGGGTGAGTAGCGCCTCCTCCACCTCACGCGGATAGATGTTCGTGCCGCCAGAGATAATCATATCTTTGGAACGGTCCTTTAGCGTTAGGTAGCCGAATTCATCCATCGCACCAACATCACCCGTGTGGAGCCAGCCATTGCGGAGAGCGTCCGCAGTGGCTTCAGGATTGCGCCAGTAGCCCGCCATGACGGTATCGCCACGCACAAGCACTTCGCCGATTTCACCGGGTGGAAGCGGATTATCATTTGCATCTGCCGTAATGACCTCAACATTCGTGAAGGCGCGGCCGGTTGAGGCGATCATCGCTTCGTAGCGAGGATTACCGGTACCGGCGACATCCTGCCGTGGCAGGCATGTGATCGTCATAGGGCTTTCGCCTTGACCATATATCTGCACCAGCACATCGCCGAACGCCGCATTTGCCGCCTTGCAATCCTCCACATACATCGGCCCGCCGCCATAGATAATGGTCTTCAGATTACTGGTATCAGCAGCCTTCTGGCTTGGATGCTCCACCATGCGCTTAACCATGGTCGGCGCTGCAAAGAAGGACATGCCAGTGAAATCCGGCAGAAGCTCAAAAATCTCTGGCGGGTCAAACTTACCACTCACTGGCACGACTTGTGCTGCGCAAGCGGCAACGAATGGGATGTTATAGCACCCGCCGCCGTGGGACATCGGGGCAGCGTGTAGGCAGTGGTCGCTTTCTTCGGCTGCGTCCACATCTGTGAAATAGGCCATCGTACAGGCCATCAGATTCCGATGCGTCAGAGTGGCACCTTTGGGCCGGCCGGTCGTGCCAGACGTATAGAAAAGCCACGCCGGATCATCCGGTTGGCGATGGGTCATTGGTACGACGGGACCGGCAACGATCTGCTGATAGGCGTCAGAGCCTGCCGTTAGCAATTGTTCGCAGTCCGGTAGATCATCGAACACGCTTTCCAAAGCGTCCTGCAGGTCTTCTGTAACGAAGCAAAGCCGTGAGCCCGAATTCTCCAGGATAAAGGCGAACTCTTTTGGGTGAAGCTTGGCGTTGATCGGCACTGCGATCAGCCCCGCCATCCAGCTGCCATAGAGGATTTCGAGAAATTCCGTGCAATTGGTCATGGCGAACCCGACGCAATCGCCTGGTTTCAAACCAGCCTCGCAACGCAGCCATCCTGCGATAGCAGCAGCGCGCCTGTGAAACTCCCGGTAGTCTGCAACCAGCGTATTGCCCTGATAAAGGGCTGGATTATCCGGACGGGACCGGGCAGCTCGAACGAGCAGTGAAGCGACATTCATAACGGGTGTATCCTTTGAGCGCAGTCTGTTGCCCAGTATGGCAAAGGATACAGGCGAATGTCAGTAGCGTCTCTTTAATAGGGGCGCCTGGCGTCCTGGAAATCCTTCAGGATCGACGCCGCCGTGACTGCGATGCCAGCAACACGGCTTGATGCGACGTGCAAGCCGTATGTTGCCCGCGCGCCCCCTTCCCAGCCCAAGATCGGCGCCCCTGATACGCCCTTTGCGGTGGCGCAGCTGTGCTGAAACGCGCGCTGGCCTATCCGCTGCACCTTGCAGTTCACATGACGCGTCAGCCGATGCAGCCTAGAGCTGGCGAATCCGGCAATGATAAAAGACGCATTGAGGCGCGGCGGGCTCACGGCCAATGTTGCCGGTGCGCCAGAAAATGCCTGATCAAGTACCAGCACTGCCCAATCCGCTGCACGATCAGGATTGCCAAGTTTAGGCGCGTACCCAGCCGAAACCCGGTACTCAACAACCCGCATATGCTGTCGATACTGCCCCCGGTCATATCCCGCCAGAACATGCAGCGAGGTCGGGCGTATCCAGTTCCTTGGACGTTCAAGCCACAGGCAATGCGCCGCCGTTAGAATCGTACGGGCGTCAATGGCGAATCCGGTACAATGCCCGCCGATTTCCCGATTCACACGAACAACAGCGGAAAATGGGTCTTTTGCGTCCGCATAGGCCCTTACGGGCAACAGAAGAATTCCCAGAATTAGGATCATGAGATATATTCGTGCTATGCTTGTTGTGTCTTTGGCTGTGCGTTTGGAATGATCTGCGGGCGGGCAGGTGATCCATGAAATACATGCAGGCATCAAGGCTTGATAAAACGATTGCCAGCGCGCACGACCCCGTGTGCGCCTAGGTGGGGGCTGATAGCAGTTTATGGGCAGACTGGACGGCATAACACTCCTTGAATCGCTCACGGAAGATGAGCGCGCAGACCTTGAAAAGCGCTGCCAATGGCGGCGTTACGCCAAGGGCGATGAAGTCGTGACGCGCAACAGTGATAACCGGGACATGTTCCTGATCACCGAAGGTGCTGTCGACATCATAAACTATTCAATGACTGGACGCCCTGTTGCATATGCAACGCTTGGCGCTGGCCAGTATTTTGGCGAGTTATCCGCGATTGATGGGGAGCCGCGCTCGGCATCTGCTGTCTGCAATCAAAGCGCCACGATTGCCGCCCTGCCGCCACAGGTTTTCCAAGAACTTATCACCCAGCGACCGGAAATAGCATTGAGCGTGCTGCAACGCTTGGCAGGCATCGTCCGCATTTGCGACGAGCGGATCATGGACCTGGCTACATTGGGTGCTATGCAACGTGTCGTCTTGGAACTATGCCGGGCTGCAACGCCAGACCCAATCACCAATGGTTCCTGGCTGATCTATCCGACACCGCCACAACGTGAATTCGCTGCCCGCGCCTCAACGACCAGAGAAACCGTCGCCCGCGTATTTGCGCAATTGTCCGACGTAAACTTGATTCGCCGGAAAGGCCGCACGCTTTACCTGGCCGACAAAGCGCAACTCGAGCGTATGGCGCAACGGTTAAGCGGGCCGACCCCACCAGAATCTGCCGCCGCCGCAAATCCGGCTTCTGAGGAATCGAGCGACGCTGACTAACGACAACCGCCATCAATGCGGAGGATTGCAGCGGTCGTATAACCAGCGTGATTGCTGCAAAGGTAAAGCGCTGCTGCGACAACCTCATCGGGCTGTCCGCCGCGCTGCAGCGCAATCTGCTCGTCTGCGCGCTGCTGAAACTTCTCCATATCCCACGCCTTTGAGACGTCGGTCAGAAATGGCCCAGGCATGATGCAGTTGACGCACACCTCTGGCCCAAGCGCATCAGCCATGGCTTCCGTCATGGCGTTCAGCCCAGCTTTGGCAGCAGCATAGGTCACTAGATGCGCCTGTGGACGGATCGCCGCGCGGCTAGAGATATTGAGGATTGCACCACCACCCTCCGCCTTCATCCGCTCCCCAATAACGGCAGACAAACGGAATGGCGCTTTCAGATTAAGGTCCAAAACAGCATCATACAGGCGCTCATCAACACTGGTCAGAGTATCATAGAGCGGCGACTTGCCAGCGTTATTGACGAGGACATCAACCCGCCCAAATCGCGCATATGCAGCTTCAATCAACGCATCGCACTGATCCCAATGGGAGATATTGACCGCAACTGGCAAAGCCTGCCGCCCAAGCGCTTCGACCTCTGCGCATACCGCTTCACAAGCTTCCAGCTTACGGGAAGCGACTATGATATCGGCTCCCGCTGCCGCCATACCAAGCGCAATCTCCCGGCCTAGGCCGCGGCTACCGCCGGTGATCAGCGCCACTTTTCCAGACAAATCGATGACGTGCTTCGGCCCACTCATCAACCAGCCCCCAGGATCAGTGAACAATGTGAGGACATGATGCCGCCTTCATTATGCACAAAAGCCCGCTCTCGCTTCGCGACCTGGCGGCCTGCAGCATCGCCGCGTAACTGGCGCGCGGCCTCAACAATGGCGAACAATCCACCTGCCGCCCCTGCATGCGCATGGCTCAACATGCCGCCATGGGTGTTGACTGGGAATTTGCCGTTGAAATTGGTTTCTTTTGACAAGAACAATTCCCCAGCTTCTTCTGGCGTGCCAAACCCAGCCTCAGACATCTCGATCAACGGGACGGGTGTAAAGCAGTCATAAAGCTCAGCAAAATCGATATCCTTCGGGCTGAGTTCTGCCATCTTGTATGCAGCAGCACCGGATTGCTTGCCACCGAACTCCGTCAGGCTGGGCGCGGCCATAATGTGTTCATGGGTGTGAAACTCACCAAACCCTAGAATATCAACGGGCTGCGATGGCATATCCCGCGCCCGGTCCGCCGCCGTAATGATCAGCGCACCGCCGGCGTCTGAAATCAGGCAGCAGTCCAATATGTTCAGTGGTGCTGCAATGGGCTTAGATGCCAGCACGTCCTCAATCGTAATGGGTTGGGACATGTGGGCATTCGGGTGCAAGCCAGCATGATAGCGCCCGTTTACGGCGACGGCCGCCATCATTTCACGGGTAACGCCAGTTTCATGCATCAGCCGGTTTGCGATCATGCCGTAGAAAGCCGGGATCAGCGGGCCATAGATCTTCTCGTAATATGGATGGCCAACGCTGGAGAGTGCTGCAACGGCTTCATCCCGCGTCTGCCCTGTCGCGCGGTTTTCACCAACAACGACCAATACGTTCGTCGCAACCCCTGTCGCTACAGCCTGGACGGCATGGTTCACAAGCGCGGCTGGCGTAGCACCTCCAAGCACCATGGATGAGAGATAACTTGGCTGAATGCCTAGATATTCAGCAACGACCGTGCCGAACATGAAATAAGGCTCTGTCATCGAATAGGCTGTTAGCAATCCATCAATGTCACTGGGGCGAAGGCCCGCTTCATCCATAGCTTGCTTTGCTGCTTGTGCGGCAAGGCCGATACCAGATTGACCGGGAACTTTGCCGATTTCAGATTCGCCAACGCCAGCAATGCTGGCAGCACCCGAGAGCATGTGTTTCGCCATGGCTCAACCCTCCTCCCGCAGGAATTGGGGCACATTTATGCCCTCACCACGCGCTTCGAAGACACAGCGGACTTTGTCCCCAATCGCGACATCAAGTGCGTTTGGACCGATGATATTTGTCATCATCCGCGCGCCTTCCTCCAGATCAATCAAGGCGACGACAAAAGGTGTCAGCGGCCTGTATCCAGGCTCTGACGCGCGGTGGACAATGCTGAAACTATGCACTTCACCGAGGCCAGACGCTTCAAACCATTCAACATCCGCAGCGTCCCAGGTGGCAGGCGATACCTGGCGCGGATAGAACCAGACTTGGCCGCTCTTCTGGCAACGCTGAAGCAGGAGCCTGCCTTCCGCAGCCCCATCCCAATAAGGCGCATTGTCAGCATTCCGTTGCGGGACAGGCAGAGGTGGATCAGGAGTATAAGCTTGTTCAGTCAACGCATCAGTTCCTTATGTTAAGTACAAAAGGATATGATGCCGTATCAGCTCTCGCTAGAGCCAGCGCCGTAAGCAGCGGCAAGAGCACGGTCCCGTAGATCCTGCGCCCAGCGTGTAAGGCCATAGGGATGCGCGAACACTGCCCAGTTCACATCAGCAGCAGCCAGAAGCGCTTGCCAACCTGAATCATCCAGAGCCAAAGCTTGCGTGACGGCGATTTCTTCGGCCAACTGCGCCGCTTCAGCCTTGCTAGCCTCTGTTAGAAACTGAACTGCGGGTGCCGGCCAAGCGGCATTCCCCTCATCCCAGTCCTCATTGGCATAGGCCTTCAGAAGCTGCCACAGCATGCCATCTTCAGAAAGTGAAGGGAGTGGCGCGCTACTTCTCGACATAGGCCGTTAGCAAGCGGTAGCTCTGCTTGCCTTTGCTTGTCCATTTTGTGAGCACCACTGCGGCCGTGTTGCCTTGGCGCCGATCACCACCACGATAGGCGATACGGCCAATTGGTTTGTCAAAGAAACGGCGGAGGGCTAAACGTCGTTTGCTATCATTGTCCGCGAGCCATCTTTGGACGCGCGGCTTGTTCGGCTTATGATTGATAGTGCGCACAATCGCGATAGCCGCCGATTCCGTATCAAAGAAGCCTGACGCTACGCTCTTGTTGTCGCGTTTAATCCGGTCTTCCAGATCGTCATAAGACTTGCCCACGTGGCGGGCGATGGTGTGCCCCCGATGTTTACCGCCTTCTTGCGCTTTCAGCCATCGAACCGCCTGGGCGACGGCATCATTCCGGCTGCGGACAGGTGTTACAGACCGTGCTTCAGCAGTTTGCTGCCGCGCCTCGACCGGCGGCGGCGCAGCGCTCTCCACCATCCCTTTGGCAAGTCGCGGATCGTCTCCCTGGAGGAAGGCGATCAGCAGCGCTACCCCCAGAGCGATGAAGGATAGGATTATGCGTTGGGCCTTAATATCAATGTTGAAGCGTTTAAACACTGTTCGCCCTGCGCCTATTGATTAAAGCTTGCCGTATGCCGCCGTGAACCCACGGAGCGATACATTCAGATTAAGCTTCTGACGGCGAATATTCTGCATGCCAATCACGGCTTTTGATCCACGCTTCATGGCATTGACCTTACCGGCTGAAAGCTGGATCTGCGCAAGGCAGCCGCCTTTAAGGCAGAATTCGAAATTCACGCGGTCAGCCTTGCCGCCATCAATACCGAATGTAAGGCCTGGACGCAGCCAAACGCCCAGCGGCGCCCGCAACGATAAGATAACGCCGGATTGATTGGGCGGCTTCGCGACAACGACTTCCATAAGCGGGTTGCCGTTTTTGGGATCTTTTACGTTCTGAACCATGCGGCAGAGACGACCAGCCTGCGGGTTCTGTACGCATTCAACGGACCAATCGCCACTTTGCGTCCGCTCGACATTCTGTTGCGCTTGCTGTGCCGAAGCTGGGAGCGCGCCAATGGAGCTGGCGATAAGGCCTGCGGCCAATGCAATTATGACTTTACGCATATGCGAAGCCTTCCCTCATAGGAACTTAGGTGTTCATTCGGCGGGACACTGCCTTGAAACGCCCCTTAGATGCAAGACCAATCCGCATGATCCGTTCCATTATTACAGCGAATTAAAGACTACTGCTTAAGGTCAGGACCCATAAAATTAGTCCTAAGGGTGCTGGCGGCCAAATCGGATATGTGGGAAGGCGCTGAACTCACTTGGGCTGTACACTGGCGGCGCCGAAGTCAGATAGCTTGAACCCAATTCCGCAAAGGACTGAACGCCGAGCAGGCCAAGCGCTGACTCACATTCACGCTCCAACAACTCCAACATGCGGACCAAGCCATCGATTCCGCCAGCGGCTAGCGCATAGCCTTGCATTCGGCCAATGCCAACAACGTCCGCACCCAAGATCATCGCTTTCACAATATCTGTACCGCGACAAAATCCGCCGTCGATAGCGATTTCTGCTTTGCCGCCGACGGCCTCAACGACCTCTGGCAGCACATCAATTGCGCCCCGACCGAAGTCCAACTGACGGCCACCGTGGTTTGAGACATAGATGCATTCGACGCCATATTCGACGGCTTTAGCAGCGTCCTCGGCTGTCGCGATGCCTTTCAGGATTAACGGCATGTCATGCTTTTCTTTGAAGCGCGCGACCTTGGCCCAATCAAAACCAGACTGGAATTTCTGTCCACTACCGCCCCGGCGGCGCCCTGCTGGCAGATATCGCCGTACAATGTCCCGCTCGCGCCTGGAATAAACAACGGTATCCACAGTGATGCAGAAAGCGCGATATCCGGCGTCCTTAGCGCGGACGGCGGCATCATCAACAAAAGCATCGTCACCGCGCACGTAAAGCTGGAACAGCGTTGGCTGATCGACGCTAGCAGCAACGGTCTCCATATCCGGCTGGCAGACGGAGCTCAGCATATGGTCCACGCCAAATGCATCAGCCCCTTTAGCCGCCGCGACACCACCGCCTTCGGCAAAACTCTCCAAGCTTCCAATCGGCGCCAGGAGGACCGGAATACGCAGATCACGGCCAAGAAAGCGCCCCGTTACGTCAGATGTAGTGACGTCCTGCAGGACCCGGGGCCGGAACGCCAAACAATCAAGCGCCAAGCGATTACGAAGATATGTGGTCTCAGTTTCCGCCGCACCCGCCAAGTAATCCCAGGTGGTATCTGGCAAATTAGCGCGAGCGCGTTCTGGGAACTCCTGGAGTGTGAGGAATTCAGGCGTAATATATCCACCACCGGTTAGGCTGGATTGAGTCAGTTTGGTCATGCCGCAAGAAATCCTGTTTCAAGGTCAAATCGAATCCACAGCTTCGATTTTGCCCGGCAGGGAAAACTTCACAAGAGCCCCCGGACCAGCCTCTGGGGCGCGCGCAGTTATCGTGCCGCCACGGGCGTTTATCAGACGCCTGACACCCAACAGCCCAAACCCAGCGCCTTTGCGCATCTTACCTTCCTCTAGCAATGCGCCCGCATCGCCTTGAAAGCCAGTGCCGTAATCACGAACAGAGAACTCAATCACTTCGCTGCCATTAGCCACCGCAGAGATCGTCAACTTCTTTAACTTGTCTCCAGAATGCCTGAATGCATTATCAATCAAGTTTCGCAATACAATCTGCAATGCCGTTTCGTCTGCAGTGATGCGAAGATTGTCTGCCTGCACATCATGCGCGCCGGTTGGGTCAAGCATAACCATAACCCTTGAACAAAGATCACGTAGGCCAAAGGTACTGAGCTTCGGCTCTAAATCTGTCGCCTGCGCGTGAGCGAGCAGGTCTGTAATCAGCGTCTTCGCATTGGCCGACACATTATCGAGCATCTTGATGATTTCGATTTTACCATCTTTATGATCCTCAAACCCTTCGCGTAGCTGGTCGAGTAGCATCGTGATCTGCCGCATTGGCGCCCGCAGATCATGGGCGGCCAAGTTCACAAAATTTTCGATCTCACGCATTTGCGTTTCCGCATCGATCCGCGTTTCCCGTAGCGTTTGCTCGCTTGAGATATCAGCAGAGGTCCCTACGAGAAAAACTACATCGCCTTCGTCGTCAAATACGGGCTCCAAGTGCGTCCGCACCGTGCGCTTCTGACCACGCAGCGGCAGTGTTAGTTCGTAACTGACAGGGCGTCCGCCGAAGATTGTCTGGACATGCCGGGCATAGGCGAGTGATCCGAAACGTCCGCCGTAAATTTCTTCGGCGGTCTTGCCAATCACATCTTCAACAGCAAAGCCTGCAACATCACAGGCAAAAGCATTGAATGCGGCATAGACAGGTCGCTGGCTGTTATCAACCTTTAGTACGAAGATAGGCGACTTGACACAATCGAATGCGTCAAACGCAGCAGCGTCCATTTCTACATTCACATTCAACGATTCAGATGCGGCCATCAGCACAATTTTCCTTGTCTGCCCAGGTGCTTAAACTACCTGAGTAGCGATGGTTTGTGGCGGGCATTTGACAAAATCACCGTCAAACAACCGCTCGTTTGATGGTCGTTCTATCCTATAAATCGTTCAGAGCGGTTAAGCTCATCATTAAACATACGGAGCGTGGCCTGAACCCGACCAAAGATGCTGTCTGGCGGATAGTCACCATTGTCATCGGCTTCACCGGTTGGCGTTGAAAGCAATTGCTCTAGAGCATCGGAAAGTGATTCCGCAGTCCAGATAGAAAATGTTCCAGCAGCGATAGCGCTGGTCACTTCCTCATCCAATACCAAACTATCGGCATTGCTTGCAGGCACGATGCAGCCTTGTGTTCCGGTCAACCCACCGGCTTCAACACAACTGCGGAAGAACCCTTCGACCTTGTGATGCACGCCGCCGACAGATTGTGCCACGCCGAGCTGGTTCATTGATCCCGTGATCCCAATATCCTGGCGTGCGGGCAATTGCGTTAAGTCGGAGATGATTGCAGCCGCTTCCGCCAAGGTCGCGCTATCGCCTTCCACGCCGCCATAATTCTGCTCGAACGTCATAGACGCCGTGAAGGACGGTGGAATGCGGCGAGCGAATTGGCCAGCAAAGTAGCCTTGCAAGATCATCGCTGCTTTCTGCTGGATAGGCCCACCCATGGAGACGTCACGTTCGATATTCAGCACGCCACGCCGCCCGATATAAGCCCGCGCCGTGACACGGGATGGGCCGCCAAAGGAGTGATCGCCCTGGCTTCGGACAGTCAGACCGTTCACTTGGCCAATCACCGCGCCTTTAACGTCAATCTTGATTGCGCCCTTCTGGATTGCCTCTTGGGAGCGATCTTCAACACGCTGATTTCGGCGGAGCTTGGCTGCACGCGCGGCCTGAATATCTTCCTGCTCAATCGTGTCCTTACGACCATTGCTGCGGGCGATGACAACGGCTTCCGCGATCAAATCATCCAGCTTTTCAAAGCGGGCGGACACCTTTGTCCGGTCAGCAGCCCAGCGGCTTGATATGCCAAACAGCTCCGTCAGCGCGCCTTCGGAACATGCGCATGATCCGCGCTTCTCCGCCATCTCCTGCGCTACGGCACCCAGGCCTGCGAGATTCGGCGTGGTCGCCTCCATATCGGAATCGATATCGGCCTTGATCTTGAAATAGGCCTGGAATTCAGGGTCTGCCGAAAAGCACGTATAGTACCAGCGCGGCGCGCCAACGATCACGACCTTCAGCTTCAAAGGAATTGATTTCGGCCGCGGCGCGCCAGCAATCGGAATGCCGTTGAAGCGGTGCAATTCCTCAATCTGGATCACACCATCCCGGATGGCACCCTTCAAAAATTGCCAAGCGACAGGCTGAGAGGCCAGCGCTTCTGCACGCAGCACCAACACGCCGCCATTCGCTCGGTGCAATGATCCAGCACGGATGAGAGAGAAGTCCGTCGCTACCCCTGCTCCCGCCTGGCGATACTCTAACTGTCCGAACAGGTTCTGGTAGGTCGGGTTAGGCTCCAGCACGACATTAGGGTGCTCATCATCTGCGTGATCAACCAGCAGATTGACCGCATATCGAATCTCCGGCGGTTGGAAACCAGGCTGCTTGGCCGCTTCAGCACTGAACTGCTGAAGGTTCTCAACGGCGTCTTCTTTCAATGCATCAAGCCAGCGGGCGATGCCAGTATGCTCCGTGAATTCCAGCTTGACGCTATCGACGAGGAGCGCAATTGCAGATTCAGCAATCGTCTTGCTCATGCCCTGGGCCTGCTCGGCGATTTTCTTCTGTTCGCCGGCAGCCCATTCATTGAACGCACCAAGCTTGAGGCCGATTTCGCAGCCTGCCGCCTCAATTTTGCGGCGGTCTTCGTCCGGCAGGCTCAGCCATTCCGGCGCCTCTTCGCCGCCCGCACGGACGATCTGCATTCCCTGCTGCGTCTGCGCGACATCCAGGCCTTGCTCCCGCGCTTCACCGCGCAACGCTTCGAGACGTTTAGAGATTTCAGCCGCCAAGGCTTCCTGCGTCTTCCGCAAGTCAGCCTGCGCGCTCTCTTCGCCAAACGCGTGTTGCAGGCCTTCTCTAATCTGTGGGATCAGCTTGGCAACGCGGTCTCGGAATTGTCGCCCCATACCAGCGGGCAACGCCATCGGGCGTGGGCGATGGGGGCGGCGGAAGTTATTCAGATACAGCCAATCGTTCGGTGCCGACCGCTGGCGCATTTCATCTTTCAAGAACTTCAACGTCGCGGTCATCCGACCGCTGCGATCATCACCAACGACGAAAACGTTAAACCCTGGCTCCCGCATTTTCAGGCCAAGTGCCAGCGCTTCCTTAGCGCGGGCATGGCTTGTCAAGCCGAAAACATCAGGCTCCGCCAATGGCGGCGCAAACGGAAAATCGGGCATGCCAGCTTCGGCGGCAGGAATTTTCGTCAGCGCCATGGGGCGGCTCCTTTAATATAGGCAAGATATATTCAGTGTTAGACGTAATGCGCCTTAAAGCCCAAACAAGGCTGGCACATCGGCAAGTGAGCGTACTTCAGCAACGGGTTCACCGGGCAAGCGTTCCTTAGGCGCGCCAAGGCGGTTCACCCAAACCACCCGGAAGCCAAAGCTAGCAGCCCCTGCAGCATCCCACGCGTTGGAGGAGAAAAACGCGATGTCCTGCGGTTCCAGCTTCAGACGGTCAACAGCCATTTGATAGACCCGTGCATCTGGCTTGAAGACCTCAACGTCCTCAACAGAGAAAATCACATCTAACAATGGCGTGATTTGCGAATAATTGATCGCGGAGGTCAGCATAATCGGCGCACCGTTTGATAGAACGCCCGTCTTTAAGCCCCCGGCTTTCAGGGTTTTCAGGACCTCTGGCACTTCTTCATATGTCGGGATCGAGAGATAAAGCTGCATCAGGTCAGACCGCAGGACCAGATCGTCAATCTCCAGCGCGTCCATCGCATAGTCAAGGCTATCGCCAGTGATCGTCCAAAAATCCGTATATTCGCCCATAAGGGACCGGAGCCAGGAATACTCAAGCTGCTTGCGGCGCCATAACTCGCTCAATGCCGTGCTTTTATCGCCGACTTTAGCGGCGCGGCGGGCGACCGGGCCGATTAAATCGAATAGCGTTCCATACGCATCAAATACACATGCGCCAGCTCCTTCGAGCACCTTATCAGCCATGCAAGCTTCCTTAAAATGTCCGGCCTGATCGCCGTCTTGCATGGCAGCAATCTAAGCGCAGCGCACGTGATCCGCAAAGCACTTCCTTGCGAGCGCGGGACTTCAGGTTTATCGTCCCGCAACTCAGGCGATATGCGCCTGTGGAATGCCCGGAGGCTCTATTATGTTTAGCGGTTCGTTGACGGCTCTTATTACCCCTTTCAAGAACGGCGAAGTGGACGCAAAAGCGTTCCAGGAATTCGTCGAATGGCAAATTTCCGAAGGCTCCCACGGTTTGGTTCCGTGCGGCACCACCGGCGAGTCGCCAACCCTGAGCCATGACGAACATAAACGTGTCGTAGAGCTGTGCATCGAAACCGCCGCTGGCCGCGTGCCGGTTATTGCTGGTGCGGGCTCAAACTCCACCGCAGAAGCCATGTCGCTTGCCCAGCATGCCAAGGAAGCAGGTGCCGACGGCATTCTTGTTGTGTCGCCCTATTACAACAAGCCTAGCCAGGACGGCCTGTTTCATCACTTTGAGGCCGTGAACAACGCTGCCGATATTCCGATGATCGTCTACAATATCCCACCACGTTCCATCGTAGACATCACCCCGCAGACCATGGCGCGGATCGCCAAGCTCTCCAACGTCGTTGGCGTGAAAGACGCGACGATGGATCTGGCGCGCCCATTGGTCGAGAAAAACTTGATCGGCAAAGATTGGTGCATGCTTTCTGGCGAAGATGGCACAGCAGTGCCTTACTTGGCGCAAGGCGGCGTTGGCTGCATTTCTGTGACAGCAAATGTGGCACCGAAGCTTTGCTCCATGATGCATGAAGCCTGGCAACAGGGTGCCATGGAACGGGTGACGCAGCTGAATGACAGCCTGATCCCGCTGCATCTCGCTATGTTCCAGGAACCCAGCCCAGCAGGTGCCAAATACGGAGCCAGCTTGCTCGGAAAGGCCTCTCCTGAAGTGCGGTTGCCCATGCAGCCCGCGACAGCAGCTGCGCAAAAGAGCATGAAAGATGCGATGAGCGCGCTTGATCTTATCTGATTTGATGCCCATGTAGAGCGCCCGCGACGATGATCCGTCGCGGGCGTTTCTTATTCTAATTTAGGGAAGACCTGACCCATGGCCGCTAAGACCAAAAAGGGCAGCGGCCTGATCTCTCACGGGCTGGTCGCCCAGAACCGCCGCGCCCGCCACGACTACAAAATTGAGGAATCGCTTGAAGTCGGCTTGATCCTGACCGGCAGTGAAGTGAAGTCCCTCCGCAACGGCCAAGCCAGCATTGGCGAAAGTTTTGCTGGCGAGAAGAATGGCGAGATATGGCTGATCAACGCCCATATCCCAGAATACAAAGGCGCGCAGAATTTCGGCCATTCGCCCAGGCGGGACCGAAAAATTCTAATGCACGCGAAGCAGATCGATAGCTTAATCGGCTCTGTCCGCCGTGAAGGCGCTACCCTGGTGCCGCTGCGCTTGTATTTCAACGACCGTGGCCGCGCGAAGCTTGAACTAGGTCTCGCCAAAGGCAAGCGACAGATCGATAAGCGGAACGATATCAAAGACCGCGACTGGAAGCGCAGCCAGGCCCGCGCGCTCAGGCGCGGCGACTACTAGGCGGACCAAAGGGAGAGACTGGTTGAAAGCTTGCCTCTCTCTGATCTTCGCGATCTTGCTGACGTGTTGGTTTTCAGGTGCGGACGCCCAGACAGCAAAATCCCAAATACGCGAAGCCTGTATTCCAGGCGCACAATTTCGCTATCTGCCTGGGCGCGGGCGGGTTTGGTTGCGCAATCCAGACATCATGATCCTAGCGCAGGCGGGCGATCCCCGCATCGCGATGACCCAGAAAGCCATCGCCTTCTGGAACAACGAACTGAGCAATATCGGCAGCGGGTTTCGCTTCGGCGCAATCCGCATAGCACCCCTCGCCCGCGCCGATGAGGTTTATGCTTTGCAGCATAGCCGCGCGATGCTCGACAATCGAGATTATGGGCCGGAGAACATTCCGCATCACATTCGTCGGTATTGCGGCAATATCGTGATTATTCTGGCGAACAACAACTTTGTCTCTTTTGCCGCTGGGTCACGCACCTACGGTTTAGCGTTGGTTGCGATCAAAGGCGGGCGCTTTAATCCGTTTCACCTGCCAAACGTCACCCAAAACGTGATCGCACACGAACTCGGCCATGTTCTTGGCCTCCGCCATAATGCCGATCCCAGCATGCTGATGTGCGGGCGCCCTGCCAGTTGCAGACCAGACAAATTCTATTCTGCAACGCCTCGGATATTTCCGTTGGCGGACCATGAACGCGACCGCCTCAAAGCGAAATATCCGCTCTACTAAAGTCGCCTAGGGCCGGTCTGCTATTTCCCCTCGCCCCGTCGGAGGACGAGGGTTCTAAACGGCCTCAGTTCACCCCCGCCATTGCCCGCAAATCTTCCTCAGCAATGCCAACACTGATACCGGCTTCCAGCATTTCGCGCCAAGTTTCATCATCTACTGGCACGCCTTGGGCACCACGTTCTGCCCGCGTTAGGCGTTCTGGATCACCGGGGACCAGCACGGGCGCATCAGGATTGGCAGCAGGTGATTCCTTAACATGCGCGATGGTCGCGTCGATTTCAGCTTCAAACGCCTGCATATCAACCATCTTGGCAGGATTGATGATGACGGAGAGCATGCCGTTCAGGATTACGTCGTCTTCGTGGTCCGTCTCCGGGCGGCAGGTCTGGCCGCCGGAAAGAACGCCCGCGAGCATCTCATTCATCACCGCCATACCGTAGCCTTTGTGGCCAGCTTCTAGCCCGCCGAATGGCCCGATAGCACCCTTCGGTTCATTGTAGAGGACCCAAGGGTCAGTGGTCTGTTGGCCTTTGGAATCGATCAACGCGCCCGGCGCCATTTGCACGCCCTTGTTCTTGGCAACACGCACCTTGCCAGCAGCAACCTCACTGGTCGCAAAATCCAGCACCGTCGGCGGGTTATTCGCGGTGGCAGGCAGCACAGCGCAATAGGGATTGGTTGCATAGCGCGCGTCAGACCCCCTGAACGGTGCCACCATGCCCGAATGCCCAACGACATTCACGTGGTGCATAGACACCATGCCCGCAGCAGCGCATTGCTCGCCCCAAGCGCCAATGCGGCAAAGGTGGAAAGAATTACGGATCGTCATGACGCAGAGGCCAAACATCCGCGCCCGCTCAATGCCCATCTCCATCGCCTCATGGCCGATCACCTGGCCATATCCGGCATGGCCGTCGATCTGCAGGATAACGCCCTGATCGGTGACAACTTCCGCATGAGAGTTAATTGCTAACTCCCCGGTGAAACTGGCCTTGATATAGCGCGGCAGCATGCCCACGCCATGGCTGTCATGGCCTGTCAGGTTTGCTGCGACCAAGTTTGTGGCCACCAATTCAGCCTCCGCTGCATCGCTGCCTCTGGCGAGGGCAATCTGACGGCAAACGTCTTCGAGTTTATCGGACGCGATTGTTGGCATGTTCCGTCCCTCCCCTAAGACGCCAGTCCGGCGATTTTGTTGAGTTCAGCATCCGTCAGTCCAACGCTAACGCCTGCAGCCGTAATCTCACGCCAGGTTTCATCATCAACAGGGACGCCCTGGCTTGTTCGGGTGCTGCGGGAGGTCCGTTCAGGGTCACCAGGCACCAAAACGGGCTTGGCAGGGTCCGCAGCCGGGGAGGCTTTGACGTGGGCGATGGTGGCGTCGACCTCGCTGTTAAAGAATTGGCGGCTTACAAGCTTCATCGGGTCAATGATGATGGACAGCATGTTGTTGATGATCTTTGGCGGATCGTATTTCGTCTCCGGACGGCAACCGAGGCCGCCGGTCATGGCAGAGGCCAGGATTTCGTTCATGAGTGCGAGGCCATAGCCCTTATGCGCGCCGAAGGGCTGCAAAGCGCCCGCAATTGGCTCTTCATACATAATATTCGGATCGCGGCTTGGTTGGCCTTTAGTATCCATCAGCGCCCCTTCCGGTGCCGGCTCGCCTTTGTTACGCGCAACCCTGATTTTGCCCATGGCCACCATTGATGTCGCGAAATCCAACACGGTGGCTGGATTGTTTTCGGTCGCTGGCAATGTCGCGCAATAAGGGTTGGTGACATAGCGCGCGTCGGTCCCCCGGTACGGTGCCACAATCGCTTTATGCCCCATGACATTCACGTGGTGCATGGAGACCAGGCCAGCCGCAGCGCATTGCTCACCCCATTGGCCGATCCGCCCGATGTGATGGGCGTTGCGAAGGCCAATGACAGCCGCACCGAACTCCCGTGCGCGCTCAATGCCTATATCCATCGCTTCTTGGCCAACGACCTGCCCGTAGCCCGAATTTCCGTCCAGCACGACGATAGCGCCGTTATCCACTTCCACCGAAACATGAGCGTTCGCCACAAGACCGCCCGTCACGCGATTCTCAATATAAGCCGGGATCATGCCGACGCCGTGGCTGTCATGGCCCGCCAGATTTGCGCCAACCAAGTTATCAGCGACGGTGCGGGCTTCAGCGGCCTCGCTGCCGCCAGCGGCGACTACAGCCGCAATGGCGTCGGTCAGGCGGGCGTGATCGATTGTGGGCATCGGAGGAATGTTCCTTTGACTTTGGCTGTAGATTAAACGTTATGCTGTTCACATGATTATTTCAGCACAGCGGCGCATCAATACAAAGCACCAGAGATTACGCATCACCAGATTGCCCATCACCCTATGACCGACGCTCCCGCCCTAGCGCCCAGCGATCCAGCAACTCGCCCGCCCTCGCTCATCGCTGATCCTGATTTCATGCGTACCTGGATTGCGGGCGGGCTGGTCGGCGTGATGCGTTGGATGGATGTGATCGTCGTTGGCTATTACACATTCCAGGTCACAGGCCGCGCAGAAGCGGTGTCTTACATGTTGTTCCTGCGGATGTTGCCGATGTTTCTTCTCGGCGCGTTCTGTGGCGCTTGGTCTGAGCGGTTGGACCGGCGCGTGATTCTGGTCAGCTTATTACTGCTGATGACAATCATGTATTCGTCGCTTGCCGTACTTGCGATGCGCGATTCGCTGGAGCTTTGGCATGTGGCAGTCGGCGTCACCTATTCTGGCGTTTTTTGGTCTTTTGAGTTGCCGGTGCGCCGGACAATGATTGGCGATATTTCCGGCCCGGCGAGATTGCCTCGTGCAATGGGCCTTGAAAGCGCCACGAATAGCATCACACGCGCATCTGGCGCTTTCCTGGGCGGGGCACTTTTGCAATTTTCAGGCATTCAAGGCCCCTTCGCGTTCGGGGCCTTTGTCTGCTTCCTCGGCGCATTTCTGCTGGCAGGCGTCCGTAGGGGTGCCAGGAGCGAAAGTACCGGTCGCGAACCAGTGTTTGCCAGCCTAATGACCGGGTTTCGCTTTATTCAAAAAGAACGGGTCATTCAGGCTGTGCTGGTTATTACGATTGTGTTGAACCTGTTTGGCTTCGCTTGTGTATCCATGCTGCCAGTCGTTGGTGTGCAGAGCTTTTCAATGACAGCCTTGGAAACGGGAGCGCTTACCAGTCTTGAAGGCCTTGGCGCGCTTTGCGGTGCCTCATTGGTCGCGGGCTTTGCCAAACCGGCCCAGCTTGCGCGGATATTTGCGATTGGTGCTGGGACATACATAGCCTGCATGGGTTTGTTCGCGGCAATGGGGCTGCTGGGCGGCATATCACTGATTTATGCAGCAGGTGCCTTCTTGTTCATTGCTGGATTTGGTCTTTCAGGATTCGGCTCCATGCAGTCCGGCCTGATTTTATCTAGGGCACCCGGAAATATGCGCGTGCGGGTCATGGGCGTTTTAGCGATGTGCATTGGCTGCGGGCCAATTGGAATCCTTAACATCGGCTGGATCGCAGGAACCTTAGATAGCGGGGCAACGGCAGTGATTATCGTCACCAGTATCGGCTTCAGTTTCTTCCTTCTGACAAATATTTTCTATCCAGAGCTCCGGCGGCGATTGACGTAGCAGCGTAGAACCCGCTACACACCCGCCACGGCTTTGATCAAACAACGATGAAGTCGGATGGACGGAGCGTAGCGCAGCCTGGTAGCGCATCTGCTTTGGGAGCAGAGGGCCGCAAGTTCGAATCTTGCCGCTCCGACCAATTTTCCCAATGACTTAGAGCTTTCCCACGACAAGTCAGGAAATAGAATCTTGGGAACCGGAGACACATAGGAGACATTTTTCTCCTAGAATCACTCCACCAGGCTTCGACCTAAGTCATCCAGGTAGGCACTTCCTAACCGAATCATTCAGTCTTTGAACTGACATCATATGCGCTACCAGGCATCAGACGCGTGTAGCATTTGAATTATCTAGAACACCTGCCCCTTGGCTGATGCAAAAGCCAGCTAAGACCATGAGCACTAAGATAAGAAGCTCAGTTAGTTAGATACATAGTAAGACGCTATATGCAGTGCCATAACGATTACGCAGCACCAAATGTTGTGCTCTCTGGCTCCTTCCTATGGGTAATTTGACAAAATTAGATAGGTCTCAGCTCAGTACGTTCCGCTTTTCCAGCCTTCAAGACAGCCCTGATGCAACTCGTTATAGATGACACAAAATATAATGAGACTAGGAAAGCTGCGGGTTACAGGGGTGCTGGGTTAGCCTCTGGCTTTTGACTCATGCTGTAGACCCCAGGCGCTTACATTTCCTACTGAGTGCTGCCCTTCGGCTGTGGCTCCGCTGGGGGCTGTGCAGGTCCACTGGTGGTTAGTCGTCAGTGTTTTTTTAGGTGGGGGGGGGAGTGGGCTAAGG
>JBDQJI010000005.1:0-79915 GCA_040263875.1 Alphaproteobacteria bacterium
CGCCCTTCAAGGCAGCGATCTGATCTCTCTCGCTGGGCGTGAGATGCGTATAGTTCGACATGGCGACACCGTTTCACGTTGTGCATCAGACAGATACCAAATCTGCCCGCGGTGTTGCACTTCGCTCCGGAATTCACCCCCCAGCAAATAAATCGGCGTTTTGGGATGCGCTTTCCGCACTTCGCTGACCAAAGCCTGGGCGTCCTCGATCAACAGTTCATGCTCCGGCCACACGCCCATTTCCGGCGCCCCGCCATTGCCACGAAGGTCAATCGCGTAGACGGATATACCCCGCGCCGCCAATGCAGGCCCCGGATAGCGGAATACACCGCCATATTGCGCAAACCCATGGATTGCGACGACGACAGCCTTTGGGTCCACCGCATCTGTCAGCCACTTATGGACAGGCAAGCGCGCACCGTCTCTCGCAGTCAGTGCTTCGTCATCCAGCACAGGCAACAGCTCCCCAGGCATTCGCGCCTGCCAACTTGGCGAACATGCGGCGAGCGTCATGGCGAGCAGCGGCACCAAAAGCGCCTGCCTCCAGCTAAATCCTATGCGTTTCATGATTTAGGCACCTCCCCCACCAGCCACCAAGCATGGACGAGCCCCTTGCCTTTGACCTCAATCTCACCACGGTCCTCCATCAGGAATGCGCCGTCGAGCGCTTCCGCCGTCGCGTCCGATATCTGCACCGCACTTGGTTTTCCGTGGCTTTCCATCCGGCTCGCCAGGTTGACCGTATCGCCCCAGAGATCATAGGCAAACCGGCGCTGGCCAATCACCCCGGCGACGACAGGCCCCGTATTCACCCCAACCCGAATTTCCAGGCTATGGCCGGATTGCTTGCAGTATTCTTCGATCGTTCGGACCATCGCCAGCGCCATTCCGGCGATGCGCGGCGCATGGTCTGGCACGGGTGTGGGAACGCCGGATACGGCCATATAGGCATCCCCGATGGTTTTGATTTTCTCAACGCCATATTCATCCGCCAGGCCATCAAAGCGCGTGAAAATATCGTTCAAGATGGTCACTAACTCGCCCGGCTTGATATCGGCGCTAAGGGTGGTGAAGCCCACGATATCGGCGAACAGCACCGTGACGGCGGGAAATTCATCCGCCAATTCAGGCTCAACCGCGAGGGATACGCTGCGCTCCTCCCGGTTTAGCCGCTCTACAATCTCGCGGGGGAGCGTGTTCATCAGCAAGGCCTCGACCTGCGCCCGCGCACGATCCCGTTCCTGCAGCACAATGAAGAGTGAGATATAAACAATCGTCCCGAACATCAGCACATACACAAAAGACAAGTCCGTCAGCGGCACCTTCATGGCGCTGCCGAAAAGGCCTTGGCCATTGGCGAAGAACCCGTTGGCGGTATCCACCGGCACATAGGGCAAGTAGCTGTCCGCAATGGGGATCAGCACGCAGGATGCGGCGAAAACGCAGAAATGCGGCAGGGATTTCCGCGTGCCGAACACCAGGATTGCGCCGATGGGGATCATCAGCATGAAGATCGCAAAATTGCTCGGGTTGCCCTCAATGAAATGCCACATGATGTGGTTGGCGAACCAGAAATATATGGCCGTGTAGAACACCATCTTCACGCCAACGCCAAATTTCAGCATGACGAATACCGACAAGATCGCCGCCGTCAGCCCGTAGTTCAGGTAGTGCTGCAACCAGAATTCATTGGTGATGTAGTAGGCGTGGGAGCGGATGTTCAAAAACACGAACGCAAACGCGACAATCGCCATCACCCGCTTGATGGTTTTGTCCCGGCGACTATCCGTTGGCCGATGCCCAAGCGTGATCCGCCGCGCGGCCCAGAGCTGCGCCCGGCTCAACCACCCACTCTCCGCTTTCCCCGCCTCGCTCATATCCGCTGTACCTGTGGCCCCTAACTAATGTTACCGCGATGCCAGAGCAGGCGCTATCGACCAGAAACCTGCTCCGCTACCGCCCACGCAATTTTTGCGCCCGCCGGATTTCCATAGCGCCTGAAACCAGTTAGCGTTCAGACATGGCTAAGCCCAAAAAGAAACATTTCCGAATCTTCCTCTCCTCCCCCGGTGATGTGGCGGCGGAGCGGGATATTGCTGAGGAAATAATTGACGGCTTCGGAAAGCGGAATTCCTACAAGGATAAAGTCGACTTAGAAGTCGTTCGCTGGGATCACGAAGTACGTGGTCCTGTACCCATCAGCGTCCATAACCCAATCCAACACTATGTCGATGAATGGCTAGGCACCGCAGGGCAATGCGACCTAACCATTGTCATCCTATGGTCCCGGCTTGGCACTGCGTTCACAGATATTGACGGCGTTGAATACAAATCCGGGACGCATAAAGAATACTCAGATGCGTTGAAAGGCAGCCAGGAACCTTATGTTTATCACCGTACCTCAGCACCGCCACTCGATAGCGACGATCCAAACTTAGACGACGTTATAGAGAGCTGGCGCGGTGTCACCAAATTCATCAAAGATGATGCTTATCTGAAAGACCGCTGCAAAAAATACAAAGATGAGGCGGGTTTTCGTAAACTGCTGAGCCAACACATTGAGGCTTGGCTCGAGGCGCAACTCGTCGAAACGCCGGAGACTGTCAAGGACAAGGCCTGGGCTAAAAACAACGCCAGCCTGATCCGCGATGTGGAAGATACGCAACTGCCGCTGTTCGATCTGGGCGAGGATGGCCCGAAGGTCACGCTGGAAAGCGTTTATACGCCTGTTCATGCTTGGTATGCCGGGGCGAAGGCGAAGGATGAGCGGGAGCCGCCCAAGATTGGCGTGGACGCCGACGCTGAAATTCGCCGCTGGCTGAAAGACAAAGAGGCGGAAGCAATCCGCTTTATTTCTGGAGAGCCAGGGCGCGGCAAATCCAGCTTTGCGAAAATGCTGGCGGCTGGCATCGCACGGGATGATAAGGCAGACGTCAATGTGCTGCTGATCAATATCCGCTATATGCGGAACTGGTCCCCGTCAGTGTCGGTCGTGCAGCATGCAATCCGCACATTGAAGCCCCATCCAGATGAGTTGGATGTTGGCATAGTATTGCCGCCAGACTTCAGCCTGCCAAGTTGGGCGACGGCCAAGAACGTGCTGCTCATCCTGGATGGCCTGGATGAATTGGCGCTTCCGGACAGCGCCGCCGAAGGCCGCATTTATGCCGCTTTCACAGCGAAACTTGAGGAAGACCTGAGCCGCCTCAAAACCGCGAAGCCCGGTATCAATTGGCGCGCCATCATCCTTGGCCGCGCGCCCGCTGCCGGGGCAGGCGATGAAGCAGCGGATACATCCCGCCGCCTTCATCTTTGTGCTTTGACAGAACCACAATTCGAAAGCGCTAAAGACGGCGTATCTGAATCGAATGCTGACCGGCGCTTGGACGCCTGGGCGCGTTATCAAACCATCCTTGGCTTCGATGATTCCCACAATGATCGCGTCCAGGATAGCGCCATTGCGGAAATCACTGCGGAGCCGCTGTTCCTAGGCCAACTTGCGCGTCTTGCGTTGGAAGCGCCCGAAACGCTTGCAGCAGCGACCACAAAGGCCGCGTTATTTCACGAACTCTTCGGCATCTATTGGCAACGGGAGAAGGCCATCCGTGGGGCCGGAAAGCCTGGCGGATTCAAGGACCGGGATGACTTCGAACACTGCTTCGAACTCCTGGCGCTCGCTACCTGGCGCAAAGGCGATGGCCGCGCGCTAACCGGTAAAGAAGCAACCGAAGCCCTTGCGGATACGCCCTACGCAAATCGCTTGACCCCAGGCGACAAACAGACTGATGCACTACCCGCATTCCTCTCCAGCTTCTTCATATCCGATGCGCGCTTTGCAGACGGAGCAGGCTTCGAATTCACCCACAAAAGCTTCGCAGATTATTTGTATGTCCGGCACATGGTGCGTTTTTTGCGCGATCTTTTGCCTGATGGCCCGGAGAACTCAGCGGCGAGGCTGCAAGATTGGGCAAAGCTAACGGCAAATCACCCGATGACCTCCCCAGTGACCAACTTTTTGCGGGACGAGATCGCCCGGCAGGGGGGCGACATTGCGACCGGCAACGCTTTGGACTTAGACGCCGCGCATCAGCTTCTAAACCCATTACTCAGCCTTGCGCTAAAGGATGGCATCGAAACAGGCGTCGTTCCAATGCGCGCCGCCGCCCGCGCCAGCTTGAACGCAGAAGAAGCATTGCTTGGGCTGTTTAACGCTTGTTGGTCAAATTCTGCAGCGGCAAAGCATAAGGGCGCTGTCTGGACGATTGATTGGGGCGGTGATCGGGAATTGTCACGGATGCTTGGACGGCTGAACGATGCTTCGGAAGGTCATCCATTTGGACTGCGATTAGTTCATCCTTCTGTACGATTTAGGTCACTCTTGGCGAACCTCAGTGGCGCGAACCTCAGTGGAGCGAACCTCAGTGACGCGAACCTCAGTGACGCGAACCTCAATGGCGCGAACCTCTATGGCGCGAACCTCAGTGGCGTGAGGAATCTAGATCAGGCCCATTGGGATGCAGATACACGGTGGCCTACGGGCTTCACACCGCCTTGACAAAGTGGCAATTTAGAAAAGGTCCAGCCTGAACTTTCTGTTCAGGCTGGCGCCATATTCGCTCCCTCTCCCCATCAGAAAGTCACCCCATGCGCATCCTCATTACAGACCGGCATACCCAAGGCGACGAGCATGTGGAGCAGGATGCTGCGGGTGCGGATATGGAGCTGGAGTTTTATGACTCGCCCGATCTGGTACCGGATGAGGCCTGGGCGCGGGCGGATGGGGTTGTGACGTATCGCGGCGCGCCCGTCGTTATGGCTAATCTGGCGAAGATGCAGCGGGCGCGGATTGTCGTGCGCGGCGGGGTTGGGTTTGATGGGCTGGACCTGAAAGTGCTGGGGGAACGGGGCATCGCCGTGTGCACCGTGCCGGATTACGGCACCACCGAAGTCGCCGACCATGCCATCGCGCTGATGCTGGCGCTCCGTCGGGGGTTGGATCGCTACGAAGAACGCATGCGCCGGGACCCCGCTGGCCTGTGGCGCTATACGCCAAGCCCCTGTGTGGACCGGCTGCGCGGGCGCACATTCGGCGTGTTCGGCCTGGGCCGTATCGGCCTCGCCGCCGCCCGCCGCGCCGCTGCGTTCGATATGAACGTGATGTTCTATGATCCGCATTTGGCCGATGGCGTTGACCTTTCCACCGGCTACCGGCGCGTGACATCTGCCGAGGCGTTGTTTGAAGAAGCGGACACCGTCTCCATCCATTCCCCCCTGACAGACGAAACGCGCGGCGCCATCAATGCAGACCTGCTGGGCCGCATGAAAGACACCGCCGTCGTCATCAACACCGCCCGCGGCCCGATTGTGGACCTGGACGCCATGTATGAGGCGCTGCAAGCTGGCCGCCCCGCCGGCGCTGGCCTGGATGTGCTGCCAAAAGAACCGGCAGACACAAGCCACCCCCTCATCAAAGCCTATATGGAGCGCGCCGACTGGCTGGAAGGCCGCCTCATGATCAGCCCCCATGCCGCATTCTACAGCCCACCCGGCCTGTTCGACCTCCGCAGCAAAGCCGCAGCGACAGCGGCGGCGCGGGTGCGCGATGGGTCCGTCAGGAATTGCCAGAATTTGGAATTCTTGGTGGATTGATGACGGTGGCTATGTGGCGGGCGCCCCCGTCACCCTGATCCCTCCCACAGGCCGCCTTCCCTATTTCTTGAACCCTCTCCCCCATAGGAGGAGAGGGCAGGGTGATGGGAAGACTGCCGGCATGATCCAACCCTCTCCGCCATCCTGATCCATGCGACATTCGAAAGCTCACGCCCATGCCTGACGGAAGCCGCCTTACCGCCGCCATCGAAGGCGATGTTCTTTCATCCCCGGCAGACCTTGGCCGTTACGCCACGGACGCCTCCATCTATCAACAAACGCCGCTTGCTGTTGTCCGCCCTAAGTCCATCGCGGATGTGGAAGCGACTTTAGCCCACGCGCGAGAGGCGGGCGTTCCGGTACTGCCACGCGGCGCTGGCACGTCTCAATGCGGGCAGACGGTGGGGGAAGCGGTTGTTATTGATACGTCCCGCCACCTCAACAAAATCATCGATATTGATCCAGACGCCAAGCGCGCCATCGTGCAGCCGGGCGTGGTGTTGGCGGAACTGAACGCGGCGCTGGCGCAACACAAGCTGTTCTTCCCGGTTGATCCGTCCACAGCCAGCCGCTGCACCATCGGCGGGATGACGGCTAATAATTCGTCCGGCGCGCGGTCTATCCGCTACGGCATCATGGCGGATAATGTCGCCCGCGTGGATGCGCTGATGGCTGATGGCGCCGGTCGCCGCTTCAACGCCGTCACGCCGGATGACACAGACCCGCTCGTCACGTTCCTGCGCGAGCTTTCCGCCCGGGAAGCCTTTGAGATCGCGGAGCGGGTGCCGAAAGTGCTGCGCCATGTGGCCGGTTATAATCTGCACCGTGTGCGCAACGATGCGTTCAACATGGCGGATATCCTGGTCGGCAGTGAAGGCACGCTCGGCTTCTTCACAGAGATTGAGCTGGCGCTACAACCGGTTCCGGTGCGGAAAGCCGTTGGCATCTGCCAATTCCCCAGCTTCCAGGAAGCTATGGTCGCGACCAAACATCTGGTCACGCTGAAGCCCGATGCAGTGGAATTGGTGGATCGCACGATCATCGAACGGTCCCGCGCCATGCCTGCCTTCGCCGACATCGCCCAAATCATGGCGCCAGGCGAACCGCAAGCCCTGCTGATCGTTGAATTCTCCGGCGAGACGGACGCCGCGCTTGCCCCTAGCCTCCAGGATTTGGAGGCTATGATGGCGGACCTGGGCTATCCATCCAGCGTCGTACCCGTGACGGACCCGGCGCAGCAAAAGCGCGTATGGGGCGTGCGCGAGGCCGGCCTCAACATCGTCATGGCGATGAAAGGCAGCGCCAAGCCCGTATCCGTCATTGAAGATTGCGCCATTCCACTGGAGCATCTGGCGGATTTCACGGCGCGGGTGACGGACCTGTTCGATAAGTATCAGGCGGGCGGAACTTGGTACGCCCATGCCAGCGTCGGCCTGCTGCATGTCCGCCCGATCTTGGATATGAAGCAGGCGGAGGGTGCGGCCAAACTGCGCTCCATCGCGGAGGAAACCTTCGCCATCGTCAAAGAATATGGCGGTTCCCATTCCGGCGAGCATGGGGACGGCAAAGTCCGCTCCGAGTTCATTGAGGTGATGCAAGGCCCCCGCCTCGCCCGCGCGTTTGAGGAAATCAAAGATAAGTTTGATCCGGACGGATTGTTCAATCCGGGCAATATCGTCCGCCCGCCTAAAATGGATGACCGCAGCCTGCTGCGCTTCAAGCCGGATTATGGCCCCGCCCCAATCGAAACCGGCCTGGACTGGTCACCCTGGGGCGGATTTCTGGGTGCGGCGGAGATGTGCAACAACAACGGGACCTGCCGATCTCTGCAAGCGGGCGTCATGTGCCCAAGCTTCCGCGCGACCCGGGATGAGCGGGATGTGACGCGGGGCCGGGCCAATACGCTGCGGCTCGCACTTTCAGGTCAATTGGGGCCAAAAGACGCTGCATCTGATGCTGTCAGCGACGCGATGCAACTCTGTGTTGGGTGCAAGGGTTGCCGCCGCGAATGCCCAACTGGCGTCGACATGGCCCGCATGAAGATTGAGGTCTCCTACCAGGAGTTAAAGCGCCGAAAGCTGACCGCTGGTGAAAAAATGACCGCGTTCCTTCCTCGGCAAGCGCCGCGCCTTTCCAAGCTGCGCGCATTGCTGAATCTCCGCGATAAGCTGCCGGGCGCTGCTGCGCTGAGTGAGCGGATAACGGGCTTTTCTGCCAAGCGCTCATTGCCTGAATGGAGCAGTCGTCCGTTCCGGGAATCCGTTGGCGGGACGATCAAGGGCGACGGATCGAACGTCGTGCTGTTCGCAGATACGTTCACCACGTGGTTCGAGCCTGAAAAACCCCGTGCTGCCGTAAAGGTCCTGCAAGCCGCTGGATATACAGTCCACGTCGTGCGCGGCCCGGATGGGCGCGGGCCGTGCTGCGGTCGCACATTCCTTGGTGCCGGGCTGATTGATGAGGCCAAAGTGGAGGCCGAACGCACGCTCGACCTCTTATCGCCTTTTGTGAACTCTGGTGCACCCGTACTTGGGCTGGAACCAGCGTGTCTCTTCACCTTCCAGGACGAGTTTGAGGCGCTGAACCTTGGCCCCCGTGCAGAGGCACTTGGTAAGGCCGTTCGGCTGATTGACGATTTCCTGGCGACAGATGCAGCAGATGCTCTCCGCCAGAAACTCCGTCCGTTGGCACCCAAAGCATTGGTCCATGGCCATTGCCACCAGAAGGCTTTTGGCATGGCAGAGGCCACCTTGGCCGCCCTCAAGCTGATCCCGGATATGGAGGCGTCAATGATCGAGACCTCCTGCTGCGGGATGGCCGGAGCGTTTGGATATCAGGCGAAGACTTTCGATGTTTCATTGAAAATGGCGGAAGCCAAATTGCTACCGGCCGTGCGCGCTGCGAATAGTGAGACACTGATTGTAGCAGATGGCACAAGCTGCCGTCACCAAATCGCAGATGGTGCTGGCCGTGAAGCCCGTCATCTGGTCGAGATTTTGGCGGACGCGCTTGGCTGATTGCGCCTGTGCTTGTACTCTCCCGCTAACAGGATTCAGCGGGAGAGAATATGATGGCGCGCGTAAAGACATTATCAGGGGCGGAGGTCCCAGATTCGGCCAAAGCGACCTTCGATGAAGTCACCGGTTACGGCCCCTTCGCGAGCCTAGCTGGTGCCATGGCGCAGCGCCCTCCGATCTTGAACAATGTATTCGGATTACTTGGCGATCTCCGCGACGAAGGTGTCTTGGACAGGCGCTCCCTGGAACTGGCGCTCGTCGCAGTTTCTAAGCTAAACGCCTGCGATTATTGCGTCGCGCATCACAGCCCGATGCTGAATGTCATCGGAGCCTCAAAGCACGCCATCGAGAACATCCTGGATTATGACAATGTAGATGAGTTCGATGCGAAAGATCGCCTAGTCATCGAATACGCGCGACAGGTGACGATGGATCCAAACCGGGTGCCCGACGGTATTTTTGACCGACTGCGCGAATATTTCGATGAACCGCAAATCGTCGAACTCACTTGGCGCATTGCGATGTGCGGTGCATTCAATCGCTTCAATGATGTGCTGCAGCTCGACATCGAAGATGATGCTGCAGCTGCGTTCGACGACGTTGCATGATTTCCCATCGGGCCATTACAGCGCTTGTTGGCGCTGGCTTGGCCCTTTGTGGCCTAGCCTCTAGCGCTGCTGCACAATCCGTCACGCGCCCAACAATAGAAGCGCCAACGATTGCACGGCCTGAAGCCCCCAAAGCACCCAATCTAACGCCACCGAATTTGCCAGACCCGCCGGGTGGCGGTGGCGTCCTAAGCCGCATCCGTGCCCTTACCGCTGAGACCAAAGCCGCTGAAGAAAAAGCCCGTGCTGCGGAAGCGCGGGCCGTACAGCTTTCTGCAGAAATCTCAGGCCTCAAAGCCGAACAGACCATCCTTCGTAGCCAGATCAATGACCTGACGATAAGGCAGAGTGCATTAGAGGCTGAGAACGGTGCTGCAAACGCAAGGATTGCGGACCTCACGACAGAATCCGCTGGCGCAAAGGCGGACGCTGATCAGCTATCGAGCGAGAAGCTAGCGCTTGCAAACAGGACATCTGAGCAAGCCGCAGAAATTCAGGCGCTAACACAACAACTCGCCGCCGCGCGTCAGGCGCTAACGGATGCAGGCACCCAGAACCGGGACCTTTCAGCGGAGGCAGGAAACCTCAAGAACCGTCTCGAGGACCTGAAATCTGAACGCCATTCGCTGTCCGGTAAAGCGGGCGGCCTAGCCAGCAGGTTGGCTGCAGTTCGCACTGAAAACACGACACTCTCTGCAGATAAGAATGCGCTGGAAGACCAAGCCGCGCTGATGACAGCGGAAAATGCAGACTTCCGTGACAGGATTGGCGAGTTGGTCGGTCAGGTGAATGACCTACAGGGTCAAGTAGCAGATCTGGATGCCAAACAGTCCGAAACCGCCCAGGCCCTTGCTGGCCAAACACAGGCTTCAGCAGCCTTGGAGGGTGACCTTCAACGTGCGCGCGCGGCCTTGGCCTCCGCCGTTGGGGCAGAACGTGCGGCAGCGGCAGAACTTGCTGAAACCTCCGCCAGCGCAGACCGGATTCAGCAGCTTGAAGAACAGTTGTCTGGAATGGAGGCTAATCTGGCGTCGGCCTATAATGAGCGCGCCGGACTGGAAGAAGATCTAGACATTGCTGAAGCCGCCACGAAACGCGTTACCGAAGAAGCCACCGCCGCCGTAAAAGCCGCAGAAGCTGACGCGATCGCTGCCCTGCAGGCCGAGCGCGCCCAAGCCGCATCCATCCAGACATTGCAGGCAAATGAAACGGCCAGCATTATGACGCAAAGAAATATCGCCGCCGGGATCGCCATTATCGCGATCCTGTTCGCCGTGTTTAGTTTGTTACGCAGGAAGGCTTGAGTTGCACATATGAGTTGGACGATTGGCGTCGATGTCGGCGGCACTTTCACAGATTTCCACGCCCGCGACGGTGCCTCAGGCCAGGAGGTCGTGTTCAAGCGGCCCTCCACCCCGGCAGACCCTGGAGAAGCGATCCTTTCTGGCTTGGCTGAAATGGCCGAAGCCCATAACGTGCCGCTGGCTGAAGCTGCACGCATCGCCCACGGTACCACCGTCGCAACCAATGCCTTGATCCAGCGGAAAGGTGCCAGCATCGCCGCCGTCGCTACTAAAGGCTTCCGGGATTTGCTGGAAATCGGCCGCCAGGTACGGCCGCATATGTATGACCTGAACCTGGATAAGCCGGAGCCGTTAGCCGGTGAAGCGATGCGCTTCGAGGTCGCCGAACGTCTGGATTGGCGGGGCGAGGCCGTGCTGCCGCTGACCGACGCCGAGGCCACGCGCGCCGCCCGGGAAATTGTCGATAGCGGTGCGGACGCCGTTGCGATCTGCTTCCTGTTTGCCTACCGCAATCCAGCGCATGAGCAACAATTGGCCGGCGCGATCCGCAAGATCGCCCCCGCCATGCGTATCTCATTGAGTTCAGACGTGCAGCCCGAATTCCGGGAATACGAACGCTTCCAGACGACAGCAATTAACGCATATCTGCAGCCGCTTATGGCGGGCTATGTGGAGCGACTGGCGGCTGGGCTTGATAATGCCGTCAAAGGGGCTGCTCTTGGTGTCAACCAATCCTCCGGCGGGCTAATGTCTGCGCAACGAACCGCATCCTTCCCTGTCAGAACGGCTTTGTCCGGCCCTGCTGCAGGTGCGGTAGGTGCGGCGCATATCGCTCTCCGCGCTGGACGCCCAAACGTTGTGACCCTTGATATGGGCGGCACCAGCGCAGACGTAGCCTTGATCGAAGATGGCCGAACGGAGATCGCGTTCCAGCGTGATGTTGCTGGGTTCCCCATTCGCCTCGCCATGGTCGATATCGATACCGTGGGTGCAGGTGGCGGGTCCATTGCATGGTTTGACCGCGACGGCCTGCTGAAGGTCGGCCCGATCAGTGCAGGCGCTGTACCAGGGCCAGCTTGCTATGGCCAGGGCGGAACGGAGCCGACGGTGACCGATGCGAACCTGGTGCTTGGCCGCCTCTCACCTACGGGCTTACTCGATGGCGCGATGCCTCTGGACCCAGTCGTCGCCGAGACGTCGCTGAAACCTGTTGCGGACAAAGTCGGCGTGTCGCTGCAAGAAGCCGCTCTTGGTGTGCTGGCTATTGCTGTCGCCAACATGACGCGATCCGTCAGGCGCATGTCTGTCGAACGGGGCCGTGACCCGCGCGAGTTTGTGCTGATGGCGTTTGGCGGTGCCGGTGCGCTTCATGCGCGCGAAGTTGCGGCTGAGCTTGGTATGGGCGAAGTGCTGGTGCCGCCCTCCCCCGGTATTGTGTGTGCGGAAGGCTTGCTGGTGTCTGACCAGAAGGAAGATTTCGTCGCCAGTCTCCGCTTACCGCTCCACGCTGACCAGATGAGCGTTGCGGCAGATACCGTGACGAGCCTTGCCGCCCGTGCCGCAGAATGGTTTGAAGCTGAAAACCTGCCTGATGCGACCCGCACCATGGAACTGGCGCTCGACCTACGTTATGTCGGCCAGAACTTTGAGCTGATCGTTCCCGTCGCTGCTGCGCCCAGCCTATCTGGTGCAGACATGCCGGATATCAAAGCGCTGGCGAACGCATTCTTCGCAGCCCATGACCGCGCTTACGGCTTCCATGATCCAGGTGCAGCGATTGAAATCGTCAACTTCCGCATGACAGCCCGTGGGCGTCTTTACGATGCCGAGGACATGCCGGAACCGGGCAAGGCCCAGCCTATGCCGGAACCGACCGGCCATCGCCCAGTATGGTTTGATGGCAAGGCTTCAATGGAAACGCCGATTTATCGCCGGGAAACACTGGCACCGGGCATGACGTTCACCGGCCCCGCCATCATCGACCAATTAGACGCAACGACGCCAGTGCATCCGGGGGACACAGTAGATGTCCGCCCAGACGGCTCAATGCTCATCGCTCTGAAGGGGGCTTGAACCCATGTCCAACTCGAATGCGGCTGAACTTGACGCTATCGGCCTCGAAATCCTCACCAACGCGCTCAAATCCATCAATGACGAAAGTTTCGTCGCGTTGATGAAGGCGAGCTATTCAACGAACATCAAAGAGCGCCACGATCACTCGACCGCGATCATGAACGCCGACGGTGACCTTATCGCCCAAGCGGATATGAGCTTGCCGATCCATGTCGCCTCCATGAGCGGGTTGATGCGCTGTGTGATCGAAAAATATGGCGATGATATTCACGCAGGCGACTTATTTGTCGCCAATGATCCGCATACCGCTGGCGGCACGCATTTGCCGGATGTGAACTTTGCAGCGCCGGTGTTCGTGGATGGCAGTCTCGTCGGCTTCGTATGCAATATCGCGCACCATGCTGATATTGGTGGCATGGCGGCGGGCAGCATGTCTGGCGGCATGACGGAGATTTTCCAGGAAGGCCTGCGCATTCCGGTCACGCGCATCGGGACTAAGGATGAGATCAACCAGGAGATCCTGGACATCTTCCTGCTGAACGCCCGCGCGCCAACCGAACGCCGGGGTGACTACTACGCCCAGATCGCCGCTGCCAAGCTCGGCGTCCGCCGTATGCAGGAACTGGGCGCACGCTACGGTGCCAAAACCATGCGCGCCGGGTTCCGTCAATTGCTGGACCGCTCCGCCGCCCGCATCGCCGATGCGCTGAAGCAGGTGCCAGATGGGACGTACAATTTCCGCGACATGATGGATGATGATGGCGTCGAGACGTTCGACATCGTCTTTGAGGTCACCATTGTGGCGAAGGGCGGCAAGCTCAGCTTCGACTTCGCTGGTTCAAGTCCGCAGGTGCCCGGCAACGTCAACATGACGCTGAACGCCACACAGGCCGCAGTCATCTACGCCATCAAAGCGCTGCTCGACCCTGAAGCGCCGAATACCCAGGCCGTTATTGATTGCGCGCCGATCACGGCCCCAGAAGCAACAGTGTGCAACGCCGTATTCCCTGCCCCGGTCGCAGGCCGGGCGCATACCTGCCAACGCGTGATTGATGTTGTAATGGGTGCACTGGCGCCAGCGCTGCCTGACCGCGTTCCGGCTGCACCCAACGGTGCCAACACCATGGCCGTATTCTCTGGCGTCGACCCTCGCAATGGCGAGGCCTATGTGTATCTGGAGACCATCGGCGGGGGTGCGGGTGGCAGGCCGACCAAACCCGGCAAGGATGGCGTTCAGACCGGCATCACCAACACCTCCAACCTGCCCGTAGAAGCCATCGAAATGGAATATCCGTTGATGGTGCTGGAATACGGCCTCGTGCCGAATTCAGGTGGTGCAGGCAAACACCCAGGCGGGCGCGGTATCCGCCGGGTCGTGAAGCCAGTGGATCACGCCTGCACCTTCAACGGCGTTGGCGAGCGCTTCCGCCATGCGCCCTGGGGCCTGCAAGGCGGAGAAGACGGCGGCAAAGGCCGTTTCGGCTTTATCGGTGCGAACGGCGCTGAAACACCACTCCCCGGTAAAACCGGCGACCGATTGGTTCCAGATGGGTCTATGGCGCTGGTTGAATCACCTGGTGCGGGCGGGTGGGGTAAGGCGGAGTAATCCGCCGCTCACCCGGCATTCAGCATCAGCAGCGACGCCTGTTTTGCGGCCATACCCTCCGTTACGCCGAGGGCGCGGGCTGATGCGTTGAGCGCGGAGATAGCGCCGTCGCGATACGTGCTGAGGCCGTCGCCAATTTCTGCGCTTGCTGCGGAGACTGCAGCGGCGGGGACGGATTTGGCCTCCATAACCGCTAGGCCTGCAATACCGGAATCATCCTTGCAGCGCCCAGCGTCATTACAGATCAGGCCACGAATGGCATAAGGTGCCGCATAATCGGCAGAAGGTTCGCTGAAGGCAGACCCGGCGCAGATCACATCGCCTGCATATGGGTCAGAAATAAATGAGGTCGAGCCAAGCGCTATGATCCGCCCGCGAGCGCCTTCATAAACCACGTCGCGCGCTTCTGCAGGTTCGCCTTCTACTTTGGTGGCGCACAACATTAAATCTGCGGCCTCTGAGGCCTCCATCCCTGGCTTTATATTAAGCCGCTCAGCATTGGCATTCACTAAGGCAATAACGCCGTTTGCGTACATATCCGCACCGTCCGAAATCCGGCAGGAGGCCGTCGAGGTCGCAGCGCCAGGGATGCCGTGACCATCAAGCGCCCATAGGCCGCTAACGCCAGCCATGTTTTTGCCGCCACCCGCTTCCTGCGCGATAACGCCCTTAGGGCGGACAGGCAGAACCCAGTGGCAAACCGGCATTGAACCGAAATATGACGCGGCGATCAGGACATCACCTGAGCCGTTACGCCCATCCACATAGGTCATCGAATCCATGACGACGATACGTCCGTCTGCCGATTCTACGGCCACAGCTTGGGGATACGCGATTTCAGACATTGGTCTGCGCAGCTGCGTGGTCTTTCGCCAGATCCGCCTGATCGTCCGTGTTGTAATTGCGGTCATACCACCAGGCGAGCCAGTCGCTATAGGCGATCGGCGGATATTGTGGCGGGTTGTCGGGGCTTTGGCAGGACGGCAGGCAATCGATCACCGTGTCCAGATGCGGAGCCAGGAAATAGGGAATGGCGTAACGACGCTCGCCAATCGGGGGCAACGCACGGTGCGGTGTGGATTTATAGCGCCCGTTGGTCCAGCGCTGCAGTGTGTCGCCCGCATTCACTACGAAAGAGTTCGGCACGTAAGGCACGTCTAGCCACTTATCCTCCCCCACACGGATTTGCAGGCCAGGCACGCCAGATTGCGGTAGGAACGTCATAAAGCTGGCGTCTGTATGCGGTGCTATCCCGTATTGCCCAGCCTCCTGCGCTGGAACCGGTGGGTAGTGGGAAAGGCGGAAAGTGAACATGCATTCTGCAAAGGCCGCACTGAAACCATCCTGCGGCAGATCAAGCGATACGGCGAGCGATGGCAGTAGACGCTGCGTCATCGCTTCTACCGCACCCGTATATTCCAGCACGGTTTCTTTGAACCCAGGCAGATTATCCGGCCACTCATTCGGCCCGGCAAAGCGCCTGCCCGCCTTCACGAGCGGGTCATCCGGCGACCGTTCTCGCTTCAAGAAAAAAGCCTCGTTCCGATCCGGCTTGGCACTCGACTCACTGACGCGGGATGTGCGGACATTATAGCGGTTCATCGCCATATAGCCGTTGCTATGCTCATTCATCAGCACAGCATGTTTGGCGTCCATTGGCTGATCATGGAAGCGCTCGGCTTCAGCGAATGTGCGCTCAATCAGGTTCTGGGGAACGCCATGATTGGTCAGGATCAGAAACCCTGCCGTCTCTAGCGCATGGCGGAGCGCACCAGCCACCTGCGCCTGCCCAGAAGCTCCATCGCCCAACGGCCCCATGTCAACGATTGCGATCTCGCTGATCTCTGCTTCCGCCGCTTTTTCGCTCATATCGCACTTCGCCTTTCACGCATCATCAAGGAAAAGCGTATCGCGACGGTCGTGCGCTGTCGAACATCAAGCAGGGATGGCGTCTGCTTCCTCGCGGTCTTCCTGCTGGCGGGCCCACATTTCGGCATACACACCATCTTCCGCCATTAAGGTACGATGCTTACCGCGTTCCACGATCTTGCCACCCTGGAAAACCAGGATTTCGTCCGCATTGACCACGGTGGAAAGCCTATGGGCGATGACGATGGCCGTGCGCCCTTCTGCGAGTTCTTCCAGATTTGTCTGAATTTCCCGCTCCGTCGCCGTGTCCAGTGCGGATGTCGCTTCATCCAGAATTAGAATCGGTGGGTTCTTCAGGATAGTGCGGGCGATGGCGACACGTTGCTTCTCGCCGCCCGATAGCTTCAGCCCGCGCTCGCCCACTTCAGCATCCCACCCATCTGGTAGGCCTTCAACAAAGTCCGCAATGCGCGCGAGACGAGCCGCCTCTTTGGCCTCCTCCGGCGATGCGTCCTGGCGACCGTAGAGCACGTTGTAAAGGATGGAGTCGTTGAACAGGACTGTATCCTGCGGCACCGTGCCAATCGCGGCGCGCACGCTGGTTTGGTCAACATCGCGCAAATCCTGACCATCAATCGTAATCCGGCCCTTTTGCACGTCGTAGAACCGATATAGCAGCCGCCCAATGGTGGACTTGCCCGCACCGGACGGACCAACAACCGCAACCGTTTTACCAGCAGGGACCTCAAATGAGACGCCCTCCAAGATAGGCCGGCGTGGATCATAGGCGAAATGCACATCCTCAAACGCGATAGCCCCTTCGGCCACAGTCAACTGCGGCGCGTTCGGTTTGTCCGGCACTTCCGGCTTCACATCGAGCAAGCCGAACATTTTCTCCATATCGATCAGCGCTTGCATGATCTCACGGTACACAAACCCGAACATATTGAGTGGTTGATAAAGCTGGATCAGATAGGCGTTCACCATCACGAATTCGCCCAGCGTCATCGTACCTTTCTGAATGCCAACCGCCGCCATCATCATCACCGCGACCAGACCGATGGAGATGATCGCAGCCTGCCCCACATTCAATGCGGACAGTGAGAGCGAGCTCTTTACCGCCGCTTTCTCATATGCGCCGAGCGCCTGATCGAAGCGCCCTGCCTCATGTTTCTCGGCATTGAAATATTTGACCGTTTCGAAGTTCAGCAGGCTATCGACAGCCTTGGAATGGGCGCGGCTATCTTCCTCGTTCATCGTCCGCCGGATACCAAGGCGCCACGTCGTGACATACTTTGTGAACGTCACGTAGATGACGATTGTGGCGGCGGTAACGGCGGCAAACCGCCAATCCAGCATGTTCCATAAGATTGCCAGCACGACGAGGATTTCAAAGATCGTTGGCAGCACGCTGAATACGGCGAACCGCAGCAGCGTTTCAATCGCCTTCACACCGCGTTCAATCGCCCGGCTTAGCCCGCCCGTCCGGCGCTCCAAGTGAAAGCGCAGTGAGAGGTTATGGAGGTGGCGGAATACATCCAGCCCAACGCCACGAATGGCACCTTGGGCGACGGCGGCAAACAGCGCTTCACGGATTTCACCGAACAGCGTGGCACCAATCCGCACGAGGCCGTATGCGAAAATAATGCCCAAGGGTGCCGCAATAGCGAGTTCCGGTTTGTTCTCCAGCGCATCAATTGCGTCTTTGAAAAACAATGGTGCATAGACGTTCGAAACCTTTGCCAGCACCAAGCAAATGGTCGCCAGAACAATCCGCAGCTTGAAGCTTGGCCGATCCTTTGGCCAAAGATAAGGCATCAACAAACGGACTACGCCGAAGCTCGCTTTGTCCTTCGTGCTGGCTTCAACCTCGGTCTCTGCCGTTTTATCTGGGGCGCTCATTGTCTTCATCTTGTCACAATCACAGTTTATGCCCCAATATGTAGCTTACGGGAGGCTTTGTTTCATCCCACCAAGCCGGAGGGCTCTGACTACCATGCTCGATAATCGTGCTGCTTTGGTCCTGAATGCAGATTTCAGGCCACTGAGTTATTTCCCATTGTCGCTTTGGTCTTGGCGCGATGCCGTTAAGGCTGTCTTTCTGGAAAAGGTCAATGTGCTGGCTGAATATGACGACGCGCCAGTCCGCTCCCCTACTTTCGAAATGCATGCGCCAAGCGTTATCTCCCTTAAAGAATATATCGCTCCAGCGAAACGGCCAGCCTTCACCCGCTTTAATGTGTTTTTGCGGGATCAATTCTGTTGCTCCTATTGCGGCGTGAAGGCCGTGACGTCTGAGCTAACGTTCGACCATGTCATCCCCCGCTCCCGTGGCGGCCGCACGGATTGGGCAAATGTCGCGACGGCTTGCGGTGCGTGTAATCTGGCAAAAGCCAACCTCACGCCGAAAGAGGCCCACATGCCGCTCCGTCATACACCCGCAGAGCCCACGGTGTATGAGCTGCAGGCGCGAGGCCAAGCCTTCCCGCCGAATTTCCTGCACGAAAGCTGGCGGGATTATCTGTATTGGGATTCCGTTCTCGAAAGCGATTAGTGCCTCAACCTGGACGGATCAACCTGGAAGGATCAACCGGGGCGAATCAACGTTCCATCACCGCGCTCTGTAAAGATTTCGAGCAGGATGGCGTGGGGAACGCGACCGTCTAGGATCACGGCCGCCTCAACACCTTCAGCTACGGCTTCCAGGCAGGTTTCGATTTTGGGGATCATGCCGCCTTTGATGACGCCTTCATTGATCATACGGCGGGCCGTATCAGCCGCAATATCTTCAATTCGCTTGCCGTTAGCGTCTAAGACACCGGCGACATCGGTCAACATCAGCAGCCGTTTTGCCTGCACGGCAGATGCGACTGCACCTGCTACCGTATCGGCGTTGATATTGTAGGTATTTCCAGCGGCATCGAAGCCAACAGGTGCGATCACGGGCGTCACGCCAGTGCGGGCCAATTCCGCCAGCACCTGGCCGTTCACTTCTTCAGGCTTTCCAACGAAGCCTAGGTCAATGATCTTTTCGATATTGCTGTCACTATCGCGCGTCTTATGGCCGAGCTTACTGGCGCGAATCAAGTTCGCATCCTTGCCAGAAAGACCAATCGCGCGGCCTCCAGCACGATTGATTGCGGCGACAATGCCCTTATTGATGCCGCCAGACAGCACCATCTCCACAACTTCAACTGTATCGGCACCGGTAACGCGCAGCCCATCGACAAAGTCGCTTTTGATCTGCAGCCGCTTCAGCATATCGCCGATCTGCGGGCCACCGCCGTGAACAACGATGGGGAACGCGCCGATCTGCTTCAGCAGCACAATATCCCGTGCGAAGTTATCAGCTAAGTCCTGATCACCCATGGCATGGCCGCCATACTTGATGACGATGGTTTCACCGGCGTAACGGCGCATAAACGGCAACGCCTCCGACAACATGTCGACACGGGCCATTCTATCCGCAGAAATATCGCTCATTACGCTTCTCGTATTCTGGTCAATTCAGGGGAAGACTATACAGCCAGTGCTGCCATACGCGAACGCAATGCGGCGATGCCAATGTTTTTGCCAGCACTGGTCAGCAGAACTTCTGGGTGCGCGGCACGGCGCTTTCTGGCAACAGCTTCCGTCGCTGCCAATATCGTCAATTGCTGGTTCGGTTTCAGCTTATCAGCCTTGGTCAGAATGATCTGATAGGACAGCGCGGATTCATCCAGCATATCCATCATTTCATGGTCGCTGGGTTTGAAGCCATGTCGCGCATCAACCAATAGATAAAGCCGTGCGAGCGTTGAACGGCCACGCAGAAAATCCCGTGTCAGCACCGTCCAATCCGCTACTTTGGAGCGGGAGACCTTGGCATAGCCATAGCCCGGCAGATCAACCAACCGCAGGCGCTCACCGAGTTCAAAGAACACCAGTGACTGCGTGCGCCCTGGCGTGTTCGAAGACCGCGCGAGCGCCTTCTGGCCAGTCAAGGCGTTTACCAAGCTCGACTTACCGACATTGGAACGGCCAGCGAAAGCCACTTCCGGCAACCCCAGCGGCGGCAAGTTATCTAGTGCTTTCGCTTCCCAAAGAAATTCGCATTCCTTAGAGAAAAGCAAACGCCCTTCTTCCAGCCGTTCCGGCGTATCAGGATCATCGAAACTAGGGCTGTCTACCTCAGGCATCAGCCAAGCTCTACGCTTTGCCTGATGCGGGCTTCTTCGCCCCGCCGCCCAAAGGCACACCAGCCCGCGTCATAATGATCGCCTGCTGGCAGATTGAAAGCAGGTTGTTCCAGGTCCAGTAGATGACCAAGCCAGCCGCAAAGCCAGACAACAGCACGGTGAAGATGAGTGGCATGAGCATGAATATGCGCGCTTGCATCGGGTCCGTCGGCTGTGGATTCAGCTTTTGCTGCAAGAACATCGTGATGCCCATCATAACCGCCCAGGCGCCAATATGCATGAAGCTTGGCGGCGTAAACGGGAGCAACCCGAATACGTTGAAGATGTTGGTCGGGTCAGGCGCCGACAAATCCTGAATCCAGCCAAAGAACGGCGCATGGCGCATTTCAATCGCCACGATCAGAACTTTATAGAGCGAGAAGAACACCGGAATCTGCACGATAATCGGCAAACAACCCGACGCAGGATTGACCTTCTCTTTCTTATAAAGCGCCATCATTTCCTGATTGAGCTTCTGACGGTCATCGCCATAACGCTCACGCAGTTTCAGCATTTCAGGCTGCAGGCTCTTCATTGCCGCCATGGATTTGTAGGACTTATTGGCGAGCGGGAAGAACACGATCTTCACGCAAACCGTCAACGCCATGATCGCAAGGCCGAAGTTGCCGAGCAGGTGATAGAACCATTCCAGCGCATAGAAGAACGGCTTGGTCAGGTAATAAAACCAACCAAAATCAATCGCTTTGTCGAACAGCGGAATGTTCAAGTTTTCTTCGTAGCGATCCAGCAGGCCAACTTCTTTAGCGCCACCGAAGAACCGGTGCGTAACTTCATGGGAGGCACCGGGCGCAATCGCCACCGCACCACCAAGATAATCCGTCTGATAGCGACTAACGCCACCCGCGTTCGTGTGCAGGAAGCGCGCTTTAACGGGTTGATCGAATGGCGGTACAAGTGCTGCCAGCCAATACTTATCCGTGATGCCGATCCACCCGCCCGTGGTGTTATGAGTGATGATTTCTGACTGCCCATCGTCGAACAAATCGTCATATGAGAGTTCTTCGAGGGTATCGTTGAGGACCCCAATCGGCCCTTCATGCAGCACATAAAGGCCAGATGTCTCAGGCTCTCCGGCGCGAGAAACCAAGCTGTATGGATAGAGCGTCGTCGCGTCCGTGCCATTGTTCTTCACAACGTCAGTGACGGTGAACATATAGCCGTCATCCAGCGCGATCGTGCGCTCATAGAGCATGCCGTCTGGGCTTTCCCAGGTCATGACGACGGAGCCATTTTCCGTCAGCGTCTGGTCGTTGGAGCGCCATTCGGTCTTGCTGGTCGGCACGCTGGCTTCTTTGCCTGCAGGTGCAGACCAACCAAAACGGGCGAAATAGGCATCCGGCCCGCCAGATGGGGAGAGCAGTGTGATCGGCGGGCTATCTTCAGCCAGGGTCTGCTTGTAGGTGGAAAGCGTTAGATCATCGAGACTGGCACCAGTCAGCGAGATCGAACCGGCGAGGCGCGGCGTTGAAATCGTCACGCGCGCACTTTGGTTTAGCGCTGCCGTCCTGGTCAGGCCGCGGGCTTGTCCGCCATCGGCGGTGATGGCACTTGGCCCGGTTGCTTCCCTTGGTGGGCCGGGGATTGCTGCGTCGCTTGCCGGCGCTGCGGGCGTTCCATCAGCCGTGATGGCTGCTGTTGGCTTGGCAGGTGGCTTCGGCGGCGGAAACATCACATTCCAGCCGAGCAAAATCACAAGCGACGCCGCCATCGCTATAAAAAGATTGCGTTGCTCCATCGCGCGAAGTCCTAAACCGTCTATTTGGGAAGGGGCGAAATACGCCCAGCTTAAATCTGTTGAAGGGTTCTAGCCCGGAAATCATCCAGTCTCCACCCCAATACTTGCGCATATGGTCGCTTATGGGCCGGAATGCCCGCATTTCTTTGTGAGCGGCGCGGTTGGATGATGCGTTGACGCCGGAACCGGGTCATCACCACTGCCGCCCCAGGGGTGACAACGGACCAGCCTGCGGATGGCCAAACACCCACCTTTCAATGGCCCGTGCGCCTTCAATGCCTGCAGCGCATAGGCGGAACAGGTGGGATTGAACCGACAGGCCATCGGTGTGAAGGGCGATATGCAATAGCGGTACACATGCACGGGTGCAGACAGCAGCTGGATGAGCATCCGGCGCATTAGCGCTTGTCCTGCAGTTTCGCCGTTACCTGTTGAAATGCCCGGCGCATATCCGCCTGAAGCGTGCCAAACGAGCAATCAATTGTCTGTGGGCGGCCAATCAGCACGTAGTCACAGCCCGTTGCAGCAAGCGCTGGAGCGATTTCCGCAGCAGCAGCTTTCAAACGACGCCGCGCGCGATTGCGGGCGACAGCATTGCCGACACGTTTTGAACAGGTGAAGCCGATACGGATTGAACTCGGGTCGGCTTTGTCGGATTCGTGGCCGCGCCGCCGACGTCCCTGTAGGGAGAGCGTGCCCGACCCGGCCTTCCGCCCTTTGGCGGCGGCCAGAAAATCCTTGCGTTCTTTTAGGCGCAGCAGCGCTGAGGTGGATGTATTCTCATCCATCACAGCCGCCTGCGCTTCAACGCTGCTTTAGAAAGACCTACGCGGAAACGCGCTTACGGCCCTTGGCGCGACGGTTGCTCAGCACGCGGCGACCACCAACAGTGGCCATCCGTGAACGGAAACCATGGCGGCGCTTGCGAACGATCACGCTCGGCTGATAGGTGCGTTTCATAACATCGAACTCCAAACTATCATGACTGCATCTACATACAGCCCAATGCGGCGGCAACCCAACAAGCGCGCATGCGTAAACGCGCCGGGTCCGCTACCGGAAATGCGGAAGGCGGTGTATAGTCGATTTAGGCCCGAAAGGTCAATGATAGCAGCGCAAAATGTGGCACCTTGCCTCTCGATAACATTTGCATTCACGGAATCCTGAATAGGCGGCGCTAGATTGCTGCTCCATAACATAAGAACACAACCAACGGATTCCCCCGCTCCATGCCATATATCTGCGATTTACGCCTGTGAACGACACCACAGACACAAGCTCCAAAACCCCAGCTTGGAAGCGCTATTTACCACTCGCCGTATTGGCTGCCGCATTCATCGCATTCTTTGCGGCAGGCGGCGGAAAATATATCAGCCTGGACGCGCTGGCGGAGAATCGCGTCGCTTTGGCGGACTGGACTGCCGCAAATCCATTGAAAGCAGGAGCGGCCTATATCCTGATTTATGTCATCTCGACCGCTGCATCCTTGCCGATTGGAACTTTGCTCACACTGGCAGGCGGTTTTGTTTTTGGCACATGGATCGGCGGCAGCATGACCGTCATTGGTGCAACGATCGGCGCGACGATCCTATTCCTCGCCGCCCGCAACGCCTTCGCTGATTTCTTTCGCGATAAGGTGGGCGCAGCGCTTGGCAAAATGCGCAAAGGCTTCGAGGAAAACGCATTCTCCTACATTCTCGCCCTTCGCTTGGCACCGGTGTTTCCATTTTTCGTCGTAAATGTCGCTCCGGCTTTGGCGGGCGCCTCGCTGAAATCTTTCATTGCCGCAACAGCGCTCGGGATTATTCCTGGTACGTTTGTGTATGCCAGCGTCGGCGCAGGACTTGGCGCTGTATTCGCCAAAGGCGGCACGCCCAATCTGGATGTGATTTTTGAATGGAAGGTCATTCTGCCACTTGTGTTATTAGCGCTCCTATCGCTGGCGCCGATCCTGTACAAAAAGATCACGGGTAAGCGTATCGACACGACCGTGAAGCAATAACGGAACGCAAAATGGCCGCCGTCTGGCGCATTCGGAAACTCTTTGCCAGCCTTTCGGCTAGGCTGCTCGTGCTGACGATTTTCTTCGTCATGCTGGCAGAAGTGCTGATCTTTGCGCCATCTGCTGGTCGTTACCGCGCCATGTATCTGCAAGAACGTTTGGCCGATGCCCACTTGGCCGGCTTGGCGCTGGAGGCCACCCCCTCTGGCCAGGTAAGTCCCGCCCTTGAAGCGCAATTGCTTCGCCATGTTGGGGCCTACGGGATCGACTTACACATAGGCCCATTTATGACCCGGATGCTTGGCAACGAAACACCGCCTGCCGTTGATCATGTGTTCAATCTGGACCGTGAAACGCCGATGATCATGATCTTGCAGGCGTTTGAGACGATTCGGCGCGACAACAACGCCATCATCCGCATTACCGGGCGCTCACCGTCTGATCCATCTGTTCTGGTCAGCATCATTATGGCGGAAGCGCCGATGCGTGCGTCTTTGATCGACTACTCGAGGCGGATTCTTGAGCTTTCCATCATCATCTCCCTGATCACGGCCTGCTTGGTTTACTTCAGCCTGCAATGGCTAATGGTCCGCCCACTCGGCCGGTTGACCGAAGCAATGACGGACTTCCGCGCGCTGCCTGAAGATACAGACCGTGGCGTTCAACCAACCCGGCGACGGGATGAAATCGGCGTTGCGGAGCGGGAATTCGCTGAAATGCAACGCGATCTCCGCCAAGCCCTGGCCCAGAAAACACGTCTTGCTGCACTCGGCGAGGCTGTCGCCAAGATCAATCATGATCTCCGGAACATTCTTTCAACGGCACAGCTCGTGTCCGACCGGATTGAGGATAGCGATGATCCGGAAGTCCGCCGTGTCGCCCCGACAATGCTGCGCGCTATCGACCGCGCAGTCGCACTTTGCCGGGACGTGGTGCGGTATGCTCGGACAGGCGAGGCCAAGCTGCAGAAATCCGAATGTGACCTCCGCGACCTTATCGAGGACGCGGGCGAAGCTGCCCTCGCAGGCAGTGGTGCGGACGGCAAACGACAGTTCCAGAACCTGGCTCCAGAGCGGCTCAATGCGCGTGTAGATCGCACGCAGTTGGCCCGCGCCATCGAAAATCTGGCGCGAAACGCTTATGAAGCCGGCGCGCAAACCGTCACAGCAGCAGCCACGACGACAGGTGGCGCTGGCGTTCGCATTTCCATTGCGGATAACGGACCTGGCATTCCAGGCGCTATGGAGCCCCGGCTATTCCTGCCATTCTCCGGTACCTCGAAAGCAGATGGCAGCGGGCTTGGGCTGGCCATCGCAAAAGAAATCGCGGCGGCTCATGGCGGCGATATCACGCTTGCCCGATCTGGCCCTGATGGCGCAGAATTTGTGATCATTTTGCCGAAGTCATTGGAGCGCATTTAGATGAACGATACCCGGCCCGAAGGTGTGTGGGATCCCGGCCAATATTTGCGCTATGGTGGCCATCGCCTCCGCCCGGCCATTGAACTCTTTCAACGGGTGGACCTGGATGCGCCCGCCCGCTGCTGGGATATTGGCTGTGGCAATGGCGAAATCGCACGGGCAATGACCGAACGCTGGCCGGCAGCACAGGTCGTTGGCCTCGATGCGTCTACCGAAATGCTGGAAAAGGCGAAGTCACAACCGGGTAGCGACAAGGTCGATTGGCGCCAAGCAGATATCACCAATTGGGCACCCAGCGAACCAGCAGATGTGATCTACACCAACGCCACGCTACAATGGCTGAACGACCACGAGACGCTGTTCCCGCGCCTCATGCAGTGCGTCGCCCCGGGCGGTGTGTTCGCAGCGCAAATGCCGCTTTCTTGGGGGCAAGCGTCCCACCAATTGCTGCGAGAAATTCTGAATCAAGGCAATGACGGCAAAGGCTATGGGACGGATACACTTCGCCAGACCATCGCCCGCAAATGGGTGGACGAAGCCGCAGTCTATTATGATCGCCTTCGTCCCTACGCGAGTGACGTCGACATTTGGGAAGTGACCTACCAGCAGGTCTTATCCGGTGATGATCCCGTGCTGGAATGGGTCAAAGGTTCCGCCTTGCGGCCTGTGCTGACGGAGCTTGGGCCGGAGATGGCGAAGCAATACTTGGTCGAATATGGGGCGGCGCTCCGCGATGCCTATCCGCGCCGGGAAGACGGGACAACGCTCTACCCCTTCGCCCGCCTGTTCATGGTCGCCAAGCGCGCATAGGGCAAGTTAGCTACTAACGTCCGCGCCCACAGTTTCCTGAAAATCGAGGGCGCGGATGAAAGTCCAGCCGATATAAAGCCTATCCCGGTGGCGGATGGCGGTGATGAAGTAATCATCCTCGTTCGGCCCAGCCAGGACCTGATACTCCGTCAAGCCATCGACATGTGCTTCAACACAGCGGCGACGGCGTTCGTCTGGTTCCCACTCGCCGCCAAGGGATCGATCTTCAGCCGTACCATATTTATAGAAATCATTGGCGCAGGTCACACCGTGGACGAAGCCTTGCGCCAACACCGTATGGACCGTCCGCTCTGTGATGATAAAGCCGGAATAATGCGTGTAGCCATGGGGTCGCGCGAGCTTCAACTGTGCTGGCCCCTGGTCAAATGACCCATCCGCCTGCTTCGCTGCAGCACATGCATCTTTCGCCAGAAGTTCGGAGCTGCTCCATTCCGGCGCCGGCTTTTTGTCCTCCAGCACGCGCGTGCAGGCGAGGTCATAGAGGCTGGTATCTGGGTCTACTCGGTCACTATAGGTCAGCCCCGCGACGAGAGCCGCCCCCAGGACGATACCAAAGCCAATCATTGCACGTTTGCTCATGGTGGGGCCTGAAGATCTCTATCGGAACGGCGGAACGCCGACTTACTTCCTATATTATGCCGTGATTTCAAAAAGAAACCCAGGGGCGCGCTTGCCGCATCGGCCAATCGTCCGCTACGATTCACGCCTCAGTCCCTTTATTGATCGGGCCATCCTTTGAAGCCGCCGGCATTTGATTACGCTGCCCCAACATCCATCGCAGAGGCTGTCCAATTATTGGCCAGCCATGCGGGTGAGGCGAAGCTGATCGCAGGCGGTCAAAGCCTGATGCCAATGCTGAACTTCCGCTTGCTTGATCCAGCGCTCTTGGTGGATATCAGCCGCCTGCCCGCCTTCGACCAAATCACAGCGGGTGAGCGCGGAATAACCGTGGGCGGAGGTGCACGTCACTATGCGCTTATGCGGTCACCAGAATTGGCGGAGCGCTTACCAATCATCAGCCATACCATGCAGTATGTTGCGCATATGGCGATCCGAAACCGAGGCACCATCGGCGGCAGCTTGGCCCATGGTGACCCGGCGGCAGAACTGCCATTGCTGGCAGTATTGCTCGACGCAGAAATCCACATTACTGGCCCAGCAGGTGACCGAACCGCCCGCGCCGAGGATTTTTTCCTCGCCCCGCTGACCACTGATCTCAGCGAGGATGAAATCCTAACTGCCGTCACCTTCCCAAACCTGGCTGCAGGTTCAGGTTGGGGCTTTGAGGAGATCGCACGGCGGTCTGGCGATTTCGCCCTTGCGGGTGCAGGTGCGGTCCTGACCCTGCACCATGGTGCCATTGCCGATGTTCGACTTGCCATGATGGGTGTCGATGAAACGCCGCGCCGCTTGCCAGCCATTGAGGCAATGTTGCTTGGCCGCGCTTGGGACGCGGGTGTGCGGGCTGCGGCAGTGCGACAAGTTCGAGAACAGGTCAACCCGATGAGCGACCTCCAAGCCTCCGCCGATTACCGCCGACATTTGGCCGGTGTGGTCGCAGGCCGGGCGTTGGATGCCGCCTGGGCCAAGGGTCAAACGCTATGATCCGCAAACGCCCCATCATACTAACCGTGAATGGCAGCACTTACGCCCGCGATATCGAACCAAGACGCCTGCTGACAGACTTTCTGCGCGAAGACCTTGGCCTGACCGGAATCCATGTAGGATGTGAGCACGGCGTTTGCGGTGCCTGTACTGTCTTGCTCGACGGCACCTCTGCCCGCGCCTGCCTATGCCTAGCAGTGCAGGCCGATGGCCGGGAGGTGACGACTGTTGAGGGCATGGGAGAAATTGGCGCGCTCAGCCTGCTCCAGGAGAAATTCCGCAAGCATCACGCGCTGCAATGCGGCTTCTGCACACCCGGCATGTTGGCGACAGCCCATGAAATTCTGTCGGACGCAGCACCGCTGACAGATGCTGAAATCCGGGAAGCGCTTTCCGGCAATCTCTGCCGTTGCACGGGGTACGAGCATATCGTCCGCGCTGTCAGCGAGGCGCTGAGTGAGCGCTTAGGCAGCACAGCTGCAGGAAGCGCTCCCAATGCAGGATGATGCGCGCCCCAAATTCATTGGTTCCCGCGTGCAACGGCTGGAGGACCCTCGGCTGCTGACTGGCGCTGGCGGCTTTGTTGACGACATTCAATTGGCGCACACCCTGCACGTTGCCTTGGTCCGCAGCGACCATGCCCATGCCCGTATCCTGAGCGTTGATGTAGATGCCGCCGGGGCGCTTCCAGGCGTCATCGGCATCTATACGGCGGACGATTTCTCAGCCAGCCCACTGCATGCCACATCACGCATGAAAGGCTATCAAAGCACTGGGATTACGGCGCTGGCGGAAGGTAAGGTACGCTTTGTCGGTGAAGCCATCGCCGCCGTTGTCGCTGAAAGCCGCTATATCGCGGAAGACGCTGCAGGCCTCATCACAGTCGGTTATGCCCCGCTGCCCGACCTCGTCGATTCTCGCATTGCGGCGGCCAGCGACGTGCTGCTGCACGAACATCACGAAAGCAATATTCTGGTTTCCCGCAAATTTGCGCGCGGTGATGTAGCCGAAGCCTTCGCCAATGCAGCGATACGCGTAAAAGACAGCTTTCGCTTCCATCGCAAGACGCCCCTGGCGATCGAAAACCGCAGCTACTTGGCAGACTTCAACAAAGGCAAGCAGGCCCTCACACTCTATTCGTCGACGCAGGTTCCGGGCGTCATCCGCGATGCGTTGGCCGAAGTGCTGGCGATGCCAGGGCATAGCGTGCGCGTCGTCGCCCCGGATGTTGGCGGTGGGTTTGGCGGCAAGGCCTCCCTTTATCCAGAAGAAATCCTGGTCTCGCTGCTATCCCGCAAGCTTGGCCAGCCGGTTAAATGGACCAGTGACCGGCTTGAGGACCTGCTGACGACCTCTCAGGCTTTCGATGAGGCTATCGACGCCGAGCTTGCCGTCGACAAAGACGGGCACCTGCTTGGACTGAAGGCTGAAATCCTAGGCGATGTCGGGGCGTATTCCATCTATCCATGGACCGCAGCGCTGGAGCCGATGCAGGTGGCGGGCTTCCTGCCAGGACCATATCAGCTAGCGAACTATCAGGCAGAAGTCGTGGCCGTCACTACCAACAAAACACCGGCTGGCCCCTATCGCGGCGTTGGCCGCCCCGCCGCCGCATTCGTGCTTGAACGGTTAATCGACATGGCGGCCCAGCGCTTGGACCTGGACCCCGTGGAGATGCGCCGTCGGAACCTGGTGCAGCCAGGCCAATTTCCCTATCGCACCGGCTCCGGCATCGTCTGGGATCAATCCGGCTTCATAGAATGCCTGGAGCTGGCGTGCAAAGGGGTTAACTATCCCGCACTGCAAGCTGAACGTAGCGTAGCGCGCCAGGCTGGTCGTTGGTTCGGCGTTGGCGTCGCGTCTTATGCGGAGTTGACGGGCATCGGCTCCCGCATGTCAGCAGCACCGGGCATGCCAATCAACACCGGGACCGAAACTGCGACAGTGGAGGTCGATGCCTCTGGTGCTGTTCGTGCCACGTTCGGCGTCGCATCCCATGGCCAAGGCTTGGAAACAACGCTGGCGCAGATTGTGGCGGACGAACTGAGTGTGCCGGTGGACAGCGTACAGGTGATCCATGGGGACAGCGCCGCCGTCACCCATTCCACCGGCACCTATGCCAGCCGCAGCGCCGTGCTGGCGGGCGGGGCAGCTCATTTGAGCGGCCAAGCCGTTCGCGACAAAGTGCTGGAAGCGGCCGCGTTCATGCTGGAAGCGGATACGGATGACCTGGACATCGAAGACGGCATCATCAGCGAGCGTGGCACCAACAAGACCTTAAGCCTCGCGGAAGTTGGCCGGGCTGTATATTCCGAAATGGGCCGGTTCCCGCTTGAAATGCGGGCGGAACTCGATCTTCGCGCCACCAAATTCTACGATCCAGAATTCGGCACCACGACATCCGCAACCCACATCGCTGCCGTTGAGATTGACCCGGAGACATTCATCGTCACCGTGAAGCGCTTCCTGGTGGCGGAGGATTGCGGGCGGCTGATCAACCCGATGATCGTGGATGGACAGGTCCATGGCGGCATCGTTCAGGGCATTGGCGCTGCACTCTATGAGGAGGTCGTGCACGATCAAAACGGCCAAGCGCTTTCCGCCAGTTTAGTCGATTACGTGGCCCCCTCCGCCGCAGAGACTCCAAAGCTGGAAGTGCTGCATTTGGATACGGCCGCACTCGGCACGCTGGGCGGATACCGGGGCATGGGCGAAGGCGGTACAATCGGCGCGCCCGCTGCTATCGCCAATGCCATCACGGACGCGCTATCCCATTTGAATATCAACATATCGGAACTGCCCGCAACGCCCGAGCGCATTTACCGCCTGGTGACCCAGGCGATTGAAGGAGATACCTGACATGGACTTGAATTTGACTGGCAAAGTGGCCCTGGTAACCGGCGGCGGGCGGGACGTTGGCCGCGAAATTGCGCTGCAGCTTGCAGCGGAAGGGGCGATTGTCGCCGTCAACTTCAACCGCTCCGCCGATGAAGCGGCGGCAGTTGTGCGGGACATCGAAGCGGCAGGCGGCGTCGCGAAAGCCTATGGCGCGGACATCGCGGACTATGCCGCCGTCACAGCCATGGTGGACAGCGTGGTCGCGGATTTTGGGCGGATCGAAGTTCTGGTCAACAATGCCGGATACGTGAAAGTCCAGAAATTCCTGGAGTCTGGGCCGGACGATTGGAAACCACAGATCGATACTTGCCTCTACGGTGCCATCCACTGCTGCCGCGCCGCCGCACCCCATATGGTGAAGCAAAATAGCGGCCGGATCATCAGCCTAATCGGCGACAGCTCCCGCATTGGTGAGGCCAATATCTCCATGGCCGCCGCCACCCGCGCTGGAACAATGGCGCTTGGCAAATCCCTGGCGAAGGAGCTTGGGCGCAACAATATCACCGTCAACACGGTATCGCTTGGGCTTGTTCAGACATCCCACTCAGACGCGGAATTCCTGGCCAAAAACATGGACAAAATCGTTCGCAACTACCCGCTTCGCCGCATCGGCAATCCGGATGACGTTGCACCAATGGTAGCGTTCCTGGCGTCAGACGCAGCCGCGTGGGTGACGGGGCAGACGATCAGCGTGAACGGCGGGTTTGCGATGGTGTAGGGCCTCAGCCCTCATCATTGGGGCATTAGCCCTCTGCTAACCTAGCCAAGATCGCGGCGTTGCTGCGGATGCCTTGATGCAGGCATGCCCGTTCGAACTTTTCGTTCGGGCTGTGCATCCGGTCATCCTCCAAGCCGAAGCCGACGAGCATGCTGTCGAGGCCTAGAATGCGCTGCATGGAGCCGACAACCGGGATTGACCCGCCACAGCCCATTAGCGCTGGCTCTGCGCCGAATACGTCTCGCAAGCCTTGCTCTGCTGCTTTAAAATATCGCGTGTCCGTCGCGACTTTCAGGCCAGGGTTCACGCCGAAAAAGCGGAATGTCAGCTTGGCGTCTTTCGGCGCACGGGCGCGGAAGAAGGCCTCTACGCCAGCCTTGATCTTCTGTGGGTCCTGGTTTGGCACCAAGCGGCAGGAGAGTTTGCAGGACGCGCGCGACGCAATCACTGTCTTCGAGCCTTCGCCCGTATATCCGCCCCAAATGCCGTTCACATCCGCCGTCGGGCGAGACCAAAGGCGCTCTAAGGGTGTGCGACCAGCTTCGCCGTGCGGAACCGTTAGGCCAACGCCCGCAAGGAAAGCATCTTCATCGAAACCAAGTGCCGCCCAATTGGCTTTAACGGCTTCCGGCGGTTCTTCAACGTCATCATAGAAGCCTGGGATTTGCACCCGGCCCTGGTCGTCCTGCAGATCGCCGAGAATAGTCGTCAGCGCATTAATCGGGTTCAGGACAGCGCCGCCATACAAGCCGGAATGCAGATCATGGCTGGGACCTTCCAGCGTGATTTCGGCATAGCACATACCGCGCAGCAGCCAGGTGATCGCAGGCTTCTCCAAGCTCCACATCGGCGTATCGCAGACAATGGCAACGTCTGGGCGAGAGAGTTCTTCGGCATTTGCTTCAAGGAACGGCTCGAGATTCGGGCTGCCGGTTTCTTCCTCGCCTTCAAGCAATACCGTGACTTCGCACGGCGGCGCGCCGTTGACTTTGTGCCAGGCGCGGAGGCTTTCAAGCCAGGTCATCACCTGGCCTTTGTCGTCCACCGCACCTCGGGCCACGATGCGCTTGCCGCGTTCTGCATCGATCAGTTGCGGCTCAAAGGGTGGCGCGTCCCAAAGCTCCAGCGGTTCTGGCGGCTGCACATCGTAATGGCCATAATACAGGACATGGGGTGCGGATTTAGCACCCCCTGCGTTCGGCCCCGGATGGTGCATCACGATCATCGGATGGCCTGGCGTCTGCCGTTTGCCGCCGGTAAACCCAAGACCTGAAAGCTCTTTGACAGCCCAATCCGCTGCCCTCTCAACATCTGCTTTATAGGCAGGATCGGTGGAGATGGACGGGATGCGCAGCCAATCGAACAAACGCTCTAGTGAGCCGTCGATATCTGCGTCCACGGCGGTGAGAACGTCTGCTGTCGGCAAGGTCATCGGGTCAGCGCTTTCAATCCGCGATCAAGGCCATCGACCGTCAAAGGATACATGCGGTTGGTCATGAGTTCCTTGATGATTTGCGTGGAGGGCGTGTGATCCCAGCGCTGTTCAGGGCGCGGATTGAGCCAGATCGAATCCGGCCAATGATCTAGCATGCGCGAGAGCCAAAGCGCGCCCGGCTCCTCGTTCCAATGCTCCACCGATCCGCCTTTGTATGTCACCTCGTAGGGGCTCATGAACGCATCGCCGACGAAGATGGCTTTGTAGTCCTGCGGGAACTTGTTGATGACGTCATATGTGGGGGCCCGCTCATCAAAGCGGCGGCGATTGTCCTTCCACAGGCCTTCATAGATGCAGTTGTGGAAGTAGTAGAACTCCAGGTTTTTGAATTCGGTCCGGCTGGCGGAGAATAATTCCTCACAAACGCGGATATGGTCATCCATCGACCCGCCGACGTCAAAAAACATCAGCACTTTGACGCGGTTGGTGCGTTCTGGCCGCATGATGATATCGAGCATGCCAGCGTTCTTCGCCGTTTTGTCGATGGTTTCCTTCAGGTCCAATTCTTCTTCAGACCCCATACGCGCAAATTCCCGCAAACGGCGGAGTGCAATTTGGATGTTGCGGATGCCGAGCTGGATCGAATCATCGTAGTTCTTATATTCGCGCTTTTCCCAAACCTTCAGCGCCTTACCCTGGCGACGCTGCTTACCGCCGATGGACACACCTTCGGGGTTGAAACCGCCGGTGCCAAACGGCGATGTGCCACCGGTGCCGATCCATTTGTTGCCACCATGATGTTCGCCTTTTTGCTCCTCAAGGCGCTTTTTCAGCTCCTCCATCACTTTGTCCCAGCCGCCCATGGCTTCGATCTGCTCTTTATCCGCGTCGGACAAAAGCAGTTCTGCTTGCTTGGCGAGCCAGTCTTCAGGGATATCTGCACCGAACATGCCTTCGGTCAGGTCCTGAATGCCTTTGAAGAATTGGCCGAACACCCGGTCATACCGATCAAAGAACTTCTCGTCCTTCACCAGCGCTGCGCGGGATAGGTAGTAGAAATCATCGACACTGAACCCGGCGACGTGCTTATCCAGCGCCTCCAACAGCATCAAGAATTCCCGGATCGTCACCGGAATTTTGGCTTCTTTGACCTTAAAGAAGAACTCAATGAACATCGTCTATGGCCTCCGGGCCGTATCGCACATCCAGAACGCGGCAGGTGCCCCCTCACCCTGTTCCCTCGCCCTCCTTTAAAGGAGAGAGGACCCTCACTTAGGCATTCTCTTTTCGAACTCTCGCCCCATAGGAAGAGAGGGCTGGGAGAGAGGGGAACCTTGCAGAAAGGCGCAATTAGCCCCGTTCGCGCCGGCTCATAAACACCAGTCGTTCGACCATGTGTACGTCCTGCTCGTTCTTCAAGAGCGCACCATACAGCGGTGGGATAGCGTTGGAGTTTTCTTTGCCTTTGAGACTTTCCGGCGGAATATCTTCTGCGACCAGCAACTTCAACCAGTCCAGCAGTTCGGACGTAGACGGCTTTTTCTTCACGCCTGGGATTTCCCGCAGACCAAAGAATGATTCCATCGCTGCGGTCAGCAGGTCCTTTTTGATTTCCGGGAAGTGGACATCGACAATTTCTTTCATCGTGTCTTTGTCCGGGAACTGGATGTAGTGGAAGAAGCAACGGCGGAGGAACGCGTCCGGCAGCTCTTTTTCATTGTTGGACGTGATGATCACGATGGGGCGGATATCGGCCTTAACCGTTTCGCCTGTCTCGTAAACAAAGAACTCCATCCGGTCGAGTTCCTGCAGCAGATCATTCGGGAATTCGATATCGGCTTTGTCGATTTCATCGATCAGCAGCACAACCCGCTCGCCAGCGGTGAACGCTTCCCAGAGCTTGCCCTTCTGAATGTAGTTCTTGATATCGTGAACTTTATCATCACCAAGCTGGCTGTCGCGCAGGCGGGACACCGCATCATATTCATACAGACCGTGCTGGGCCTTGGTGGTGGATTTAACGTGCCAGGTAATCATTTCCAGGCCAAGCGCCTTCGCAACCTCGAACGCCAGGACGGTCTTGCCAGTGCCGGGTTCGCCTTTGATCAGCAGCGGGCGTTCAAGAGTGATCGCCGCATTAACGGCGAGCATGAGATCATCTGTGGCGACATAATTGTCGGAGCCGGTAAAACGCATGGCGGACAGCAACCTTTTCGTGGGATTGAGGTGATATTCAGATGTATGAACGGTAATGGCCTGTGGCCAATGCTGCAAGCACGGCTTGGCGTCGATCGAATAGAGCGCTATGTCCCGAGTACATGATTTTCAGAAAGTTTAGACGCTGATGACCCAGACCCCAGATTTGCTTGACCGTTTGGCGAGCCTTGTCGATCAAGCAACGCGCGCTGGCGCAGACGCCGCAGACGCTGTCGTCGCTCAAAGCCGAGGCCTAGAGGTGGCTTATCGCATGGGCGAACGGGAAAGCCTGGAACGCGCTGAAAGCTTGGATTTGGGCCTACGTGTATTCGTTGGCGACCGCACGGCCTCTGTCGCATCGGGCGATCTTTCTGAAAAAACATTGGCCTCCCTTGTAGAGCGCGCCGTGGCGATGGCAAAAGCCGCACCGCCTGATCCTTCCGTGCTTTTAGCGACAGCGGATCAGGTATCGGATGGCTCCATTCCGCCAGGCCTTGATCTGATCGGCCCCGGCGAGCCATCCCCCGAAGAACTATCTGAGATGGCGAAAGCTGCGGAGGCAGCAATGCTGGAAGTTTCCGGCGTCACGAATTCTGAGGGGGCGGGCGCCAGTTGGGGGCGGACGGATATCGCCCTCGCCACCACCAATGGCTTCACCGGCGCTTACGGGCGCACCAGTGCCGGATTCTCCTCCACCGCCATAGCTGAGCGGGATGGGCTGATGGAGCGGGACTACGATTATTCTTCCGCCACCCATTTGAGCGACCTCGCAGCGGCGGAAGTTGTTGGCCGCACGGCTGGCGAGCGGGCCGTTCGGCGCTTGGGTGCAAAACGCGTAAAATCCCAAGCCGTGCCGGTTGTGTTCGAGCAACGCCTTGCTGGCGGCCTATTGCGCAACCTGTCTAGCGCCATCAATGGTGCCGCCATCGCGCGCGGCGTGTCTTTCTTGAAGGACAAGATGGGCGAGCAATTGTTCCAGCCGGGCGTGACGATCATTGATAATCCGCTTCGTCCGCGCGGCATGGCCTCCCGCCCCTTTGACGCTGAAGGCCTGCCCGTCTCCGCGTTTGAGTTTATTCAGGACGGCGTGCTGCAAGCTTGGGTGATGGATTTACGAAGCGCCGGTAAGCTTGGCCTTGAAAGCAATGGGCGCGCTAGCCGCGGCATTGGCTCACCGCCAAGCCCAGCTGTATCCAACCTTGATATGCAGCCAGGCACCATGACGCCAAAAGCAATGATCGCTGGAATTGAAGACGGGTTCTACGTGACCGAACTGATCGGCAACGGCGCTGATATCGCGACAGGCGACTACAGCCGGGGTGCTTCCGGGTTCTGGATTGAAAATGGGGAAATCACCCACCCGGTCAACGAACTGACGATTGCCAGCAATCTGAAGGACATGTTCCTGGCGCTAACGCCCGCCAACGATCTTGTGCGGCGGGGCAGTGTCAATGCGCCGACAGTTCGCATTGACGGCATGACGATCGCTGGCCAATAGTCACTCGCAATAGCAGCTAAGGACGCGGCTTTTATTCAGCAGCGTCCGGTGCTGCAAAGCGGGCAGCGACTGCCGTGAAGCGTTCCACGATAAAGTCGATCTGATCTGGCGTGTGCGCGGCGGACACAGAGCAACGCAGGAGCGATGTGCTGTTCGGTGTGCCCGGTGGGATCGCCAAGTTCACGTATACGCCTTCATCCAGTAGCGCATTCCAGAATGCTGCCGCTTTGCCCGGGTCGCCCATATCAACGCCAATCACTGGGCTGGGGCTGGCGCAAAGCTTGAAGCCCGCGTCCGCAAGCCCTGCATGCAGGCGCTTAGCATTGGACCATATCTGATCCCGGAGCTCTGGCTGCGCTTTGATTTCGCGCAATGCGGCGCGTGTCGCCTCAATACTGGCAGCCGAGGATGAGGCCGTGAACATGTAAGCCCTGGCCGCCACCCGAAGCAGATCAAACTGCGGCAAGCTCGAGGCTGCAAAACCGCCAATGCCAGCAAGGCTCTTAGAGAATGTACCGACCAGGATATCGCAATCCGCGAGCACGCCCTCAGCTTCCGCAAGGCCAAGGCCGTTCGGACCAAACACGCCGAAAGAATGCGCCTCATCAACGACCAAATAGGCGTTATGGCGTTTCTTCACCTCAATGAATTCCGCCAAGGGCGCCACATCACCGAACATGCTGTAGAGGCCTTCGGTGATCACCATTTTGTTCGATGCGTCTCGGTCCAACCGCGATAAACGGCGATCAAGCGATGCAGGATCATTGTGCGCAAACCGCACGATTTGCGCACCGGAGAGCTTACAGGCGTCATAGATACTGGCGTGGCAATCAGCATCGATCAGCACGACGTCCTGCGGCCCAGCAAGACCGGCTACAACCGCGAGGTTGGCCTGATAGCCGGTCGTGAAGACAATCGCTTGATCTAGGCCGAAATGGGCCGCTAATTCTTCTTCAAGAAGTTTGTGCGGGCCGTAGGTGCCATTGGCAATACGGGAGCCCGTTGTGCCAGCACCAAATTCAGCCGCCCCCTTCTGTGCGGCTGCAATAACATTCGGATCGAATGTCAGCCCGAGGTAATTATTGGTGCCAGCCAGCACAACTTCCGAATTGCCGATCATGCCAACCGTCGGCGAGATGATACGGTCAAACGCGACCTTGAACGGGTCCGCACCGATTGCGCGCAGCCCAGCATAGGCTTCAGCAATCGGCTTAAACTTGTCGAATAGATCCATGCCCGGTCCTCGGCTCAGTTATCGGCGCGGGCGCGGGCGACCACATCAGCGAAGTCGCCGACTGTCGTCACTTCGCTCAACAGATTGATCGGTACTGAAATATCGTAGGTGTCTTCCACCTCAAGCACGAAATCCATCACGGCAACGGAATCAACGTTCAGGTCTGCGTTGAAATCTGTGGCGCGGGTGATCGTGATGCCGCCCTTATTCAGCTTGTCCAGCATCCCGGCCAATTCGCCCATCAACTCGTCATGCGCAGCAGTGCCGACCATGTTCACTCTCACTTAGAACAGCGGCGCGCCCGATGCGGCGCGCGGATTATCCAGCCTCTCTATACCATGCCAGCGTTCGCCTGAAACCCGCCTCTAACGAAACTTCCGCTCGCCATTGTGGAAGGCTTCGCGCAGGATCGGCGATCCAGTCACCCGCGCGCATTTCTGAGACCTTGCCAGGCGTTAGAAATGGCGGCTGAAAACCGAGGGTACTGCTCATCCGGGCACCAATACCGCCAAATCCACCGATTGCGCTGATCAATGGCATCGGCAATCGTATTGGGCGGAGGCGTCGGCCTGCCGCGGCCTCGCCAGCTGCACGGATTTCACGCCAAGTATATCCACCAGCGCCATCATCTATCTCGTACACAGGATGGGCAGGTGAAGCAGCACCGAGCGCAGCCAGCGTCGCGGACGCAGCGTCGTCCACATAGATCATGGCGAGGCGGGCATCGATTGGCCCTGGCATGGGCGCAAAGCCCTTCGCCATGGCTTGAAACATCGGCTTCGTCGCTGCATCTGCTGGGCCGTAGATTGCCGGCGGGCGGATAATGGCGGACGGATGGCTTGCCAGAATGCGACGCACACCAGCCTCCGCAACTGCCTTACTCGCCGCATAGGGCGATACGCTCGGCCTACTCGCTGCAAGGGATGAGACAAGCACGAAAGGCGGCGCACCCGCAGCCAACACAGCCCGTGCAACGGCGTTAGCGCCAAGGGCATTAGCCGCCATGAAAGCGGCAGGGGACTGCGCGCGGACCAATCCGGCGTTGTGAATCACAGCGTCTGCGCCATCAACAAGCCGCTCGAGCGCCCCGCCATCGGCTAAATCGCCGGGCACAACCTCCCAAATACCATCCAAAACAACATCCGAGCGGCGCTGCAATATCCGCACACGCCAACCGGCAGCACCTGCAAGTGCCGCAACGCGGCCGCCTAGAAAGCCCGTGGCACCGGTCAGCGCAAGCACCCGGCCAGCGCCATCCGCAATAGGAGAGGATATGTGAGGTTCAGAACGCGCCGACATGCGCGCCAGCGATTAGTCGCCGCCGGCGGCGGTCAGGGTCGAGTAAGCTGCATGCCGCAAGCCCATATCGGCCTCGGTGTCACCATAGCGGCCAGCCAGATAGTTCTCACGAGCGGCAGTGCGGCTGAGCTTACCAGAAGAGGTCATTGGCAGGCTACGCGGCTGCGCCAGAACCACCGTACAATCCACACCAGCCACCAAACGGGCGGCGGCGCGCACTTCACGCATCAGCTGACTGCGTGCTTCAGTTTCAGTCGCGCGGCACTGCACGACAACAACGACCCCCTCAGCACCGTCCTCATTCTCAACGGAGAACGCTGCAGCATCGCGACGCCGAATACCGCCCAGGCCTTCAACAGCCCATTCGATATCTTGCGGCCAGATATTCCGGCCATTGCAGATGATCAAGTCTTTGCCACGACCAGTGATCACCAGCTTGCCAGCAACCGTGTACCCCATGTCACCGGTATCAAGCCAACCGGTTTTCGACAGCACATTCTTCGTAGCAGCGGGGTCGCCAAAGTAGCCATTCATGACGCTTGGGCCCCAGATATAAACCCGGCCAATCAAGCGGTCTGCCAAATCATTCCCGTGATCATCACGGATAGCCAGCTTATGGCCAGGCATCGGGCCGCCGCAGAACGCAAACGGGCGCACAGCGTTCTCACCGTCATCATCATTGCCAGGCTTGGCTTGCCCTGTCAGCGAGTAGTCGCGCTTCACGATTGCGTCGACTTCAATGCCCGTATTCAGCGGAGCAAACGATACTGCGAGCGTCGATTCCGCCAGACCATAGCTGGCGACAAAGGCGCGGCGGTCAAACTTGCTGGGTGCAAACGTTTCGGAGAAGCGCTCAAGAATATCGGCGCGCACCATCTCACCACCGATGCCCGCGACCCGCCATTTAGACAGATCATAGTCATCAGCGCGGGCGCGACCAGCGCGGCGCAGGCAGATGTCGTAGCCAAAGGTTGGGCTGAAAGAGATCGTGCCGCCATTTTCAGAAAGCACTTTCAACCACGTTAGTGGGCGGCGTGCGAAGTCTGGCGTCGCAACGTAATCGACTGAAAGCTGACCGAACACAGGCGTGAGGCAGCAACCAACAAGGCCCATGTCATGATAAAGCGGCAGCCAGGACATGCAGCGATCGCCGGGTCCAGCTTTAACACCATGGTTCACGATGCCCTGCACATTCGCTGCAACTGAACGATGCGACGCCGCTACCCCGTGCGGGAACCGCGTGCTGCCTGATGAGTATTGAATGTAGCAAATATCGTCTTCGGTGATTTTGGGCAGCCCGTTTTTACCGGCTGGCAGACGATAGAACTCGTCTGGCGTGCCAACCATCGGGGTCTGCAGGCCTTCTGCAGCTTCGCGCAGGTAGCCAATCAGGTCTTCAGATGCGACGGCGGCAGCAGCGCGCGCGCTCTGCATCATCCGTTTGAGCTGGCCGATGTACGCATCCTTACCGCCCAGATGCATAGGGAACGGCAATGGCACTGGAATCAGGCCAGCATATTGGCAGCCATAGAAGAATGTCAGGAAGTCTGGCGTGGTTTCCGCGATAACAGCGAGGCGGTCGCCTTTTTTAAGGCCAGCGCCGCAAAGGCGGCCTGCCAGGTCGACTGCGCGCTCGCGCAAATCCGCATAGCTCAGCGATTCAGAGAAGTCGCCGCGCCCGTCAAAGAAATTGAAGCCAGTTTCGCCACCCGCCGCGTAATCCAGGGCTTTAACGACTGTGCGGAAGCCTTCTGAGCGGAATGGGAGGCCGGAGTTAACCGTCGGCAGTGTTTTTTGCATGGCCGTTAAGGTGCGTCCCGGTTCAGGTGCGATATTCATTGAATCGCCCAACAAGTTTGTGACAAAACAGATTCTGGCGCAAAAAGTCAACGCCTGAGCCCATCATCTCCAATGGATTAATATTCAACGACCATCGCTGTGCTGGCGTTCCAGCACAGGGCTCATACGCGAATTAAGTCCGCGCGAAGCGACTGAATTGCATAAACCCTGGGCGCTCGCCAATGCGGCTCGACGCCACATGGCCCTATTCGACCCCTTCCCACCTGTTGCCATTAAGTTAACGGATGAGGAGTCAGAGGTAAACGGGGGAGTTGCCCACAGGCAAAAACCGGGCGACAACTTGGCCCTCATGGCATGATTTCTATGCCTCAACTCGTGCCGACTGGATCACACGCCCTATGTCCCAAGACAATTTGCCCGCACGGACGCTCGCTATGGCAGCCATACGTGCGGCTGAAGCGCAGGGCGGCGGCGGCATGGTGCTAAAGCGAGGCGACGCCGGATCTGGCGTGATTATGATCAAGGTGATGGATCGAACGGGGCAGTCCGTTGTCTATAGTCAAACCCGCGATCCAGATGGTCGCCCCGTATGGTTCCGCCCAACCGGCCCAGACCCTGTGCCAGAAACTGAGGCTGATGAGAGGCTTGCCCGTGAGCGCAAGTTTGACCCAGACATCTGGATTATTGAGGTACAAAATGACGCATTAAGCCATCCGCTAGACCCGGAGATGCTTTAAAGTACTTGCGTCACTTGTATGTGCGGCGCATGGTGCGACAACCTTAAATCCGGACGCATTTGTCCGAAAATCTCTCCAAAACGGCGCCAGAATGCACGTTTACCTGCCCATCGCGGAAATTTCGGTCAATGTATTCCTGCTGCTGGGAATGGGTGCGGGTGTCGGTGTCCTCTCCGGTTTATTTGGGGTCGGCGGCGGCTTTCTAATGACGCCACTGCTGATATTCATCGGCGTCCCTCCCGCTGTCGCCGTTGGATCTGAAGCAAACCAGCTCGTTGCTACCTCTATCACTGGCGTGCTGGCCCACTGGCGACGAAAAAGCGTCGATTTCAAAATGGGATCTGTGCTGCTGGTGGGCGGTGTGATCGGCTCTACCGGCGGCGTGTTCCTATTTAAGGCATTGCAAAAGCTTGGCCAGATCGATCTGGTGATATCGCTTTGCTATGTCGTCTTCCTGGGCATTATCGGCTTGCTGATGTTCTCAGAATCCATGCGCTCCATGCTGAAGCAGAAGCGCGGTGTCGCCAGGCGCGGCAAGCTACATAAGCATACTTGGGTGCACGGCCTGCCATTCAAGATGCGATTCCATAAGTCCAGACTATACGTCTCAGCATTGCTGCCGCTGTTTGTCGGCATGCTGGTTGGCGTTCTGGCGGCAATCATGGGTGTCGGCGGCGGCTTTATTATGGTGCCGGCCATGATCTATTTGATCGGCATGCCAACGTCCGTCGTTGCGGGCACATCGCTTTTCCAAATTTTGTTCGTCGTAGCCAACGTTACGTTCTTGCAGGCGTGGCAGAACCAAACTGTTGATATCTTGCTGGCATTGCTGCTGCTGGTTGGCTCTGTGCTTGGCGTGCAGGTCGGCATCCGGCTTGGTGCGAAACTCCCAAGCGAACAGTTCCGCGTGCTACTGGCCGTGCTCGTGTTGCTAACATGCGGCAAGCTGGCGTTTGATCTGATCGCGACCCCGGGCAATCCATTCTCCCTAGCCTTGGGGGGCGGACATTGAGAGCCTTCAGCTTCATTCTCGCCTTAGTCGCCGCCGCAACGCTCACGCGCGCCGCGATAGCACAGATCGCCGTTGACCTCTCCAAGCACCAGATTGAGATCACATCCGGGTTTGACGGGGCAGAACTTCTACTATTTGGCTATGACACCAGGGGCGGTGAAGTTGTGGTCATCGTTCGTGGCCCACCAGAGACCATATCTGTCCGCGAAAAAGAACGCACAGCTGGAATATGGATCAACCAGGATGAAGTGACGTTCAAGAACGCCCCGAGCTTCTATTTCGTGGCGACAACGGAAGGCCTGCGCGGTGACGGCAAGCTTGAGACAATCTTGGAGAGTCTTGGCGTTGGCCCCCGCTATCTTGGCATGGCACCGGTTGATAGCAGTCTCAGCCCAGAGCGAGTTAATCAGTTCAGAGAGGCACTGATCACCCTCCGCGAACGCGACCAGCTCTATGCTAAGGAACCTGGCCACGTGCTCATGCGTGAGGACCGGCTATTCCGAACCCAGGTGCCCTTCCCCTCCTCAACACCCATCGGCGACTACACTGTTACAGTATATGAGGTGATTGATGGCTGGCCCGTTTTAGGTACTGAAACGCCCCTACGCGTTCGAAAAGCGGGCTTTGGCGCATTCGTTTACAACACGGCCCACGACCATCCAGCGCTCTATGGGATAGTTGCTATTCTGATCGCCCTCGTTGCAGGATGGTTTGGCGGATGGGCGTTCCGAAAATCATGACGGACACGTTCATGATTTCCGTGGGGGCCGAATTTCCGTGAGGGTACGACCATGACTAAGGAGCCGATGTCGGACCCAGTGCGCAAGAATCGCGTACTGCTTTGCGTGCTTGATGGCAGTGAGGAGCTGTCCATCGCATTGCACTATGCATCCATGCGCTCACTGCGCACCGGCGCACGTGTTGGGCTGCTTTATGTGCTTGAGCAAGCGGACGAGTTTGGCCATTGGGCTGGCGTCGCTGCACTCATGCGGGAAGAAGCGCGTGCAGAGGCTGAACGACTACTTCTGCAAGCGGCAGAGGTCGTCAAACGGCTGAGCGGTCAGACGCCGATCCTTTATATTAGCGAGGGCGAGCCGTCTCAGGCTGTCATTGACCTTATCAATGAAGACCGGGACATCGCCTTCTTGATTTTGGCCGCCAACACCGAAGGCCAAGGCCCTGGTCCATTGGTCACCCAGATTACCAGCCGCCATATCGGCAGCCTGCATATTCCCGTCGTTGTTGTTCCAGGGAATATGTCAGATGATGAAATTCGGTCATTTGCTTGAAGCCATGGCCCACCACTTATGCCCGGCCCGCTCTACCGTGAGGACTTATGAACGCACCGCTTGAGCCTATCGACTACAACCGCCCGACCGGGGACGAAATCAAAACCACCACCTGTTACATGTGCGCCTGTCGCTGTGGGATTCGCGTGCATCTGAAAGATGGCCGGGTCCGATATATTGACGGCAATCCTGATCACCCAGTGAATGGCGGCGTGCTTTGCGGCAAGGGTGCGGCTGGGATCATGCAGCACTATTCCCCAGCCCGATTGACCAAACCGCTCCGCCGCAAGGGTGCCCGTGGCGCTGGCGAGTTTGAAGAGATTGAGTGGAATGAAGCGCTGACAATGGCGACCTCCTGGCTCTCTGAAGTCCGCAACACAGACCCGCGCCGCTTGGCGTTCTTCACCGGACGCGACCAATCACAATCCTTAACTGGCTTTTGGGCGACGCAATTCGGCACGCCCAACCATGCCGCACATGGTGGCTTCTGTTCGGTCAATATGGCCGCCGGGGGTATATATTCCATCGGCGGATCGTTCTGGGAATTTGGCGAGCCTGACTGGGAGCATGCACGCATGCTGCTGATGTTCGGCGTTGCGGAAGATCACGATTCCAACCCGATCAAAATTGGCCTTGGCAAGCTGAAATCTCGTGGTGCCAAAGTTGTTTCTGTGAACCCGGTTCGCACGGGCTATTCGGCCATTGCAGACGAATGGGTCGGGATTCGCCCCGGCACGGACGGCGCATTTGTATCAGCGCTTATCCATGAGCTTCTCCGCCAAGACCGAATTGATCTGGAATTCCTGGCGCGCACAACGGACGCTTCCTGGCTGATTAACCAGAACCCGGGCGCTGCCGATCATGGGCTCGTTATTAAAGATGCTGATGGCGCGCCACTTGGCTGGGACGGGACTGCTGATGCGCCGACACCTGCGCGCACACCCGGTGCCAACCTTTCCCTCATCGGTGAGCGCACACTGCCCGATGGTCGAAAAGCCAAGACCGTATTCCAGCTTCTGGCGGAGCGCTTTCTTGACGGCGCGAACAACCCGGATGCGGTGGCTGCTATTACTGATGTGCCTGCGGAAACCATCCGCAATCTTGCCAATGATCTAGCAGCGGCTGCCCTTGATGACCCGATGGAAATCCAGCAACCCTGGACCGACTGGACCGGCAAGCGCCATGAAACCATGGTCGCCCGCCCAGTCGCCATCCATGCCATGCGCGGAATCTCAGCACACTCCAACGGCTTCGACACATGCCGCTTGATCCATGTGCTGCAGATGCTGCTGGGCGCAATCGATGCGCCCGGTTCTTTCCGCTACAAACCACCATTCCCGAAACCTGTGCCACCTGGTCCAAAGCCTGCCGGCAAAGCTGACCAGATAGGTCCCGGCCGCCCCATGGCTGGCCCACCGCTAGGATTTGTCGCTGGCCCAGAGGACCTGCTGGTAGACCCGGACGGAACGCCCCGGCGCATCGACCACGCCTATAGCTGGGAAGCGCCTGTCGCCGCCCACGGGTTGATGCATATGGTGATCGAAAACGCCGCAAAGCAGGACCCGAACCCAATCGACGTGCTGTTCATGTATATGGCCAATATGGGCTGGAATTCGTCCATGAGCGTTGAGAACGCGCTTAAAGGCTTGACGGCGAAGGACGAAGAAACCGGCGAATATAAGATCAAGCACGTTATTTATTCGGACGCGTTCTGGTCTGAAACTGTGGCCTATGCAGACCTAATTTTCCCAGACACCACCTATCTAGAACGGTGGGACGCGATCTCATTGCTCGACCGACCAATTTCGGACGCAGATGGCCCAGCGGACGCTATCCGCCAGCCGATCTTTGAACCGGACCGTGACGTTCGCCCGTTCCAAGAAGTCGTTATTGACCTTGGCCATCGCTTGGGCCTGCCCGCATTCACCAATGAAGACGGCACCGCCAAATTCCCTGGTGGCTACAAAGACTACCTCGTCAACCACGAGCGCACGCCCGGCGTGGGCCCGCTTGCAGGCTGGCGCGGTGAGGACGGTGACAAGGGCGGTATTGGCGCAAAGAACCCCGATCAGCTCGACAAATATATTGAAAATGGCTGCTTCTGGAAGCACGAACTTGAGCCGGAACAGCGCTATTTCAAACATTCCAATAAGTCTTATCTGGAATGGTCGGCGAGCATGGGCTTCATCCCGAACGCTGACCCCATCGTGATGCATTTGTACTCGGAACCGTTGCAGAAGTTCCGCCTCGCAGCTGAAGGCCACGGTGACGTTCAACCGCCGACAGATGCTGCCCGGCAGCGCGTGCTGAAGAACTTTGATCCCATCGCCAGCTGGCGTCCGCCGCTAAACGGCTTGGAGGATGCGGATAACGCATATCCCCTGCATGCGATCACGCAGCGCCCGATGGCGATGTATCATTCCTGGGGTTCTCAGAACGCTTGGCTCCGCCAAATCCATACGGCCAACCGCCTGTTCATGGCGCGGGAGCTGGTGGAGGAAATGGGGCTGAAGGACGATTCCTGGGTTTATGTCACCAGCCCGAACGGCAAGATCAAAGCTCAGATCAAGGCAATGGAAGGTGTGAACCCTCGCACCGTCTGGACCTGGAACGCCATTGGCAAGCGCAAAGGTGCCTGGGGCTTGGACAAAGACGCGCCGGAAGCAACCAAAGGCTTCCTGCTGAATCACCTGATTTCCGAACTGCTGCCCGACGGCCAAGGCGGCCATTGGCCAAACGCTGATCCAGTGACTGGCCAAGCGGCATGGTACGACCTCCGCGTCAAAATTGAGCCCGCCCCCGCGGATACCGCACAAGTGAGCGAGCCCGTGATACCTGCGCTGCCCAATAACCCTGGCGGCAAGCCTAACCCAAGCCGCCTAGGCTTCGGCGCGGCCTTCCGTGGCCGCAAGGAGGCCCGCTCATGACCAGTTTACCAGCGACCGCGCCCGTAAAAAAATTGGGACTGGTCATCGACCTGGACACCTGCGTCGGTTGCCATGCCTGCGCCGTTAATTGCAAGGAATGGAACACGGGCGGCGAAATGGCCCCATTGACGGATATGGACCCTTATGGCGCAGAGCCAGAGGGCGTGTGGTTCAACCGCGTACACGGCTATGAGGCTGGCGATGGTGCCAATGGGCGCACCGTCCATTTCCCGCGCTCCTGCCTTCATTGCGAGACGCCTGCATGCGTCACGGTTTGTCCAACGGGGGCTTCCTATAAGCGCGAAGAAGACGGCATTGTGCTGGTAGACGAAGACAAGTGCATTGGCTGCAAGCTCTGCTCCTGGGCCTGCCCTTACGGTGCGCGTGAGTTTGATGAAACCGTCGGCGTCATGAAAAAGTGCACGCTTTGCGTGGACCGCATCTACAACGAAACCATTCCGGAAGCAGAACGTGTTCCGGCATGTGTTTCAACGTGCCCGGCCTCTGCCAGGCATTTCGGAGATTTGGGCGACCCGAATTCAGATGTGTCCAAGCTGGTTGCTGAACGCGGCGGATATGATCTGGCCCCGGAGTTTGACTACAAGCCGACCAACAAATACCTGCCGCCCCGCGAACGGATGCCCAGTGCGCCAGCTGCAGCCGAAGCAGCAGGCGAGCCGCAGGGCCTGCTGAAGTGGGTCGACCGGATGCTGTCAATCTGATCATGACGATGCTTGTTCTGATCTCTAATCTCTCTGGCCGCTGGAGCCGCCGACCGTGAACCCTGCACCTTCAGTTATCTTTTTCACGACCCTGTCGGGGCTCGGCTACGGGCTGGCATTCTGGCTTGCCATTGCGCGGGCGTTTGGCGCTGTTCCAGCGGATACGCCCTGGTTTGGCGCGATCAGCCTTGGTGCCGCATTGGCACTGTTATCAGCCGGCCTGTTGTCGTCAACCGCCCACCTTGGCCATCCAGAACGGGCATGGCGCGCATTCAGCCAATGGCGGACCTCCTGGCTATCTCGCGAAGGCGTGGCCGCTGTTGTGACATTCGTTCCGCTTGGGCTGCTGTGGCTTGCATGGATGCTTGGTGCGACTGGTGGCATTTGGGCTCTTGTTGCGCTTGTCGGTGCAGCCCTGGCGCTCATCACCGTGTACTGCACCGGTATGATCTATCAGTCCTTAAAGCCGATCCAGGCTTGGGCGACAGGATGGACGACGCCGATCTATCTTCTATTTGCCTTAATGACAGGTGCCCATGCTGTGGCGGCACTGGCTGCATGGTTCGGCTATGGTGCCTCCTGGCAAGCAGGTGCGGCGCTGATCCTGACCGTCGTTCTAGCGATCTCCAAGTTCATGTATTGGCGGTCCGTCGATACCGCGACGCCCTTCTCGACGCCGGAAAGTGCGACGGGCCTTGGTCGCTTTGGCAGGGTCCGCCAACTCGAAGCACCCCACGTGACAGAGAATTACATCACGCGGGAAATGGGCTTCAAAGTTGCCCGTAAGCATGCGGCAAAACTGCGGATGATTGTCTATGCCATTGGCTTTGGCATCCCCGCTCTCGTTGCAATGCTGATGCTGATCTCCGGGCCTTCTGCGTTGTTGGCGACGATTGGTATCCTCGCGGCTATGGTCGGTGCCATCGCAGAACGCTGGCTCTTCTTCGCTGAAGCCAAGCATGCTGTCATGAATTTCTACGGTGAGCGTTGAGCTTAGCTGCTGGCTGCAAATGCAACGCCCCTAAAGCGGCGGCAGATAAGCGCAACTGACTCTGAAACCTTGAAATTTCTGCGCGCAACAGCCATTGTTAACCCACGAAAGCCATAAAGGTTTCAGGGGAGGCCGTCGCAGAAGTGCGCTCGGTCAACAATAAGAAACTCTGTTTTTCACAGTTTTAGAGCGAGGGCGCTCGGATGTTTATCCAAACCGAAGCGACGCCGAATCCGGCGACGTTGAAATTCCTGCCGGGTCTGACCGTGCTGGAAACTGGCACCGCTGACTTCCGCAACCCGGAAGACGCAGCAGAGCGCTCGCCATTGGCGGACAGCCTGTTTGCCGTGGAAGGCGTCACCGCCGTATTCCTTGGCAGTGACTTCATTTCAGTCTCCAAGGCTGACCTCGCCGATTGGGCCGTGATGAAACCCGCCGTGCTTGGCGCGATCATGGAACATTTCACCCGCGATCTGCCAGTCATGGCCGCTGGCGCGCAGATGGCGGAAGCTGTTTCTGCTGATGGCGATCCGGTGATTGAGCAAATCCAGGAATTGCTGGACACCCGTGTCCGCCCTGCCGTCGCTGGCGATGGTGGCGACATTGTATTCCGGGGCTTTGAGGACGGGATCGTATACCTGTCCATGCAAGGTGCCTGTGCCGGGTGCCCAAGCTCTACCGCGACGTTGAAGATGGGCATTGAGAACATGCTCCGTCATTACATCCCGGAAGTGCAGGAAGTGCGCCCTGCGCCCTTCTAATTCGTTCAGCTAAATCACGACGCGCACGAGACCGCTAAGTTTGGGGCCAGGCGATTTTCGCCTGGATGCGGCTGCGCAGACTTAAACGATGCTGGTTAGTCCCTGTATTTAGAGACGCGAGCCTGATCCCAGATGCCGTTCATGTTGACCATCAAATTTGCTTGTTGCCGTACCACCTACGGCGTAGCTGCACTGACCGGCATTTTGCTGTCTACGGGCGCCAATGCTACGTCGATGGGTGATCTTGCGAGCGCGGGCATCGATATCATTCCAAGGCCCGCGACCGCCGATGTACTAAGCGATGAGGCACCGGAAGGCGGGAATGGCATGCGCCCTACCCCCATCAATGCCAGCATTCTGCCAGAGAGCACACAAGGCGACCTGCACCGCTTGCCATTGGCCTTATTGCATGACGCCCTAGCCGCCCTGCCAGCCGGAAGCGTAACCCCGCCTATCGTTGGCGTGCCGGTATTGTCCCGGTTCGACGTCCTAATGGCGTCCGCCGCCCACGATCTACAGGAAGAAATCCATAAGCATAGGTTCGATAACCTTACCAATGCGCCGGATTTTGAGACACTTGATGCCTATTATGACGCCCACGGCTTCACGCTCAGTCGCGCAGGCAAAACAATGGCCACTCCGCCGCTGTTTCTAAAGACCTTGCCACGTTCCCTTGCCAACGGACGTGACATTCCACGGCGTAAACGCCTGTTCATCAGCGTGATGCTGCCGCACATCCTTGCCGCCAATGCTGAAATTGAAGCAGACCGGCAGAGACTACAATTTATTGTCGCCAGCTTTGATGATCCAATTGGCCCCAGTGACCAAGACATCACTTGGCTATTCAGCAAGCTCACGGATTATCGCGTCAAAGACCTGAGTATGGACCGATTGCTTGCGCGGATGGACATCATTCCGCCTGCACTCGCGATAGCCCAGGCTGCGAAGGAAAGTGGATGGGGCGGGTCCCGCTTCGCCCAAGCTGGTAACGCGCTTTATGGCCAATGGACATGGAATTCAGCCCATAAAGGCATCATCCCGAAGGAGCGCCCCAAGGGCAAAACCTACCGGGTGCGTGCGTTTGATAACATCCTGGATGCAACCCGCGCCTATATGCTGAACCTAAATGCCAATCGCGCCTATGGCGGCCTGCGGGAACGACGCCAGCAGCGCCGCAAAGCTGGGAAAGCGCTTACAGGTGTTGCCCTAACGGAAGAGCTATTGGGCTACTCCGCGATCGGCAATCGTTACGTCAAAGCGCTGAAGAGCTTGATCCGGGCCAATAAGCTAACGACTTTGAACACAGCCAAGCTTGGTGCGAGCTTCATGCCCGATACGCCAGAAACCGCAGGCCCCCCGAAGCGAGCAAGCGCACTGATCGCCAGTAACTAAGGCGACTAAGCGGGATCAGGCTGCTGCGTTCCTGCGGTCACCTGTGCCACGACGGTCCGAAGCGCGCACAGATGGCGGCAAGATCATCGAAGCGACAAATCCACCAGTAGACGCGTTCGCGATCGCCAATCGGCCATTGTGCCGTTCCGCCGCCAAACGCGCGATTGGCAGGCCAAGGCCTAGGCCGTTATGCGCCCGGTCCAGGCCAGTTTCAGTCTGGCTGAAGGGTCGCATCAGCTTCTCCAAGTCTCCGACATCGGCACCTTTGCCTTGATCGCAAACCGTGATCACGACTTGGTCGCCCATTTCCTCAGCCGAAACCTCAACGGTGCCGCCGAACGGGGAGAATTTCACTGCGTTATCGACAAGCGCCGAGATTCCGGCGTTCAAGACTTCGATATCGCACCAGAGCCGAAGTGGTGCAGCTAGTGGACGAACATTAATCGCGACCGCCTGTGGCTCCGCAGCTTTCCGGAAACGCTTCGCGGCTTGTTCAAGCAACACGTCAGCATTGGCTGCGCTTGCCTTAAGCGGTGCCAGACCTGCTTCGAGGCGGGAGAGCAGAAGCATTCGATTCACTTGGGACAACAAGTCATCGCCACATTGGCGAATGTCCTTTGCGTAATCCAAATATCCTGGGTTCCCGATTGGGCCAAGGCCTTGTCCCAACATCACGTCTGCGAAGCCAATAACGCCGTTGAGCGGCGTCCGCAGCTCATGACAGAGCGTTGCGAAAAGGCGGCTTTTCAAAACGCTTGCTTCTTCGACTTGCGCTTTGGCATGACGCAGTTCGCTCTCCATCGCCGCAGACCGCAGCAAGTATCGAGCCTGATGGCCCAATAAGGCCCATTGCACCGGCTTCGCAATGAACGTTGTCGCACCGACCTCGAACGCCGTTTGCACGGAGTCTTCATCTTCAAGCCCCGTGACGAGCGCCACGGGTATCATTGCCATATCCGGGTCACTATTGCGCCGGATCAGCGTGCAGACCTCAAATCCAGTTTGGCCTGGCATCATGACGTCCAAAATCGCCATGTCCGGCCTTTCAGCTAAGAACAGACGCACGGCAGCGTCGCCATCTTCCGCTTCAATAACCTTGTATCCCTCAGCAGCCAGCGTCTCGCTGGTCAGCATAAGCTGCACAGGGTCATCATCTGCGATCAGGACCGTCGCCGGCATATTGGCGTCGTTTTGAGTATTCGGATCGGTCATCCTCAACCTCGCGCTTTCAGCGTCTTCAAGGCCATTGTCAGGTCTTCGAAAGCCGTATTCACCTCATCAGCAAGCCGCTGCACACCGTCACCATCGCCAGTCTTGGCCATTGCCTCGATGTCCGCCAGGATGGTCGGCAATGTACGGGAGCCAATGTTGCCACTGGCGGATTTCAACGCGTGGGCATTGCGTCCAGCTGCTGTCAGATCGCCTACTTTCGCAGCCGCAGAAATATTTTCTGCTAGCGTCGGGGAGCTTTTCAGGAACGTATCGATCACCCGTTGCACCATCTTGTCACCATCACGTCCAACCTTGCGGAGGGATTGGATCACGTCATAGTCCAGCGCTTCCGGGAAGCCATCATCCGCGATGGCTGCAACGTGCGGCATTGCAGCTTGCTTTGCTTTGATCTCTGCGAGTGCTGGCGGTTCAACCACATCCTTCTTCACCCCAGCCCCGCCAAGTGTCGCCCGGACAGCGGCAGTCCGGTCAAGCTCTGGGCTAGGCGTAATTTTGTTTAGACGAATTGCATGCGGCTTCAGCATTTGGATCAGAGCTGCATTGGTGACCGGCTTCGCCAGGAAATCCGTCATTCCGGCTTCAAAACAGGCGTCGCGGTCCTCAGCAAATGCATTCGCAGTAACGGCGATGATGGGTGTGCGGCGCGCGCCGTCTTCCATTGCCCGGATCTGCCTAGTAGCTTCATAGCCATCCATGATCGGCATTTGGCAATCCATCAGGATCAGATCAAAGGCTTGCTCAGCCGCCGCATCTGCAGCGGCCAGGCCATTTTCTGCAACCGTTACCGTACAACCAAGATCTTCCAGCAAGCCTTCCATCACGAGTACGTTTACCGGGTTATCTTCCGCCATCAGAATATTCAGATTGAGCGGCTCTAGCACGACTTCTGCTGCTTCAGAGCCACTGGCCAAGGCCTGCAACATGCCGCCAAGGTCCACATCCCCCAAGGGGCGCATCATCGCCCAATCGACGACATCGTTAAATTCATCAGCGACCGGATCACTGCCAAAGTCTGTTAGAATGCAAAGCTCGGGCCGGGCGTCGCCAGATATTTTCAGCAACCGCGTGCGTAGTCGTTTCAAGCTCTGCTCATCATCACCTGACGTAATGATGACGTCAGGAATCCGCTCACCAAGGCCAAGCGCGCCTTCAAGCATCGCTGCGGCCTGGGCCGCACCTTGCGCTTCTGCAGACTCAACCCCGCGCCGGGCAAGGCGCCCAAGCAGGGATTGCTGTTCATCTGGCGTTGCTTCGGCGGCCAGAACGAACAAACCGCTCTGAAGCACGGGTGGCTCCGCGACGACAATTGTTGCCGGGACAGACAACCGGAATGTCGATCCGCCCCGCTCAGACCGCACAAGCGTTACATCGCCGCCCATGCGCCGGGCCAAGTCACGAGCAATCGCCAATCCAAGACCAGCACCGCCGAACTTCCGGCTCATAGAGCCATCACCCTGTTCGAAGCGTTCAAAGATGCGGTCTCGCGCGGCATCCGGCACACCAGGACCCGAATCATTAATATCGATATCGAGCCGCCCGTCGCTTTCCCCGCTACCCTCAATCCACTCAGCGGAAATCGCCACACTGCCGGTCGTCGTAAATTTGACGGCATTGCCAACCAAATTGACCACGACCTGGCGCACCCGGGCGGAATCACCGACAAGGCAATGCGGCAGATCAGGGTCCGGCATGGAGACGATATGCAACCCCTTGCCGCTGGCGGATGGAGCAAAAGCGATTGCGATATCGTCCAGCATCACGGTCGGGTCATATTCGGTCTTTGCGACCGCGACTTCGCCTGATTCAATCTTTGCCAGATCGAGAATGCCGTTTAGAAGGTCCAGCAATGTCGTGCCAGATGCGCGGATTGTTGTGGCGTAATTCTGCTGGCGCGGCGTCAGGCCTGTATTCAGCATCAGGTCCATAGCACCAAGGATGCCATTCAGCGGCGTTCTGATCTCATGGCTCATCTTGGCCAGGAAGTCGGATTTCGCGTGATTGGCGCGCTCAGCTTCACGGCGGACGCGCTCAGCTTCTGCCAGCGAAACCTTCATGTTGGCGTAGGCGTCTTTGATCTCTGCCATCTGGTGCTCGACATCATGGTCGAGCTTGCGGCGGCGCGCTTCCAACTCAATGTCCCGGTCCCTAAGGTCCGCAGACAAACGGTTAATCGCCGAGGCGACGGCGTTAGCGGCGACTGTTTGATAACGGCCAAGCTGGGGGTAATCCGACTGGCTGGCAGCCTCAAGGTCGGTCCGGAGCTTCAAAAATAGCTTGAGAGATTTGATCGCAGATCGCCGGCCCCGGATCATCGCAATCGGTAACAGAAGCAACGCGGTAATCGCCGCAGATAATCCGGCAAGCCGCAATGTGTCAGCGACGGGCGGCATATGCTCACCCATCAAATAGGGCGCAGCCTGCAAGGTCACAAAGACCGCCAGGGCCAAAGACCCCAAGAGGGCAACGACCGTGAAGAGAGCACCAAAAAGTGCCCCACCGCGATGAGGCGTGTTGCTTAGCGGTGCAGAGGGGCGTGCACGTTGCGGCGACAAGCGGACACTCGGGCCACCTGTCGGGTCTTCAATAGCGGATACAGTGTCAGGCATGCGAACCCTATTGAGATATCACCAAGCAAACGCCCAAACGCGATACAGTGCAGGCGAACTGGCTTATTAGAGCCCAATTCGGTTTAATGCCGCCCTAACCAAAGACGCTAAAAAGGATTGCAAGCCAATGCCTCGCTTCGCCGCCAATCTTTCGATGATGTTCCAGGAGCATGAATTCCTGGACCGGTTTGCTGCAGCATCCGCCGCTGGGTTCAAAGGCGTTGAGTTCCTGTTTCCCTATGATTTCTCTATTGCGGATGTCCAAGACGCAGCGAAAAGCGCCGGTGTAGAGATCGCGCTCTTCAACCTACCACCAGGAGATTGGGAAAAGGCGGAACGTGGCTTGGCAGCAATGCCTGGACGTGAGGCCGATTTTGCCGACGCCTTGGACAAAGCCATCAGTTACGCCGTTCCCCTTGGCTGTAAGCGTCTTCATATGATGGCTGGCATTCCAGGCGCCGATGCAGATCCGGCTCAATGCCGCGCGACATATGTCAGCAATTTGAAATACGCGGCACCGAAGCTTGCAGACGCTGGCCTGATGGGCCTGATTGAGCCAATCAACACCCGCGACATCCCCGGCTACTTCATCAATTACCAGCAAGATGGCCATGATGTGCTGGCGAATGTGGGTGCCGACAACTTAATGGTCCAGATGGACTTTTATCACGTCCAGATTATGGAAGGCGATATCGCGATGCGCTTCCAGAAACATCAGGCGGGCGTCGGCCATATTCAGATCGCCGGGTCGCCGGGTCGCCATGAGCCGGATGTTGGTGAAATCAATCATCCTTATCTTTTCAAGATGCTGGATGATCTCGGTTATGATGGCTGGATCGGTTGTGAATACCGGCCTGCAGCAGGCACACTGGAAGGGTTGGCCCGGTGGGGTAGCGATTATGGCCTCGGTTGATTTCCAGAAAGACCGGCCCGCACTTGATCGCCAGACTTGGTATTGCGTGCATATTCTGGATGAGTTGAACGGTGCCCGCTCCCGCGGATTCCCGCCCGAATCCCGCCGCATCAACGACATGCTCACTTGGTCCGATAAGCGATCAAAAGGCCGCTGGACCGCAGAGCGAGATCACGACGACACGCCGATTTTCTGGTTCGAGGACCAAACCGACGCCATCCAATTCTCTCTGAAATGGTTCCCCTTTAAATGCTTATGAGGCCAAACTGATGGTCAGACTTTCCGATATGACGGCGGATGATGCAGCGCATCTCCTGTCTAAGAATTGCCCCCGTTTTCCGGGTGAGCCATTCGTGGCCGGACCACCGTTGAAAAACCGCCGCGTCGCGATCGTCACCACTGCCGGGTTACATCGAACGAGCGATACGGCGTTTGACCTGACCGATATTGGTTACCGGGTTATTCCTGGAAATGTCCAAGCGGCAGATCTGGCGATGAGCCACGCGTCAGTCAATTTCGACCGATCTGGCTTTCAGGATGACGTGAACGTGGTCTTCCCCATTGACCGGTTGCGCGAAATGAAGGCCGCGCGCGAAATTGGCTCCATGGCAGATTTCCACTACTCCGTCATGGGTGCGGGGTGGGAGCCCCATGAAATTGAGCCGACAGCACTGGCAATGGCAGCCCTCCTGCACCGGGACAATGTCGACGCCGCCCTACTCGTCCCCGTTTGACCAAACTGCACGCGCGCCGTGAGCGCGCTTGGGCATTTCCTCGAATCCGCCGGCATCGCGACAGCAGGTGTCAGCCTAGTGCGCGAAAATACGGAGCTAATGCAGCCGCCACGCGCGCTCTGGGTGCCGTTCGAGCTGGGCCGCCCCTTCGGCGCGCCCCATGCGCCGGACTTTCAGATGCGCGTGCTAAAGTCCGCATTGGCCCTGTTGGAGCGCACCGACGGGCCGGTCATTCTGGAGGACTTTCCGGATGACGCACCTGACAGCGATAGTGCCGGATCACTCGTCTGCCCCGTCAATTTCCCGAAACCGCCCAATCCAAGCGAAAGCGACCTGCTGCGCGCAGTGCTAGCAGAAACGGCCAGCTTGGCACCCTGGCACGCGCTATTCATGGAAACCCATGGGCGGCGGAGCATTGCGACAGTCAGTGGCCTCGATATCGACGCTGCTGCCCGCTATGCCGCAGCATTTTTGGAACCGGGAACAAATCCCGAGCCGCCTGACGGTAAGGACCAAGCCTCAACCCTCCGCTTTGCGATTGAGGACTTGCGCAATTGGCGGCTGGAGGCAATTACGGCGCAGCCAGGCCCCAAACCATCGTCAAAAGCCCTGGCCGATTGGTTCTGGGGGGAAACGGCGACGGGCACATTGGCGTTGGCGCTCCATCCCGTGCTGTTAGAAAGCGCCAACCCGCGCCTTCGCCAAGTCGGTGCAGGCCAGCTTGTCCCGCGGGCGCAACAACACAGGCTCGGCTGAACGGTTTATGGCGTCATAGACGGTGCGCCAATGGTGAACCCGCGCGCCTGCTCATAAGCCCATGCGGCCCTAAGCGCCACATCTTCCGCACCGTAGCGGGCAACAAACTGGACGGAGAGCGGCAAGCCACCCTTGGTGAACCCGACAGGCACGGCGCAGGCGCACATCTCCGCCATGTTTACAGCGCGGGTAAAGAGCGCCGGCGTGGTTTTCTGGTCAATGGTATCAACGACAGGTGCCGGCGTAGCAGTTGTTGGCGTCAATAGAATATCCACATCCGCCATTGCCTGATGGAACGCCTGAATGCAGCGCTGCTGATCCCGCTTGGCGAGCAGGTAATCCTTCGATGTGATGCTTCGTCCGCTGGCGAGGCGTGGCCGCACGTCTTCATCAAGTGGCGCGTTTGGGTCATCTATCAGGTGGCTATAGTGGGCATAACCTTCTGCATAGATAATCTGACCAAGCGGGTCCGCCATATCCGCCAGCTTCTCTGGAAGCTCAATGGACACGACAGAGGCACCAGCCTTTTTCAGGACTTTCAGCGCTTCGTCATAGGCCGCCAGCACTTCAGCGTCGACGCCTGCCCGATCATGATCCGGCATCCGCGCAATACGCATGCCAGTAACACCGTGCTTTAGGGCAGGCATGGGATCGACATAGGTTGGCCGGTAGGTCAGCGGGTCATTCAAATCAGGGCCTGAGGTTGCGACATACAGCAGGGCTGCATCTTCAACAGACCGCGTCATTGGGCCTGGCGAATCTAAGCTTTCTGCAAGCGGCAGAACGCCATGAACGCTGATCCGACCGAGCGACGTTTTTAGCCCCACATGGCCGCACCACGCCGCGGGCAACCGCACGCTGCCGCCTGTATCTGTGCCGATGGCGGTAGTCGTAAATCCTGCTGCCGTCGCGACGCCGGAGCCTGAGCTCGATCCGCCGGGTGCGCGCTTTTCCGACTCATCCCATGGGTTCCAAGGTGTGCCGAGGCCTTTATTCGTGCCCCATCCACCCATCGCAAACTCGACCGTATGCGTCTTCCCGATGACGATCATCCCGGCCTTAAGCGCGCGTTCAGCCAAGGTTGCCGTGTATTTTGAAATACGGCCTTTGTTGGCCGCAGTCCCGCCCTTCGTTTCCCGGCCTTTGATCTCAATCAGATCTTTGAGGGCGATGGGGATGCCATGCAGCGGGCCAACCCGCCACCCGCCCTGGATCGCATCGGTCGCTGCGGCAGCCGCCTTGCGGGCGTCATCGGCGAATACTTCCGTGAACGCAGTCAATTGCGGCTCATATTGCTCGATCCGTTGAAGCTGGGCCTCAACAACGTCACTCGGGCTCAGATTGCCAGCGTCATAGGCGTCTCTCAGCGCATAAGCAGGCATGAATGCGGGATTGGACTGATCATTTGACATAGTGGCGCTACCTCTTTGCATTGGTTGGCAAAGAGGGTCGTGCGCCAGCCAGCGCCAGTCAAGCTAGCTGTTATGCGGCACGCACTGTCGCCAGGAATTTTTCGACCTCGGTCTGCAAGGTGGCGGCCTGACCACCCAGTTCCTGTGCGGCATCAACAACCTGCTCAGCCGCATTGCCGGTATCCAGGGCAGAACCACGCACTGAGGCAATGCTACGATCCACCTGACCCGAGGAGGAGGACGCGCCACCAGCGCTGGCCGCGATCCCTTGGGTGGCGATGCGTTGTTGGCCGACGGCAGCAGCGACGCTTTGAGAGGTCTCCCTCATCCGATCAATCGTTTCGCGGATATCGGCAATAGATGTTACGGCCACTTCAGTCGCCTGTTGGATGGAGCCAATCTGCGCCGCAATTTCGCCTGTAGCGTTCGTCGTCTGGGTCGCGAGCGATTTTACTTCAGCTGCGACAACGGCAAAGCCTTTACCGGCCTCACCAGCACGCGCGGCCTCAATGGTGGCATTCAGCGCCAATAGGTTGGTTTGCGCGGCGATATCTGAAATCAGGCTTACCACTTCACCAATTTTTTTGGCCGCTGCACTCAGCGCTTCAACGGTTTCGCTGGTGTGGGCGGCTTTATCTGTCGCTACGTCAGCAATCCTGGATGATGCATCAACCTGTTGGGCGATCTCTGTAATCGATGCATTCAACTGGTCCGCCGATGTCGCCATGGAGCCGACCGACGCAGCAGCAGCTTCAGATGCCTCCGCAGCCCGACTGGCTTCAGCGCCGGATGCCCGTGCCATGCCTGCCATGGATTGGGCAGAAACATGCAGTTCCTCGGATGCCGCATTGACGGCCTGAATGACCCCACCAACCGTATTCTCAAACGCTTCTGATAGGCGGAGCTGCGTGGCACGCCGGCGCTCCATCTGCGCAGTTTCACGCTCCGCAACGGCCTCTTTCACTCGTTCGGCGTCAATCATGCTGGCACAGAAGGCCGCCGTCATCCTTGCCATGTCGCCAATCTCATCGCCGCGGTTCTGGCCAGGCGCATTCACCGTAAGGTCGCCTTCTGCCATTGCAGCCATCGCCGCCGTCAACTCGCGCTGCGGCCGGGTGAGCGAGCGGGAAATGAACACGGCGAGGATCAACAGCAATACGATCGCAACAGCAAGCGTTTGCAGAGATGCGATTGCAACAGCATTCGCGGCAGACATCGCCTCGGACAGCCTTTCGGTAGCGACGAAAGTCCAACTGGTATCCGCGAATTTGGCTTTCGCAGTGGCGATAAGCGCAGGTGCGCCAGAACGGTCAAAAGCACCGCCCATATGCGCTGGCGCTTCGCCAGCACGCAGCCATGCGCCGTTGGGTGCAGCTGTCAGGACATCTAGGACTTCCGGGTCGGCAAGATCGTTGCGCAGCAACTTGTCTTCGCCAAACACGAAAATATCACCTGTTGTCCCAAGCCCAGTGTCTTGCGCCGCGATCTCGCCAATAACACTGATAGGCAGCTGAAATGCTATAGCCCCGATCGCGGCCCCATTATTGTCCTCAACAAGGCGGGCCATGAAGGCAGACGGCGAGCTGGCAGATGGCTCATAGGGCGTGAAATCCTGGAACGCTGTATATTCGCCATCCTGCTTGGCCAGAACCTCCATGATGACCGTGCCTAAGGCTGTGCCCTTAAACGGGCCATCTTTGAGGCTTGTCGCAAAATCGGATTCTTTCCGGACCGAATAGATCATGTTCCCTGCTAGATCGAACAGGAAAACGTCATAGTACCCGCTGGCTTCCTGCAGCTTGCGAAATTCCGGGTGATGCACGATATGCATCTCGTCATAGAACGGCAGGTTCCCGGACGCCCGCATTTTCTGCTTTTCACCAGCAGGTTAAGGATTTTGGGTAATAAAAGCCGACTGCAGCTCAGCGAACCTTGATACGCCCATAATGTTCCACGCCGCCGTGAAATCAGAGATCGCCTGTAGCGTTGCAGGGCTTGTCGCCGTAATCGACAATGTGCGTTCGACGCCGCCAAGCCAGCGCGTCATAGAGACTGCCCGATCGCTTACGATTTCTACGACACGACGTTCGGCTTGATGCTTGATCGTCGATGAGGACGACAGATAGCCAGCTAACGTCGTCGCCCCAGCCGCCATGACGCCCACAGCACCAATAAGCATAGGTAGCTTGATAGAGAGTTTTAATTGCGCCAGCACAGCCCGATCCTCCGCATTCCGCAAAAACGGATCGCCCCTCATCCAATAAACGAGATGCAGTGTCGGTTGGAGCCGTTAAGGTGTGCTGAAGATCAATAGAAGAGCGCGCGTGGGATAGCCTGTTTACGCGTCCCCAGCCTTGTTTTGCCGCAGGATGAACGGTGTTTGCGCAAGAAAGAACAACATCGTCAGGCCCATCAAGCCAAAGACTTTGAATGTCACCCAAAAATCCGTTGATTGAGTGCGCCAAACCACTTCATTCAGCGCAGCTGTACCAATAAAGAACAGGCCGAAACGGAATGTCAGTGTGCGCCACGCAGCGTCGCTCAGGGTCCAGGCAGATTGCAGCATCGGCTTCAAGAAGGATTTCCCGAACGCTAAACCGCCGAGCAATACGCCTGCAAAAATAAGCTGGATAATTGTCGGCTTCATCTTGATGAAGGTCTCATCATTCAGCCACAACGTCAGGCCGCCAAATACGCCAACGATGATTGCGGTCGTCAGCGGCATCCAGGGAACACGGCGCTCCATCACCAAGCCTAGAATGACGGCAATGGCCGTCGCCACCATCAACCAGACTGTGGCGGTCATCAGGTCACCGGTGAAGTACCCGGCCATAAAAGCGGCGATCGGACCATAATCGGTGAACGGCTTCAGCCAGGGCGGTGCGGGTTTGGACATGTTCTAAAAAACCTTTCGCCCTCAAAAATTAAAGCCGGAGAGCATAATGCTTCCGGCTTGAAATGACCTTTCTTGGTCAGATGGTCAAGTCTTGCTTTGAAGTCTGTAGCTAAGCAGTAGCCAAACAATCGGGTGGGAGAAGATCGCTGTAGCGCTGTGCAACCGTTTCCGGCTCATCACCGAACCGAATGCCAATGCTGTCTTTGCCTTCCCAGCATACTTCTGCTTCGAAGGCGCCAAGGCGGCCCAGAAGGAAGCGGCATGTGCCTTGCTGTTCTTTCAATTTCCCAACCGGACGCACCCGAACACCGCTAGCGGAAAGGTCTACGACCTGGCAGTCGATGCAGCCATCAGCCGTGTAGATCAGCCCCGATTCCAGAATTGGATAGCGGCGATATTGGCGCCGGTCAGCGCCATCACCCGCATCAAGCGGCAGAACATTTGATTGCGTTTCGGACGGCTCAAAAGACTCTTGCATTAGCGTACCCTTACAGCGGCTGGAAGCGGCTTTTAGCAAGAAGACTATGGGCAGGAAATTATTGCTTTCAGGTTAAGCCTTCTGTGCTGTCCGCAACCCAATGAGTGTTTTACGAAGCGCGGGCGGAACCGGCGGTTTCAAGGCATCCAGAAATAAGGCCAGGTTGGATGCTGCCAATCCATCCGCGTGATCTGGTGATAGCGCCCCTGCTTCGAATGGATCGGGCGCGGACGCAGCTACAGCCCGTTCTGCCGCCAACTCATCGGCTTTCGCAGCTTTATAGGCCGGTTCCGGGCCAGATTTCAGCCGTCGGCGGACCAATCTACATTCAATGGCGGATTGAACGGCAGCTTTAGTGGCACTGGTATAAGCGGCAATGTCCGATTGAGAGAGGCGGCGGCCTTCAGTCGAGGCAGCGAGCGCCCAAAGCACCGCCATAACGTCACCGCCATGGGAATCTTGTATTGTGAGCAGCGCATCTTGCGCACCCGGAACCGCATATAGGTTCAATGCGAAAGCCCAAAACGCCTGGTTATTTCCACAATTCATAATGCCTTGCCGTTACAGTATTTTAACGCTTTCTTCACAAGATAATTTCGTTTTGTCGCCCCACCTGCCCCCAGGCATGCCATACTATTCCTGCTTTGTGCGGCCCAAGGCGCTTGCCAAAGGCTAACCACTGAGGAGATTGCCCGTTGAAAGATGCAGACCTTGATCCGGCAACCCACGCACGGCTCGAAAGCTTGAAGGCAGAACATCGTGACCTTGATTCCGCGATTGCCACAATGGCTGAGCAGCCAATGATCGACCAGGTGCAGGTCCAGCGCATGAAAAAACGCAAACTGCGCCTGAAAGACATGATCGACCAGATTGAAGGCGGCAACACACCAGATATCAGCGCTTAAGCGTTAAAGCGTCGATGCAATAGTTTCGATCCGATCCCAGGATTCGGTGACATGCTTTTGCTCGGTACTGGTATGGCCAATCTGGAAGCGAATAACGTAACGGCCGTGCACCCGGTTCTGGGTGAGGTATGTGAAGCCATCGTCATTCACGGCATTTAGTAGGCGCTCATTCAGGGCGTCCAATGCCTCAGGCTCCTCTATACCCGTGGGCGCATATCTAAAGTTAATGAGCGAAAGCACGCGCGGGGCCATCAGCGCATAGTCTGGGCTTGCAGCGATCCGCGCCTCCAATTCCGCCGCCATCTGAATATGACTTCGCAGAATCCGCTGCAGGCCCTCAACGCCATAACTGCGGATGACGAACCAAAGCTTCAGCGCCCGAAAGCGACGGCCAAGCGGTACCGACCAATCCCGATAATCAATTACGGCACCATGCTCCCGGCTTTTCAGGAAGACCGGCAGGATCGCCAACGTTCGCACTAGGTCATCTGGGTCACGGACAAAGTGTGCTGAACAATCAAAATTCGTCAGCAGCCATTTGTGCGGATTGAATACGAAGCTGTCGAAATACTCGATGCCGGCCAGCAAATGCTGATATTCCTCCAAAATAAGCGCTGACCCGGCCCAGGCAGCATCCACATGGGCGAAGATATTATGCCGCTTGGCGATAGCGCCTAGTGCCGCCAAATCATCCATTGCACCCACACCCGTGGCACCCAGGTTCGCGACCAGGCAGGCTGGGATTCGGCCTGCCGCCTTATCCGCCAGCACTGCGGCTTCAAAGGCTGCGGGATCCATCGCGAATGTTGCAGGGTCCGTTTGGATCAGCCGAACATTCTGGCGGCCAAGCCCAGCGATTTTGGCACCTTTTTCCGTGGCAGAATGGGTCTGGTCCGACGTGTAGACAACAATCTCCGGCCCTGCCGCCAATCCAGCCTCATTCGCCTGCCACCCTGTCGCCCGCTCTCGCGCCGTGAGGATGGCGCAGAGGATCGCGCTGGAAGCTGAGTCCTGGATAACGCCGTGAAACCCTTCCGGCAGACCGAGCATCTGACGCAGCCAGTCAGTGACGCGGGTTTCCATTTCGGTCGCGGCTGGGGATGTCTGCCACAACATACCCTGCGCGCCCAAAGTCGCCGTCAACATTTCCGCCAATACAGAGGGCGGGCTTGAGTTTGCGGGGAAATAGGCGAAGAAGCGCGGATGCTGCCAATGGGTCATACCAGGCAGTATGTCTTGCTTGAAGTCCGCCATAATTGCGTCCAATGGCTCCGACGTAACGGGTGGACCCAGCGGCAGTTTGGCAGCAATTTCGCCAGGCTTCACTTGAGCGCGGACAGGCAGTGCCTCAACACCCGTCATATAATCCGCCATCCAGTCCACAAGCTCATGGGCGTGGGCGCGGAATTCTTCGATTTCCATGAACGGCGTCTCCTGTCTACAATCTGACGCAGCATAACAGGTTATCGAATCAAGGGCTTCACCATGCAGATAGACACACAAATCCGCGACATGGACCTGGGCGAGGTCGGTGCCGAAGCGAAGCGCCTGGAAACAATGGGCTTCGAGTGCGTTTGGACGTTTGAAGCCAAGCACGACCCATTCCTGCCGCTGGCCTTCGCCGCTGCTGCAACCGAGACCATGGAAGTCGGCACTAATATCGCCGTTGCGTTCGCGCGCAGCCCCTATTCTATGGCCCAGGCCGCATGGGATGTGCAGCGCGCAAGTAAAGGCCGATTGCGCCTTGGTGTCGGGACCCAAGTGCGCGCCCATGTGGAACGCCGCCTATCCATGCCGTTTGATCGCCCGGCGGCGCGCGTTACCGACTATATCCATTGCATGCGCGCCATCTGGCACACGTTCCAAACGGACGAGCGCCCGAACTATCAGGGCGAGTTCTACCAGTTCCGACTGATGAACCCGTTCTTCAACCCAGGCCCCAATGACAAGCCGGATATTCCGATTTATCTAGCCGGCCTCAATCCCCGCATGGCAAGAGCAGCAGGCGAAGCGGCAGACGGATTTCATGTCCACCCCATGCATTCCAGAAGCTACTTGAATGAGGTCGTCCGCCCGGCGATCAATGAGGGCGCACAGAAGCGCGGAAAGACTGTTGAAGATATTGACCTTTACGCCCCCGTCTTCGCCGTATGGGGTGATACAGAGGATGAGCGTGCCAAATCTGAAGCTGAAATCCGCCAGCAAATCGCGTTCTATGGCTCTACCCCCAATTATCGCCGCCTATTCGAACACCATGGTGCCGGGGACGAAGCCCGCCAGCTTTCCCACCACATGCGCAATGGCGAGTTTGACCAGATGCCCCGCCTCGTCCCGGACCATCTGATGGATGAGCTGGCGATCCACGGCGATTTCAACACCCTCCCCACTAAACTCCGCGCCCGCGCAGATGGCGTCCTAGACCGCGTCAGCCTCTACTTCCCGGTCGATCCGAATGATCCCGATGAGCGCTGGGCAGAGTTTGCGGCTGGGTGCAAGGCGTAGGGCCGCATTGAAGGCTGAACGCATTCCCCGCTAAACTACCGCTATCACCGAGTTACAGGAGCGCATCCCAATGCCAAACGTCGCCGCTAATGGAATTAAAATCGAGTACGCGACCTGGGGGGAGGCTTCGGCCAAACCATTGCTGATGATTAATGGGCTGGGAACACAGCTGATTTCCTGGCCGGAAGCACTGTTGAATGAGCTGGCTGAGGCCGGGTTCTATGTGATTGTGTATGACAATCGGGATTCCGGACTATCGACGGATTTTGATGATTTCGGGCCTGCCGATATCCCCGCCGCGTTCAAAGCCGCTAGGGCGAAGGAACCGGTGAACGCGCCGTATAACCTCGAAACCATGGCGGATGATGCGGCGGGCCTGCTTGACGCAATGGGCATAGCAAAAGCGCACATCGTTGGCAGTTCTAACGGCGGGGCCATAGCGCAAATCTTCGCCTATCGGCACGCGGACAAGACATTATCTCTCGCCTCCATCATGGCAACATCAGGCCGTCGTGGTCTGCCACGTCCATCAGAAGCAGCAACGGCTTGGCTGAACAAAACCCGCAAGCAAGATGCCACCCGGGATGAGTTCATCGCGGAAGCGTTGGAAACTGCTAGCATCAACGGCAGCCCTGGTTTTCCAAAGGATAACGCGGCTGTATCCGCCCGCGCTGGGGCTATGTATGACCGCGCCTACAAGCCCTTTGGCCATGGCCGGCAATTGCTAGCCTCCATCGCTTCTGCCGATGGCCGGGTGCCGCATCTGGGCGATATCAAAGCGCCAACAACCATCATCCACGGGTCGGATGATCCGCTGGTGCCAGTCGGCTGCGGCGAAGATGCCAAGAACAGCATTCCCGGTGCCACCATGACCGTCATTCAGGGCATGGCGCATGATTATCCGGCGGGCGGGATCGAAAAAATCGTCGGCGCTATCGCTGACAACACAGACCGGGCCTAGAATCATGAGTGCAGATGACGTCAAAACCGGCATGAAGCAGGGCCTCGTCAACTATGGCGACGCTGAATTCTCGCTCTTCATGCGCAAAGCCTTCATCAAGGCCATGGGCTATTCCGATGATGCGCTGGAACGGCCGATCATTGGCGTCGTCAACACCTATTCCGGCTACAATGCCTGTCACCGCAACGTGCCCGAATTGGTGGACGCGATCCGCAGGGGTGTGATGATGGCAGGTGGAATCGCGGTCGATTTCCCTGTGATCTCTATCCACGAAAGCTTCTCCGCGCCGACATCCATGTTCCTGCGCAATTTGATGGCGATGGACGTGGAGGAAATGATCCGCGCCCAGCCAATGGACGCCGTCGTGCTAATCGGCGGCTGTGATAAAACCGTCCCAGCATTGCTGATGGGTGCGGCTAGCGCCGGCGTGCCTGCCATCCTGGAAGTCACTGGCCCTATGATCACTGGCTTCTTCCGTGGCGAACGTTTGGGCGCCTGCACCGATTGCCGCCGCATGTGGGGCATGCACCGGGCAGGTGAGCTGGATGCCGAAGAAATCGCAGACGCCGGTGATCGGCTGATGCCGACCGCAGGCACTTGCATGGTTATGGGCACAGCCTCCACCATGGCGCTGATGTCTGAAGCTTTGGGCATGATGTTGCCAGGTGGTGCGGCCATCCCCGCCGTCCATGCAGATCGCCTCCGCCATGCCGAAGCCACTGGAACCCGCGCTGTCGCCATGGCGGCGGAACGGTTGACGCCGGACCAGATCATGACGCCCGACGCATTCGCCAATGCTTTCAAGATGCTGCTGGCGACGGGCGGGTCCACCAACGGCCTTGTCCATATGACGGCAGTTGCCGGGCGGCTTGGCATTGAGGTTGATCTGGAAGCGCTCGATAAGCTTTCCGATGAAATTCCAGTGCTGGTCGATCTAAAACCATCCGGCCAGCACTATATGGAAGACCTGAACAACGCAGGCGGTGCTGCACCTATTATGCGCGAGATCCGTCAGAAGCTGGCGACAGATTGCCTGACTGTTACCGGCAAGACGCTTGGTGAGAATATTGACGCTGCCCCAGCTGATTGGGGGCAGGAGGTCGTGAAGACGGCCGCTGATCCAATCTTCCCCAAAGGCGGTATTGCGGTGCTGCGTGGCTCGCTGGCACCCAATGGCGCAATCATTAAGCAGTCTGCAGCTGCCCCCCATCTGATGAAGCATGAGGGCCGCGCCGTTGTATTCGATGACTTGGCCGATATGGCTGAGCGTCTGGATAGCCCGGACTTGGATGTAACTGCGGACGACATTCTTGTGCTCAAAAATGCTGGGCCGAAGGGTGCGCCGGGGATGCCGGAATCGGGCTATATCCCGATCCCACGCAAGCTGGCACAGGCGGGCGTCAAAGATATGCTGCGCATGTCTGACGCACGGATGAGCGGCACGGCGTTCGGTGCCATTGTCCTGCATATCTCGCCAGAAGCGGCGGAAGGCGGGCCGCTGGGATTGGTCGAAAACGGCGACAGGATCGTGCTGGACGTCGAGGCACGGCGTCTCGACCTGCTGGTGGACGAGGCCGTTCTGGCTGAGCGTCGCAAGGGGTGGAAGCCAGTTACCCACAAGGGCCAAGAACGCGGTTATCTTAAACTTTACCTGGATGAAGTTACTCAGGCTGAAGATGGTGCCGATTTCCGCTTCCTCATGCCGGCACGCACTGGCCAATCCACGCCTTAACCGGCTGCGGAAAACGCATGAATTTATTTGATTCCTGTTAAGCACGGATTCAGTCTTCCCGACGATACTCCTTTCTGGAAACCACTTTTGTGGAACCGCGAAGCGTCCAAATTCCTGGGCCCGCTTTTGAAAGGATTAAAGTCATGTCGGACATGCTCGAGGAGAGCGTCCGCGTCTCCCCAACGCGCGGCAGCATTACGTTCCATCCGTCCCAGCAGCGCAATACTGCTGAAGCCGCAGCACCGAAAGCCGTTGAGTCTCCAAGTGTTGAGATTGTGCTTTCGGCGGAAGCCAAAGCCGCATTGCAAACGCTTACGACCGCCCGTGCGAAAGGTGAAGAACGCGCAGAGCGCGCTGTGCAGAGTGCGAGAGAAGTCGCATCTGCAACTGGCATGAGCGAAGCTGATGCTGTTGCTGCGGCCCAGCCGCTCCGATCACCACCACCGGCAAAAGCCGTGGTTATGTTCCAGGCGAGCCTTGGCGCAACATCAACCGAATCCGGCAAGTAGCGCCTGACACTTTCCCTATAATTGACTGCTTTACGGGCGCGTGGCGAAAGCTGCGCGCCCGCATTTGCGTTTGGTTTTCGTGCGGCGAGGCACATGTCGCCCGTAGGCGTCAGCGGGTGGTCAGCTTGAACTCAATACGCCGGTTCCGCCGGTTAGCTTCCGCGGACCCAGCCTGATCGAGCGGATGATGCTGCCCGAACCCGACCGCTGCCAGACGGTCCGCCGGAATACCAGCATCCGCCAACGCGCGCACTACTGCTACAGCACGAGCGACAGACAGCTCCCAGTTCGATGCGAACTGCTCATTGGCGATAGGGCGCTGGTCTGTATGGCCATCCACTCGCAGCACCCAATCCACATCAGCCGGAATGGTTTTGACAATCTCAGCGAGCGACTGTGCGACTGCACGGATGCTTGCTTGCCCTTGCGGCCCAAGTTCTGCTTTAGCCGTTGCGAACAGCACTTCTGACTGAAGCACAAACCGGTCACCAACCACACGGATATCTTTCCGGTCACCCAGCACTTCGCTCAGGCGCGCCAGGAAATCAGACCGATAGCGCTTCAACTCACCGACTTTGGCAGCCAGCGCTGCATTCAGTTTCCCGCGCAATTGCAAAATGGTGACACCTCGCGCCTTGGCATATGTCAATGCAGCGTCCAAGGCGTTGTTGAGGCTGTCGACCTTTTCTTGCAGTTCATCATTCAGGCGCGCGATGCGCTTTTGTTCATCAACGGCACGCGTCTTGTCCGCCTCGATTCCGGACGCCGCACGGCGCGCTTGCAATAACCCGGTCTCCGCCGCATCGGCAGCCTCTTGGAGCGCCCGTGCTCGGGCGTTCAGCGCTGAAATCTGAGCCTCAAGCGCCTCAATCCTCAAGCGGTATTCGGAGATGGCAGCAGTATGCGCAGCACCCCGTTCCGCTAATCGCGCCGAAAGCGCTTCCCGTGCCGCATCCGCACCAGCACTGGCCCGCTGAGCATCCTTCAAGTCCTGACGCAGCGCCTGCACCTGCTCTAACAATGCGGCTTGCCGCCCTTCCCCAGCTCCAATCAACCGGAGGCTCTGGGCCAATTCCTGTTCCAGTATCTGAACGCGCTTGGTGAGCACAGCATTGTCTGATTCAGCCGAGGCCTTGGCCGCAATCTCGCTTTCTTTCAGTTCTGCCAGCGTCGCAGCTTGCCGTGCCACCTGCAAAGATAGAGCATCCCGCTCGCCTTCTGCCTTTGCGAGCGCATCTTCGAGTGTCGCGCGTGCGGCATTGGCGGCTTTTAGGGCGACAGATAGTGTTTGAATCTCCTCCGCGCGCAGCCCTGCCAGCGCCGCCGCCGTCTCCCCCGTTGCTTCAGACTGCTGCAGATCTCCAGACAACGCCTTAATGCGCAGCTCGAGCGCGGTAAGTTCAACACCAAGCGTATCATTGGTGACTTCAGCCGCGTCCAACGCCGCCTGTCGTGCCGCGCTCTCGCTAGATTTATCCTGAAGCGCTGACTGCAGTGCGGCGACATTGCTTTGCAGTGCTGCAATTTGATCATCCCGGCGCGCGGCAGCCGTTGCCGCGTCCGCTAAGGATAGCGCCCGCTCCCGGCTTTCTCGGGATTTAGCGCCGAGTGCAGCTTCCAGGCTTGCGGCAGATGCTTGTAAGGCTTGGAGCGTCGCCTCCAAGCTAGCTACTGATGCGGCGGAGGCTGTGAGGGCGTCGGATCGTTCTGCACTTTCCGCCGATTTATCAGCCAGCGCCGCACTCAAGCTAGCGGCCTGCGCCTGCGACGCCGCGAGTTCAGCCGCTAGATCGGATGCCTTCAATTCCGCCGAATCCGCCCGGCCCGCCTGGGCTTGCGCATCTGCCAAAGCCACTTGCCCGGCTTCTCTAGCGCTCGCGAGACGGGCTTCGGTCCGCTCCAGCTTAGCCAAGGTCTCAGATGCCTTTTGAACGGCCGCCGCCAGTGCATCCTCTAGTGAGGAAATTTGGTCTTCATTCTCGATGGCTTTGATTTTGGCGGCGTTCAGTCCACGCGCGGTCATCGCCAAATTCTTATCGAGTGCTTCGATGCGGACGCGGGCTGCGGCCTTTGCAGCCGCATCTTCCGCCGCTTGGACAGTGGCGGCGGCAAGCGCTTCGTCACGTCCGCTCAAGGCGTCACTCAGAAAGTGTTGGGCAAGTGCAAACACCATCAATAGGAAGATCACCACCATCAACAAACTGGCGAGCGCGTCCACAAAGCCTGGCCAAATGTCAGTGCCTATGGGGGAGCGACGGCGGCGGGCGCGCATGGCGAATGCCCTCAGCCGGGCCAGGTGTCGGAATCAGATCGCTTGCTCTCCGCAGCCGCAGCGCCACCAAGCAGCGTGCGTCCAAGCAGCCTAATCTCACTGCGGAGTTCTTTAGCAAGTTCCGCCCGGCCTGCTTCAGCGCCATCGCCAATCCGCGTGAGCTGTCGTTCAATCTGCACCAGCTGGCGCCGCGCATCAGGATCACCCGGACTGGGTGCTGCCATTTGTGCCGTCAGTGCTGTTAGCGCGCCGCCGATATCGGCCTGCCGGTCCGTAGCACCATCAATTACGCGTTGTTGGCGCTCAACGATCACGCCAAGCGATTCAAGTTTGTCGCCAAGGTCCTGCAGCCGATCCGTCATGCGAGCGAGGCCCTGGCCGGTTTCGCGGCGGCCTTCTTCGGACCGGGATACCAAACGACGCAGATCATCCAAGGCCTCTGCAGTTTGCTGCAACAATGCTTCTGTGAATGCAGATGGGCGCATGCCCTCACCATCGCCATCACCGGCCATTGGCGATGCCCGGAAGCGCGCCATGCTGGACAACCAGTCCTCCACATCATTGTAGAACCGGTTCTGCGCTTGCCCCGCCTGCAGGTCCAAGAACCCCAAAGCCAGTGCGCCAGAAAGGCCGAACAAGGATGAGCTGAAGGCTGTCCCCATGCCATCCAAAGGTGCTCGCAAGCCAGACCGCAATTGATCAAACATCTGGCTACCGGCGTCTTTCGCTGTGCTATCGACCGTCAAGCCGTCAACAACACTGCTGATGGACCGAACGGTCTCCAGAAGGCCCCAGAATGTGCCGAGCAGGCCTAGGAATATCAGCAACCCGACCAGATAACGCGCAAGCTCGCGGCCTTCATCAAGCCGCGTCCCGACCCCGTCCAGCAAGGCACGGGTTGAGAATGTAGTGAGCGTGGCCTTCCGCCCATCTTCACCCAATGCGCGGGCAATTGGCCCCATCAAGCGCGGGGGATGCGGCGGTGGGGCACCAGCAGCTTGGCGTTGATAGCCTTCGACCCAGGCGATTTCTGCGTTTAGTGTTGTCGCTTGGCGCACACACACAAATATGCCAACAAGTAGAACACCAAGGATCACGCCGTTAAGTGCAGGATTGGCCAAAAATGCAGCCATCGCCGGAACCCGCAGCACATATACGGCGGCGGCGGCGGCGATGACGAAAAGCGCCATCCGGATCAGATATCTGCGAGGACGCGTCACGCCGATTGCTTACAGAATGACCACTGCATCCTCGTCAACCTCACGCAGGGACGACGAGCGTGACGGACACGCCATCGCGGCCCTGCCCACCTGTGACAGGCTGCACTTTGATCGCATCGCTCATCACGCCACGGCTCAAGAGATAGCGTTGCACTGCAAGCGCACGGGCAAGTGCCACATCACGCGCTTCACCAGGATCACCAACAGCCGCTGCGCCACTGACACGGGCTTGCAGTCCAGGGTTGGATTTCATCCGGTCCGCAATCGCAGATAACGCAGGCATCGCGTCACCCGGCAAGCTGCGGCTACCGCCTGCAAAGGCAATATCTGTAGAGAAATCCTGGGAACCGCTGGCAGGCGGCACGAACGCCGTCCGTCGTGATGGCGGTGCGAGTTCAGACAGACGGGGCGGCGGGACCGCGTTGAAATCCTGTGCCAATCCGTCAATGACAGAGGGCCCTTCAATGACAGAGGGCGCTTCAGCGACTGGTGGCGCTATCGGCGCTGGCAGAGGCAAGGGCGCGAATCCAGGCGCTTTTGAAAGATCATCAATCGGCGGCGGGGTCAGCAAACGACTGGGTGCATCACCACCGACCTGTTGTGGCGCAGTTACGCGAGCCAGCCCATCTGGGATCGCCAAACCGCGACGGGGCGCTTGATTTGAAACTTCTGTTGCAGGAACCGGAAGCGCGCTTTGGCTTTCTGGCCGGGCTGCGATTTCAGGCGCGCGAGCGGGTGGCGGTGGCGGTGCCAGAACGGCAGAACCTGGCTGCGTTACATTACCAAAATCAGGCTCTGCGGCCCGCGATGCGATGGGCTGCGGTAAAGCAGCACCTGGAACGAACGTTCGGCGTTGGGGCGCTTGGATCAATGAAGCTGGCGGCAGGCTATCTGGTGCACGAATGCCATTGAAGCTCTGCGGCTCCGATTGTTGAACGGCTGCGAGAGCTGGCGTTGAACTCGGGGCCAACTTTGGTGCTTGGCGGATTGCAGGTGCTGGCGGCAATGGGGCCGGTGACGCCAAGCGCGGCGGTTGTTGCACTGGCAAGCGTGGCGGTGCCATTCGCGGCCTAAAGATGCGGGACCGGTCCGCGCGCGGCTGAATTGAGCGTGATTGCTCCAAATTCGGCGTGAATTGTCGTTGGAGCTGGCTTGGTTTCGTGACGCCATTGAACGGGCGGGGCTCAGCGACAGGCGGCTGCACAAGATTCGGCAGCGGTTGAGATGTCAGCGTCGGCAATTGCACAGTCCGCGCGGCAGGTGCCGCTGGCGGCAATGCTGCAAGCAAGCGGCGAGGCTCTTCTGGCTGGCGGGGCGGGGCTAAGCTCACAAGCGGAGCCAAATTGCGAGGTCTTGCAGCGGCGATTGTCGCGGCGGGGGCTGCAGGCGTCCAACCGGGTTGGGCCATTGCAGGCGGGTTCTGCCGGTCAAAGATAATCGGGAACCGGGCCTTCAGTGCATCAGACGCTTCAATGCCAGACGTAGCATCTCCGCCAAGCAATTCTTCAGCGGACGCCATTTGCATTGGCGGCGTTGTCGAGCGTGGTGGTGGCGCAGGTAGAGAGAGTGATTCCCGAGCAGACGGTGCCGGGGACTTTGGTTGTGCCATAGCCGGAACCGGGCGCGATTGCTCCAAGCGCAATGCGGGCGGCAAGGATGCAAGCTCCGGATTATCATCACGGCCCATCGGGCGGGTTACAGCTTCAGACTCGATGCTCAATGGCGGCGGCGGCAAGGCCACAGGCGATGTTGGTGGAGGTGACGGTGGGAATGCTGCCTGCTGCAAAACTGGTGCCTGTTGAAGCGGCGCTGGTGGAAGCGGCGGTGGGGGCGGTAGCGAAAGTGCCTCGGCGCGGGCCGGTTCGAAATCAGCGGTCGGCAAGGCCATTGGCTGGCTAATGACACGCGCGGGCGCTGCAGGCGCCATCAACGGCCGCGCGCCAAGAGGCTCCGAAACCGGAAGGGCTGCGATCTGGCGGACCTGGGAACGCGGCGTTGCAGGGCGGCGTGGTTCCTTCGGCGGTAAGCTCGCGAGCTGATGCCGATCAAACTGCTCTAGCGGGCCAAAGCCAGGTGGAGCTGGCAAGGGCGGCAGTGCAGCTGTCGATCGCGGCAATGGCAATGGCGTTACCAAACCGTCATTCGCAGATGGCGGTGCCGAAAGCGGCATGGGTTGAGATATCGACGGCTGAGATATCGGCGGCGGCGGAACTGGCGTGGACGCACGGGGCTGCGGCGCAGGTGGCAGAACCGGCGGCGGCGCGCTGCTGAATGCAGGCAAGTGGCGGATTGGCTGCTCGGCTGACGGCAGTTGTGGCGCTACCATATTCGGACGCTCAGTCAGCGCGGGTGGCGGCGGTGCGGTCGGCGCATTCCTAATAGGCAGGACTGGCGGCAAGGCCAACACGGCTGCGGCTTGGCCCTTTGGCTGCACCGGCTTATAGGCAGGCGGCGGCGCGGGCGTGTTCCGAATCGGCGCAAACTTAATTGGCGCAGGCGGCGGCGGAAGTGGGCGAGGTGCAGCTGGGACACTTGCCATCGGCGGCGGGGCCGGAAGTGACTTCGGCAAATTCAACGCCGGACGCGGCACGGGCGGCGCAGCCGGTGTGCGGATCGAAGCCGCCGGCGGCAAGCCGGGCCGCCCAGGCGCCAAGCGTAGAAGCGGCGCCTGTTTCGGCGGCGGTGCAGCTGGTGATGGGCGCGGTAAAGGCTGCCGTTCAGGCAATGTCGGTGCCAGCGCGATGCTCAACGGCAATGGCGCGGGCGCAGCAGGGGGCGGCGGCGTTGGTTTACGGCGCCGGATCGGCGGCGCTGTTTCAGCAATATGCCGGGACTGCACGCGCGCTTTCGGCGGCGGTGCAGAGGCAACAATCCGCGGCGCAGGTGCCCGCACCACAGAACTTTGACTAAATGACCGCGGACGCGAAACAACAGCTGGCGGCGGCATCTGCGGCGGTGGCTGATATGCGGGCCGTGGTGCCGCTACAGCAAGCTGCACACGCTCTGTCAAACTGGCCGGACGGCGCGGCGGCAGACGCATGCCAAGCTGCTGCGAGGCGGTTCTCGGCGGATAGAGCTGCGGTGGAGCCGTTGCAAACTGGTTGGTCTGCGGAACGTATTCCGGTGCGGCGGCAAGTGCCCTGCGCGTCGGCGGTGGGCGCAATCGGAGCGGTTGATTACTGGATTGCCCGCCATCAAGCACGCTTAAATCAACGACAACAGCGCCATTATCATACCCGGCAGCAAAGCCATCTGCAGCAGACAAAAGCGCAGGCGCACGTTCTCGCTGAACGGAAGCCCCCCTGCTGTCAATCACCAGAACGCCGTCTTGCGCAGTCGCAACACTGGGCAAGGCAGGTGCCAGCATCGCGGCACCTGCAAGCAGGCTCCAGCGCAAACGGCTCGGAGTGTTCAATTTTAGTCGCATGTGCAATCGCGTCATAAAGCGGACAAATCCCCTATGTCCCCGGGCCGCACCCTAACGGTTAACGGTCCCGGCGCCAATACGCTGAGAAGCTTAGCAGACTGCGGCACCTGGGTGGTTACCACAGGCTTAACAGGGGAGAAATACTGCAGGTGTGATTATCCGGTCGCCAGTTTCGTCAATTGGCGATGTAAATCAGGCGGGCCCGCAACGATCTCGCGCTTATCAAGCCAGCGCGGTCCACCACTGAAGTCAGTCACCTGACCGCCCGCTTCCCGTACGATAATCCCGCCTGCCGCTACGTCCCAGCCATGGGGTCCAGCGGCGATATAGCCATCCAACCGACCTGCCGCCACATGGGCCAAGTTCAACGCAGCAGCCCCTTGCATACGAATGCCCGCGCCAGATCCGGCAATCCGTCCCGTGATCCCTAGCCAATCGCCAGAAGGCGGTGCGGCGCTCTCATCGCTGGCCGGTGCTGGGCCACCGCCTGCCAATAAGCAATCAGACAAGCTGTTCCGCTTAGAAACGCGCAAGCGGCGATCATGCACATAAGCGCCACCGTTGCGCTCACCCCAGAACATCTCATCTGTGATCGGATTGTAGATAACGCCCGCAATCACTTCGCGGCTTTCTTCAAGCGCGATAGATACAGCGAAGCTTGGCAGACCGTGCATGAAATTCGCACGGCCATTGATTGGTGCTACGATGAACCGGTGGGACGTGTCCTCCCCCGTCACTTCGCCCGTCGTGGCTTGCATCAGCCCGAAACGCGGACGCGCCTGTTGCAGCATTTCGCGAATAATTTCGTCAGATTTAGCTTCTGCCTTTGCAACGAAGTCTTTCGGACCGCGTTGGGAGGCCTGCAGCTGCTCTACTTCGCCAAAGTCACGGATAACCGCGCGCCCAGCCTTTTCGGCGGCGCGGATCATGACGGTCATAGCCGGGCTTCGGCGCATTTAACTGAACTCCAGGAGCGAAAAAGGCGTTAGCCCTAGTCTTTCGCCCGCTCCATGTATTCACGGTTTTCTGTGTGAACAACGATACGCGTGCCGGTCACGATATGCGGCGGCACTGTGATGCGGATGCCGTTCTCAAGCACAGCTGGCTTGTATGAAGCACTTGCAGTCTGGCCCTTTACGACGGGGTCAGCTTCAGTCACTTCCAGCGTCACCGTTGTCGGCAGGGTGATGCCAACGGGTGAGCCGTCAACCGTATTAACGCGCAGCTTCATGCCTTCCATCAGGAAATCCACCTTGTCGCCAAGCTGATCCTTATCGATGGAGAACTGATCAAACGTCTCGTTGTCCATAAAAGTGTACAAGTTGTCGTCCGAGAACAGGAACTGCGCATCGCGCTCATCTGTCTGCAAGCGCTCGACGCTGTCGCCGGTGCGGAAGCGGACATTGGTTTTGGTGCCGGTCATCACATCGCGCATATCCAGCGCGATAAAGGCATTGCCCTTGCCCGGCAGGATCAGCTCGTGCTTGATGACTTGGTAGCGACGACCCTCGTGTTCGAGCACATTGCCCGAGCGCAACGTATTAGCGATGACCTTCATGGCGGCGGCCTCGTATCTTATGAATGTGAATGCAGGATTGGCGCGGGTTCTATCAGTAGCGTGCCCACCCCGCAAGCGCACGCGGAGACCGCACCAGAGACTAATCCTGCTTAATCACCGGCGGATAGGCATGATCTCGGCCAAAGGGGTCGCGAATGCGCCAGCCTTCAGCGGTTTTTCCAGCGTGACCTTCGGCCAATGGCGCCTTGCCGAACCCACCCGGCGTATCCAATACATAGGTCGGCTGGCAAAGGCCCGAAACCTTGCCCCGAAGCGCCGCCGCCAGCGCCTGTCCCTCTGCGATATCCATCTGGAAGCGGGCCGTACCCGGTGCGAGGTCCGGATGATGCAAGTAATAGGGCCGGATACGCGCAGCAACGAGGCCGCGCATCAACCTGGTCAACACATCCACATCGTCATTCACGCCCTTCAGCAAGACCGTTTGGCCAAGCAGCGGCAGGCCCACATCCGCCAACCGGCCTGCGGCGGCGCGGCTTGCATCCGTCAGTTCAGCTGGATGATTGCAATGGACCGAGACATAGGGCGTCAAGCGCGGAGAGGTCTTGATCGCCGCAATCATGTCCACCGAAATACGGCCTGGGTCAGCGATTGGAACGCGGGTGTGGATACGCACGATTGTGACATGGGGGATGGCATCCAGGCGGCTAATAATGCGCGCCAGGACAGTCGGCTTCAGCATCAACGGGTCACCGCCTGTCAGGATGACTTCCCAGATTTCGGGGTGGCTTTCGATATAAGCGAAAGCGACGCTCAGCTCATCCGGCGTCATGGCGGGTGCAGCACCAACGGTCTCACGCCGGAAACAAAAGCGGCAGTACACCGGGCAAACGCTGACCGGTTTCAGCAGCACACGGTCCGGATAGCGGTGGACGACGCCTGGAACCGGGCTGTGGGCATCATCGCCAATGGGGTCCAGCAACTCACCCGGCGCTGTGTGGAGTTCTGCTGGATCGGGGATGAATTGGCTACGGATAGCAGCACCATCTGGCCCTGCCATCAACGCCGACATCTCCGGCGTCACGCGGATAGCATAGCGCTGGCTGACATCCGCAGCGGCGGGGGCTTCAGACGCGTCAATCAACCCGGCAGACGCCAGGCCTTCAGCACTGGTTATAGTGGCGGAACGGCTCATGGCGCTTGCTATAGGCCGCACGCGTTCTCGAGGGAAGCCTGATGTCGGATGCACTGAGACCAGCCCCACCCTGGCGGCCAGACAGATTCGACGCCCGTAAACCGTTCTTGCTGGCGAGAGGCCGCATCCTGAATGCGGTCCGCCAATGGTTCCAGGCTGAAGGGTTTCTGGAAGTTGACACCCCTGCCCTGCAAATCTCCCCCGGCATGGAGCCAACGCTCAAGCCTTTCGAAACCTCACTGGAAGAAGTTGACGGCGAAGCCCGCCTGATGGGCCTGCACACCAGCCCCGAATTCGCCATGAAAAAACTGCTAGCGGCAGGCGCTGGGCCAATTTTCCAGATCGCCCATGTATTCCGGAATGGCGAACGGTCAGCCACCCATCATCCTGAATTCTCCATGCTGGAATGGTATCGGCCCGGTGCTGGATGGCGGGCCATTGCAGACGACACCTGCACCTTAATCCAAGTCGCAGCCAATGCGGCCCATCCGCTGATGCCGCTGCCCGGCTTTGCCCCTGATGGCCCTGTTGAGCACCTGTCAGTCAGAGCTGCATTTGAGGCCGCTATGGGTTTTGATCCCATGCCGATCCAAGATGACCTTGCGGCCATTCGCGCCGCGACAGAGGCGGCAGACATCCGCACATCGCCCGATGACGGATGGGACGATATCTTTTTTCGCGGGCTACTAAACCGGATTGAGCCGGGCCTTGGTGCCGCAGCGCCCGTTGTGCTGCACAGCTATCCGGCACGAATGGCAGCACTCGCGAGGCTAGATGCAGCTGACCCTCTCGTCGCGGAACGGTTCGAGGTGTTCGCCGGTGGCATGGAACTCGCCAACGGCTTCGGGGAGCTGACAGATGCTGCGGAACAGCGCGACCGCTTCAAGAGAGACCAAGCAGACATCCGCTCCGCCGGTGGCGACCGACGCATTGATGAAGATTTCCTGGACGCATTGGCCCACGGCCTGCCGGAGTCCGCTGGCGCTGCCATGGGCTTCGATAGGCTGGTGATGCTCGCCACAGGCGCATCTCAAATTAACGATGTGTTGTGGCTACCTGTTGCAGAACCCTAATACTGAACAGTCTCAAACTGATCCACACTTGACTGCGTCCGGGGGCCTCTGTACCTCGGCGTCTAACAAATCTGAACCGCATTTCCGAACGGAGCCCACCATGGCTGGCACGAGCGTACTCGATCACCGAACCGCCCTGATCTACGTCATGGTGCTGATGTCCGCCGTTGATAATGAGATGATGGACGTAGAATTGCGGGCCATGGGCGAGACAGTCCGCACGCTGCCGATTTTCGAAGGCTATGACCTTGGCCAGATATCGGAGGATGCCAAGACTTGCGCATCCTTGCTGAGCGAAGACGACGGGCTCGACGCTGCTCTTGGCCTGGTCGCAGATGCGCTGCCGGAGAAGCTCCGCGAAACGGCCTATGTATTGGCGTGCGATATTGCAGCTGCCGATGATTCTGTGGCACCGGAAGAATCGGAGCTGCTGGAAATGATCCGCCGGAAACTTACAATCACGAGGCTTGCAGCCGCGGCGATTGAACGCGCTGCACGCGCCCGCTACGCACAAATGTAAATCGCGCTTGCGCGGGACGCGGGCCTTGCCTATTGTCCCGCTTCTTACGGAGGGGTGGCCGAGTGGCTGAAGGCGCACGCTTGGAAAGCGTGTATACGGTATCCCCGTATCGAGGGTTCGAATCCCTCTCCCTCCGCCATTATATTGTTTCAGCCCATTTCACCGCATCTCATTCTTCCCGTTAACTC
>JBDQJI010000006.1:0-71261 GCA_040263875.1 Alphaproteobacteria bacterium
AACGCCTACAACTTCGCACGCAGACTAAAAACCTTGAAAGGTCTCACCCCATTCGAATATGTCTGCAAAGTCTGGACTGAAGAGCCTGATCGGTTCAGAATAAATCCGACCCATCAATCTCCGGGACTAAACACCTAGCTCGCAACCGCTATTCGGTCGGAAGGGCATGTGCGCCGTGCCGGATGAGAAGTTACAGCGGCGGTTGTTGGGGGAGCGGGCTAAGTAGAGCGGCGAGTCCAATTTTCAGGGCGGCCTTGGACAAAATCTATGTGGTCAACAGGTCCCCAATCGTTCACGGGCGTGTTGTCGAGGGCTAGCCACTGAAGGTTTATCAGCGCCTTGACCGGCTTAATGTCGGTCACGGACGTGTTGTCGAGGGACAGCGTCTGAAGGTTTATCAGCGCCTTGACCGGCTCGATACTCCTCACAGATGTGTTGTCTAGTAATAGCGTCTGAAGGTTTGTCAGCGCATCGACTGATTTTATGTCACTCACGGACGTTTTGTTAAGGTACAACGTCTGAAGGTTTGTCAGCGCCTTGACCGGCTTAATATCGCTCACGGACGTGTTGTCGAAGTCCAGTCTCTGGAGGTTTATCAGCGCCTTGACCGGTTCGATACTCCTCACAGATGTATTATCTAGTAACAGCGCCGTCAGGTTTGTCAGCGCCTCAACAGGCTTTATGTCGTTAACGGGCGTTTCGTTGAGGTTAAGCGCAATCAGCTTCGTTAGCGCAGCGACGGGCTGTAAATTGTCCAGGTTCCTCCTGTTTGCGTGAAGTTCCAGAAGATTCGGAAAATTGGCAATCAGTGCAGGGCTTGGAAGCTGGCGGATTTCATTCAAGTCGCCGCTGATGTCCAGCGTATGGACTAGCCGTGCTATCTCAATCGGCGTTTCGCGACCAGCTAGAACATCTTCTCGGGCTTGGGCTTCTGCCTGCTTCCTGGTCTCATCGTCCACATCTGGGTCATCGTCAAATGATTGCAGTTGTGATGATGATTGGTCTCGGTTAAGGCGCATTGCTTCGCCTTCAGCAACGATTTCATCGCCTGCTTCTTTGATGAACGTAAAGCCGGTTTTTGCTAATGCGCTCCAGAAACCTTCCCACTTTGCGTAGGTCCACCCGGCGGCAGTAGCTGTTGTGCGGACAATTTTACCTGTTGCGATAATGACGGTTGGATAATCCGTCATTCGCCTGCCAAGCCGCTTTAACAGGACCGGTTGGGGCGCAGGCATACGCGCTTCAGCGCTCGCGGTCGCAGCTTCAATTGCGGCGGACCGTTGTTGACGTATCAGCTGGTCAAGCGGTTCTGAACTTGGAATGCCAAACGTGCCGATCTCATCAGCGGCTTCGTCCATTGCTTTGCTGGCTTGCGCCGCTTTTTCGGCTGATCCGTCCAATGAATGACGCGTTTGCTAGGTCGGCGTGGCGCCGCTTTCGTCTTCCAGGTCAAGCTCAGCGCTGGCTTGCTCTGCGTATTCATCTAAAGCGGTGCTGACTGCTGTGGCCACATTCTGAAGTTCAAGATCAATACGCCCGCCGCGTGTTAGCGGAGGCGTATTTCCTTCTGCGGACTCAGCTCTCTCTTCGGTGAGGATAAACTGGCGGCGGAGTTTAGGGAGGCGGCGTCTCGCAGCGTCCAGTGGTCCAAAGCAGCCTTCGGCTGTACCGGTCATCAATCGCGTCAGGGGCGCTAGCAGCGCTAAGGTTTCATCTTCGGGAAACTCTGGCGGTAACGGTGTGTTGGCGCTGGTGATGGCATTGATCAGGCCGCGAGCAGCATTCGCGACCTGCTCTAGCTCATGCAGTAGGTCGTCATTGGGTTTGTCATGTCCGAGCGCCATTCATCAAACATAAGCACGGTTGCGTTCGTCGCCAAGCGAATTACGCCGCCGTCCATCCGCCATCCGCCAGCAGCGTGTGCCCCGTGATGAAGCTGGCCTCATCCGAAAGTAGGTACAGGATGGGGCTGGCGATTTCTGGGGCTTCGCCGAAGCGGCCCATGGCGTGGCGGCCTTTGGAGCGGGCGCGGGCGGATTGTTCGTCTGGGGCCAGGCTCATGCTGCGGCGGAGCATGGGGGTGTCTATGGCGCCGGGGGCGACGGCGTTGACGCGGACGTTGACGGGGGCCAGTTCCAAAGCGGCAGCTTTCGCCAGGGAGACAATCGCACCCTTGCTCGCGATATAGGATGCGTTCGTGACCCCGCCACCGAACGCAAGCTGGCTCGCCAGGAACACGACGGACCCGCCATCACCTGCCTCAAGCGCGGGCAATGCGGCCTTGAGCCAGGTCCAGGAGCCGCGCACGTTCACGCGGAATACCTCGTCCCAATCTTCCGCTGATACACCCTGGATGGTCTGCCCGCTTTTCGAAATTCCTGCTGCTGTGACAACGCCTTTCAGCGCCGATCCCATGCCTTGCGCGATCTCCACACCTTTGGCTGCCAGGTCCGCATCGGCCACGTCGCCGCTTAGCACCTCCAGCGCTGCATCCTTGAATGTGTCCTTAAGGTCCGCGAGTGCTGCGGCATCCTGGTCTACCGCAAGCACGGCCGCACCTTCTGTGAGCGCGCGTTCAATGGTCGCCCGGCCAATGCCAGAGGCGCCGCCGGTGACGATGAGGGTGCTGTTCTGAAAGCGCATGGGGGGAAGCTCCGCTTCGTTGAGGGTTGTGTGTTAGGCGTTGCCAGCTTTGCCCTTAATGGCCTCACCGATTTTGGCGGCCATCTGGGTTTGTCCGGCGCGCAGGTGAAGGGCTGCGATCCGAAGCGCATTGTCGAGCCATTGTGGCGTTTCATCCGCTGCGGCCAGCGCTGATTTGGCGTCTGCCGCGATACTGGTCGCGATGGGGTCCTCTACGCCAGCGAACGCATTTGCCAATTCCGCCGCCGGAATATTGCCGATTTCTGGCGCGTGTTGGGTGGCGGCATGATTGTAGATCAGCCCGGCGGATGGCCTGTCGCCTGCCGCGAAGCGTCGGTACGCCTCCGCCAGCAGGTCCTGCATGGTGGTGAACTTGTAGGCGTTGCGGTGGTCGATAATGACCGGCTCCATCAGCCGCCGATGCTCACCCATGCCCCGGAAGTTCCAGCCTTCGGACAATTGCGCGTAGGTCACGTCAAAGCGGTTGTTCACGGGGCTGAAAAGCTGGGCCAGCGCCAATTGGTCCCGGCGCAGCAGCGTGCGGCGTTCATCCGGTGCTGAGACATGGGCGATATAAGGGCATTCGGTTGCCGCCGCTGCTAGATCAGGCGTATCGGCGAAGCGGAAGTGCTTGTCGGACAGGTCCCGCCACGCTTCAAATAGTTGTTGCGTCTTGGGCCCGCGCTTGAACAGCACCAGGCCGCCATTAAACATTGGTTGGCCATAGATGCCGCGGGAAATGCTGCTGTCCGGGTGGCACTCGACCATGGCGATATCAACGTGGTCGAGGAAGCTGAAAATCCGCTGAATCGCGTCAGACTTGATGCGCGTGTCCGTGTCGATCTGCAGGCAACGCTCGAACGGTGCGTTGGTCAGAACGCGCAGGCGGTCAATTTTCGCACCGGCGGATACGTCCTCATAATCCGTGCAGGTTTCGATGATCTCCACATGATCGAACACGTTCAGGCGGTTGAGCGGGCAATCGGCTTGGTCAGTATAGAGCCACACAGGCAATCCGGGTGCTGCCTGCTTCATAGTGATGGCGGAAAGCGCAGCCTCCTCCACGAAGCGCGCATCCTTAGTGGCGACGTATACGACGCCGCGCTCGCCGCTTTCCGGGCGTGCGGATGAGTCAGTCACGGGAAATATGGGCGTTGAATACGACGACGGTCCGCTCGTGCTCGTCATAAAACGGATGCGTGTAGTGCTTTAGATATGAGGGGAAAATCACAAGGTCGCCCGGCTCCGGCACGACCCGGCAAAACGTGTTGCTGTCGCCTTTAAGGAAGGTCATTTCCTTGAGGTCGAGCGGGGTTAGGAAATCGATACAGCCTTGCGGTTCCGGCCTCGGCGGCGCGACGGCGTAATAGACGCCGCTGAGTGTGGCACCTGCATGAACGTGGGGTGTCTGATAATCATTGGCGTGGGTGAGCGCGGCCCAACTGATGATCTGAATGTGGGACGGTAAATCCTTCCGGCCCGTTACCTGGCGGATATAGTCAATCACCGCTTTGCCCACCATTTGCCGCGCTTCCGCGACGCCGGGCAGCGTGTCGTTATCGAAGAAGTCACCCTTAGTGTAGAAACCGCCCTGGTGTGCGCGATGCGCGTCATCGGATGTGTTGTCTGCGGACATAGTGCGGATGGTATCCGCCAACTTCATATTCATCTCCGGCGTGCCTGCGTTCTTGCGCAGGAAGATCGGCGTCGCGAAGGCTTGCAGCAATGTATCGCCGGACATGGCGGAAAATCCTATGAAACTGTAGCGGTTTACACGGACATCGTACAAAAACTCCGCTAGTATCGCCAGCAAAACCGCTGATCACCCATATTTCTGAAAGTTTCCGTGATGAATGATACGCCCGATCAATCCGCCACGCCTGAAGCTGGCTCGGCCGCAGATACGCCAAAGCTTGAGTTTTCAGCATCCCGTGGGTTTGAGACATGGTTGGCGGGTGCGGGGGTCAGCTTGGCTTTTACGACGTATCAGGCGGGCAAATTGTTCTTGCTGGGTGTGCAGCCTTCGGGGCGTCTTTCCGTGTTTGAGCGCACGTTTGAGCGCTGCATGGGCCTGCACGCGGACCGGGATACGCTTTGGATGTCGTCCATCTTCCAGATGTGGCGGTTTGAAAACGCGCTTGAAGCCGGGCAGATGCAAGACAGCTATGACGCCGTATACCTGCCGCAGGTGGCCTACACGACTGGCGACTTGGATATCCATGACGTCATGGTCGGTAAAGATGGTAAGCCCATCTTCTGTGCAACGCTGTTCAATTGCCTTGGCACAATCAGCGAAACACACAGCTTTCAGCCCATCTGGCGCCCGCCCTTCATTTCCAAGCTGGCGGCGGAAGATCGTTGCCACTTGAATGGTCTTGCCGGAAAAGATGGTGAGCCTGCATATGTCACCATGGTTAGCCGGTCTGATGCAGTTGATGGCTGGCGGGATCGGCGCACGGATGGCGGCCTTGTCATGGATGTTGCGTCTGGTGAAGTTGTGGCATCCGGTCTCTCTATGCCGCATTCGCCTCGGCTCGTGGGTGACCGGCTGTATATGCTGAACTCGGGCACGGGTCAGTTCGGATACGTTGATATCAATACCGGCGCATTCGAAGAAATCGCGTTCTGCCCCGGCTTTGCCCGTGGGCTTTCAATTCAAGGCAAGTATGCGCTGATCGGCTTATCCTTGCCGCGTGACAACAAAACGTTCTCCGGCCTGCCGCTGGATCAGGCCATGAAAGACCGGGATGTTGAGCCTCGGTGCGGCTTGTTGGTGATTGATCTGGATTCAGGCGACGCCATTCACTGGGTGCGTCTCGAAGGTATCGTCTCAGAGATTTACGATGTGGCCATGGTGTCCGGTGTGCGTCGGCCTATGGCGATCGGCACGCGGACGGATGATATCCGCCGCATGATTTCCGTCGCACCGAATGAGTTTGACGCGTAATCCGCCAACTGGCGCGCTGCTTGCAAAGACCTATGCAGGAAGGCCGTGTGATTGGGCGCGGCTGAAGACTGCAAAGGGTACAATAGAGCGCGCAAATGGCGATCAACGCACTCACATCATTGGGAAATACCGAACGTTCGGGCGATAATAGTCGCGCGGACGTGCGGCAAGCTTTGGCCCAGGCAAGTCGCGCCACGGGGGTCGATTTTGCCTATCTGGTGGCGGAAGCGTCTGTAGAAACCAGTCTAAATCCGAACGCCAAAGCCAAAACAAGTTCAGCCGCCGGGTTGTTTCAGTTCATTGAATCCACCTGGGAAGGCATGGTCGAACGCCATGGCGCTAAGGTCGGCCTTGGCAAAGAGGCGGCAGCGCTGGCGAAAGGCGATTTGTCCGCTGATGAGCGTCGCCGGATCATGGACCTTCGTTTTGATCCGAAGATCGCAGCGCGTATGGGTGCGGAATTCGCGGCTGAAAATAGGGACCACCTGCAAGCTAAGCTTGGCCGGGAGCCTGAAGACGCTGATCTGTATCTCGCACATTTCTTAGGCCCAGGCGGCGCTTCTAAATTCTTGCAACGCCACGAAGCATCGCCGGATGCTGCAGCGGCAGATGCATTCCCAGCCGCTGCGCGCGCCAATAAGAGCATCTTCTATCAAGGTGACCGTGCGCGGAGCTATGACGAAATCCGTGAGCGCTTCAGCGCTAAACTTGCAGCCCGGGCCGATGATCTGGATGACGTGCCGGGTTCTTTCCCGGTTCCGGGCGTATTGATCCCAGGCCCGTCAATCCGGGTTGTTTCTTCGGTGCCATCACGGCCTGCGGCTATTGAGAAGCCTGCAGAGAGAACGGGTACTGAAGGTCCGCCGCAAAGCCATGGAGACCCCTGGCTGTCTACGCTAATTACGGCGCAGCTTTCCCGGAACAGCAGCCTAATGCGGGTCGGTGACTCCAGTCAGGCAAATAGCGCAGAGACTTTCCGATCCCTAACTGGATAGCGGGTGACGAACCACGTCCGCCTGCCGCTATTTTGCCGTCCATCCACCATCAACGATGATGCTCGTTCCCGTCGTCATTGCGGATACGGGCGCGCATAGATAAACGCAGGCCCCGGCGATCTGGTCTTCCGTCGCCAGTTTGCCCATGGGAATTGATCCCAAAACGAAGGACCGGAATTCCAGATTTTCGAGGAATGGCCCTGCCAGTGGCGTGGCCACAAACGTGGGTGCTACCGTATTCACGCGAATGCCGTGTTCCGCTAAATCAACCGCCATGGCTTTGGTCATGCCCTCCAGCCCGAACTTGCTCATGCAATAGGCGCTGCGGAGTGGGCCGCCGACATGGCCCATCTGCGATGACATATTGACGATGGAGCCTGGAACTTTCAGCGCCACGAACTTTTGGGCCACTGCCTGCGCCACTGTGAATGCCGCGCGGAGGTTGATATCCATAATTTGGTCGAAGCTCTCATCGTCGACATCAAGCGCATGCTGCGGATTATTCCACCCGGCATTGTTGATGACGCCATGCAGTGCATCCAACCCGCCGATGAAGGCGCGGACGGCGGCGCGGTCCGTCACGTCCAAGGCTGCAATCTGGCAGGCCTGGCCAGCGGCCTCGACCTCAGTTTTCAGTGTTTCAAGTTCAGAAAGCGTTCGGGAGATAGCGATGATATTTGCCCCGCTCTCTGCCAGCATTAAGGCGGCAGACCGGCCAAGGCCGCGCCCGGCACCTGTCACCAGTATCGTCTGGCCAGATAAATCAAACGGTGCAGTCATGGGTTTTCTGCCCCAAACATTTTGAGAAGCTGTGCTTTATCGCCAGCCTTGGCGGCGTTCAAGATTTTCTCTTCTTTCGCCTGAATGCCCCGCGCCGCATCGGGCGTTCCCGCCGCCAATTCATGGGGAATACGCGCGGCGCCATTGCAGTCCATATGGATCAAATCGCCTGGCTTGATCAGCAATCCAGCGATGGTTACGGCCTGGCCGTAATCCACCCAATGCAAGCGGCCATGGCTGGGTTTTACGCAGGTCGCCAGGAACTGAAAATTCGCCGGCATTCCAGCGATATCGCGGATAGCGCCGTCTGTCAGCACGCCAAGGCAGCCAAGTGTTTGATGGGCGTGCGCCATGACTTCACCCCAGGAGGCGGCGGGACCGCGGGCGCCGTCAACATCCTGGGAGACGACGATCTTTGGCCCGTCTGCTGCGGCAACCGCCGCGTAATATGCCCCACGGCGCGCATTCAGCACGTCAGCCGATTCTGTCGGCTGGCTGGTCGCAACCATGGCCGTTACGGCATAGCCAACCATTGGGGCCATGTCAGGGAAGGCGCACATCAGCGGTTCTTTGGTATAGCCATAATCGCAGAAACCATCGTCCAGCACTTCAAGCGCATTGCAGATCGTGGGCGTATCGAAGCTGGCGAGTTCGTCGAGCAGGGTTTGTGGGTGTTGCATTGTCTATCGCTCTAAATGTGGTGTGCGGGCGTCTGCCAGGGCGCTTTTTAGCGCTTCGGCGAAGGATGCGCGTTCATCGTCTGTCAGAAACCGGCCAATGCCGATGCTTTTTCCATGGGACCGCAATCGCACTTCAGGAATAGGGGCCTTTAGCGCTTCGGATGACGGAATGGCGGTAATTTGCATCCAGTTCGGCTGCATCCGCCATTCCTGCACGCGGCCATTGGGATGGACGCGGCGGACACGGATTTCGTTCTGAAATAACTGGACATGCTCGAACAGCCGTCCAGCGCGATAATTCATGCGGAAGGCCAGGAAGAACAGTAAAACGTCCAGCCCGAAAAACCCCAAGATCGGCCAGGCGCCTGCCGCTGCAAACACCAGCCCCAGTGTGAAGCTAACGGCTGCGACGCAGGCCAGCAAAATCCAGAAACCCTGCACAGGCAAACTGCGATGGGGATATAGCGTCGCTTCGAAGAGCGGCTTATCTTTGGAAGCTGATGTCATGCCCGTTCTTCTAACCCGGAATTCGCCCCATGCCGAGACCTATGCCAAAAGCCGATGTCGCGGCGTTCTATGACCGGCTGCGCACGATTGACCCAGAACCCAGGGGGGAGCTGGATTATGTCAATCCCTATACGCTTCTGGTCGCGGTGGCGCTTTCTGCGCAATCAACCGATGTTGGCGTGAACAAAGCGACCAAGGACTTGTTCACGACGGTCGATCATCCGGCGAAAATGCTGGCGCTGGGCGAAGATGGCCTGAAGCAGCACATCAAAACCATCGGGCTATACAATACCAAAGCCAAGAACGTCATGGCACTCAGCCAGATGCTGGTGGATGAGCATGGCGGCGAAGTGCCAGACGACCAAGCCGCGCTGGAACGCCTGCCGGGCGTTGGCCGGAAGACCGCCAATGTCGTCCGCAATATTGCATTCGGCGCGCCGACAATGGCGGTTGATACGCATATCTTCAGAATCGGCAACCGCACCGGGCTAGCGCCGGGCAAAACCGTTCTGGCAGTCGAAAAAGGCCTGCTGAAGCGCACGCCAATGGAGTTCATGCCCCACGCGCATCACTGGCTCATCCTGCATGGCCGCTATATCTGCAAAGCCCGAAAGCCCGAATGCTGGCGCTGCCCGGTGGCGGACCTTTGCCGCCACAAGGATAAAGTTGTAGAGCCGTGAGCCTTAGCGCTTTTCCGTCCAGCTTTCGCAGAACGCCAGGGCGGATGTGCTGAATGGGCGACCGTCCCGTTCCCGCGCCCAAGAATTGCCGGATGCCTGCATGCCGTCCATCACGAGCCGTGTGCCCATGGCTGGAATCAGCACTGTGTTGACGCCATAAGGCCGCTCGCCAGGACCAGTCCCAGGCTGGGTGTGGATCATCAGCGGGTCGCCAAGATTATGCCACGTCAGGGAAATATTGCCGGTCTCGGAGATCACATGCTCGCTATAGAACCGGTCGGGATCGCCTTCTTTTTCAAATACAGCATCCTCCACCGGGATGGATGTATCCGCCAGGTCCGGGTTTAGAACGCCCTGAATGGTGTCCTGCAGCCAGCGCGTCATGGCGATATTGTCGGACCAGATGCGCCATTGCCCGTCTGTCAGCTCGCTTTGCAGAAACAGAACATGGCCCGGCCCTGCAGGGGACAGCACATTTCGCCAGAAGCTGGCGATGGTTGTTTCCGGTCCGCCATCGGTCTCTGAAAGGCGGATGAACGGGTTTTCGCCGCAGCAAACGACGCGATTTGGGTCAGCGGACATGGGCTCTAGTCTCCTGCAAGTGTGGCCCGCGCCGCATTAGCTGCAGCGCGGGCTGGGTCAACGTTACGCGGCAGCACTTGGGCGCGCTTTCATGCGCTCGTACCAGGCAGTGATGTTCTTGTTGTCCTCATTCAGTTTCTGGCCAACCATCTGGCCGAAGTCGAGGAAGCAGAACAGCAGGATATCGGCCATAGAGATGCTGTCGCCGCCAACGAATTCACGGCCTTCCATCTCACCATTCAGCCAAGTCAGTTTGTCCTGGGCGGCGGCTTTCAGCCCGTCTGATGCTTCAGGAATGCAGCGAATGCGGTCCTGGAACATCTTCAGGCCTTCACCGAAACGGAAGCCGCCAGCCAGTGGCTCGCAGATGTTCAGATCAACGCGCCGGGTCCACATGCGGGTATTGGCTTTTTCTTCAGCCGTTGTCCCGACCAGTGCTGGTTCTGGATGCATATCTTCGACGTATTCGCAGATTGCCGTAATTTCGGCGATGACTGCGCCGCTATCAAGTTCAAGTGCGGGGCTCTGGCCGGATGGGTTCTTTTTCAAAAATTCCGGCTGGCGATTAATGCCAGATCGGATATCCACTTCCTCCATCGGCACTTCGATGCCCTTTTCGGCCATGAACATGCGGACAACGCGGGGGTTTGGGCCGACAGATGTGTAGAGCTTCATGGCGCTTAGGCCTCCCTTTGAGATGTATTTCAAAACGAATACGTGAGACAGGGACTGTACATGGGCCGCGGCAAGTGGTGAATAGGGCCTTGTACCGCCCAATAGTCCGACCGGGGTTCCATGCAGTTCCATCAAATTGTCGCTCTCTCCGTCATGCTCTCGCTGGGCTTTTTGATTGACACGACGGTCAAGCTTTTCCGATATCGCCGCCGCGCTAAAATTGCGCAGGAACCTTGGCGCATGCGGGATATTCAAATTCTGAGGAAGCCCGAAGCGTTTGAAGCGGAGGAAGTGCGGTTGGCCCGCCGTCATTGGGTTTCATGCGTATTGATGCTGGGATTGATCCTGCTGTTCCTCGCTGTCCGGCCCGCCGTTATCCCCGTCGCTGGATAGGCCTGCTTCCGCAACTGAACATCCCGCATTAGGCTTGCCCGAGAATAGGGAGCCTTGATGATGTCTGAAACCTTTTCGCTCACCGTGAATGGCAAAGCGGAGACCGTATCTGCGCTGCCAGATACGCCGCTGATCTATGTGTTGCGCAACCAGCTTGGCCTGAAAGGCGTGCGTTATGGCTGCGGGTTGGAGCAATGCGGTTGCTGCACGGTGCTGGTTGATGGCGCGCCTGCATTTGCGTGCTCCCAGGCCGTTGAAGCCACGGCTGGTGCATCAGTTGAAACGATTGAAGGCCTTGGAAGGGCAGACGCGCCGCATCCCCTACAACAAGCATTCATGGATTTGCAGGCAGGGCAGTGCGGCTATTGCCTGGCCGGGATTTTGATGGCGGCGAAAGCGCTTCTTGCAGCCAACCCAAACCCAACCCGCCAAGATATCGTGACTGCACTGGACGGACATTTATGCCGCTGCGGCGCCCACACCCGGATCATCGCTGCCATCCAACAGGCTGCGAAAGTGATGGGAGCTTCGGCATGAGCAAGCTCACAGGCAGCCTGATCGCCAATCCCCGGATGGACCGCTGGATCAGCTTTCTTGATGACAAAACGGCTCGTGTCGCCAGCGGCAAGGTGGAAATTGGCCAAGGGGTTGTCACGGCGCTACACCAGATCGCAGCGGAGGAGCTTAACCTGCCGCTTGACCGGGTGACCCTGGTTTCTGGTGATACCGATATCGGCCCGGACGAAATGTACACGACATCCAGCCTCTCTATTTCCATGTCCGGCGGATCGATCCGGTTGGTCGCGGCGGAAGCTGTGGTGCTGCTCAAAGAACGCGCCGCCCTTCGCTTGAACTGCGCGCCGGATGACCTATCCGTTGTCGATGGCGTCTTCATGCAGAACGGCGCTGAGACTGGTCTCGATTACTGGAGCGTTGCTGGGGAAATCGACTGGTCTCGTGCAGCATCTGCCAATGCTGAACCGAAGGCCGCCAGCGACTACACAATTGTCGGCCAAAGCACGCCGCGGCTTGACTTGCCGGCCAAGGTTTCTGGTGCTGCCTTTGTCCATGACGCGGCACCTGATGACGTTACCCACGCGCGCATCCTGCGGCAGCCTGGTGCTGAAGCCTCTCTCGTGCGCTTGGATGAAGCTGCGATCAAACGCGCGGCCAAGGCGGAAATTTCGGTTTATCTCGAGAAAAACTTTGTGGCGTTCCTTGGTCAAGATGAAGCCGCCGTCGAGCGTGCTGCCGCCGCCGCTCCCCTGCATGCTGAATGGCAGAACGCGCTGAACATTCCCGCAGCTGCTGCCGAAGCCGCATGGTTGCCGGATCAACCCGCTGTAGAACGGGAGCTGGGGGATGTAGATGCTTCGGAAGTAGACGGTGCGCGTGTTTCGTTAACAGTCTCCCGGCCCTATGTGGCGCATGCATCGCTTGGTCCGTCCTGTGCGCTCGCCCATATGGATACGGATGGGCAGTTGAAAATCTGGTCCCACGGCCAGGGGATGCATAATCTCCGCAAGAATATCGGCGCGGCGTTGGATATTGATATCGAAAATATCTGGGCGAAGCATCTGCATGGACCTGGGTGCTACGGCCACAATGGCGCTGATGATGCGGCACTTGATGCGGCGATCCTTGCTCGCGCCCATCCTGGCCAGACCATCCGAGTGCAATGGCGGCGGGAAGAAGAATTTGGTTATGAGCCGCTTGGCCCTGCAATGCTGGTTAGAGCGGAAGCGGTGGTGGATAGCGCGGGCAACCCGGTTCAGTGGACGGCGGATGTGTGGAGCCCGGTTCATGTGCAGCGCCCCGGCAATCCCGCAGTTGTTATGCTTGGCGGGCAGGCCTTATTACCGCCGCCTGCATGGGAACCGCCGGTTGATCCGGGTGAGGAGCGCGGCGGTGGCGGCACCCGGAATGCGTTTCCGCTTTATAAAACTGGCTCGCAACGGGTGCGCCACCATTTGACGGAGCGGGCGCCGATCCGCACATCGGCGCTGCGAGGCCTTGGCGCTTTGCCGAACGTGGTCGCGATTGAAGGCCTGATGGATGAACTTGCGGCGCGCGCTGATATCGACCCGCTGGCATATCGCCTGAACTTGTTAGAGGATCCGCGCGCCCAGGCTGTCGTCGAACGCGCGGGAGCAATTGCAGGATGGGACAAACGCGGCCCCGGCGGCGAAGGCGAAGGCATGGGTTTTGCCTTCGCGCGCTATAAAAACACGGCCGCATACTGTGCCGTCATCGTCGCTCTGACGGTTGAAGAAGAGGTGACGCTGAATGGCATCTGGACTGTCAGCGACGCAGGCTTGGTCATCAACCCGTCGGGTGCTCGAAATCAGTTGGAGGGCGGGTGTGTCCAGGGTGCGAGTTGGGCGCTGAAGGAGCAGGCCAAATTCGAAGGCGAGGGCATAACCACATTGGATTGGGATAGCTATCCGATCCTGCGCTTTAGCGAAGTGCCAGAAATCACAGCTGAATTAATGGATATGCCAGATGAACCGACCCTAGGCGTTGGTGAGTGTTCTGTCGGGCCAACGGCAGCTGCCATAGCCAACGGTATCACCCATGCGCTTGGCACCCGCATCCACGATATGCCTTTCACACGGGACCGGGTGATGGCCGCTCTAATGCGTTAGCCTTCTTGGCGGGCGAGCAGGCGGCCTGCCCGGTCAAACAGCATGATTTCCAGCGCGGGACCGTTGCCCAGCAATAGCCGTGCTGCGCGCGCTGCATCCATAGCGATATCCCTAGGAAGAGGAATGCTCGCCGCCTCTGACAACGCCAACACAGCGCCAGCGGACGGTGCCTTGGCTGCCTCATTGATCGTCTCAGCAGGCGCGCCCAGCCGGTGCAGCCGTGCGGCTAAATCAGCGACATCAACCTGTGAGCGGGATGAATGCAGGTCTCTGGCACCCTGGGCCAGTTTCACGAATTTTGCGAATCCACCACCAAGGCTGAACCGCTCAACGTTCTTGCTGCGCACATATTTCAGCGTGGCGCTAGCGAAGTCGCCCATGTCCAGCATGGCTTGTTCTGGCAGGCCAGTCGCTGACATGACGCCAGCCTCTGATCGTGCGCCCGTGCCTGCGCCCAAGTGGGTGTGTCCAAGCGCGCAGGCGACATCGGCACCCCGGTGGATTGCGTGAATCCACGCAGCACAGGAATAGGGCGTCACAACGCCATTTGTACCAAGCACAGATAGCCCGCCGACAATGCCGAGGCGCCCATTCATGGTTTTCTCCGCCAGTGCCTGCCCGCCGGGAATCGCGATCTCCACGGAAATATCCAGCGGTGCGCCGTCTGCGATTGCTGCCAAATTATCCTGGATGATCTGGCGCGGGCCTGGGTTGATTGCTGGTTCGCCGACGGCCAGCGGCAGGCCGGGCGCTGTCACCGTACCAACACCGTCCCCCGCTATAAACGTGAGGCCGCTGCCCGGCGGCATAATGCCGACCCGCACTTCGACAGTGGCACCGTGGGTCACGTCCGGGTCGTCGCCTGCATCTTTAACAATAGCGACCATCGCGCGGCCATCAGCTTCAATTGCGGAGGCTGAGATTTCGAAATCCGTGCGGAGATTGCGCGGGAGCAGCAATGGTGCCGATGCGGGCATCGCGCCCGTAAGCAACGCTGCATATCCGGCACGGGCTGCAGCGGCGGCGCAGGCACCTGTAGTCCAGCCGCGCCGTAATGGCGCATCGGCTGGCGCTGTATTAACGCTGACTTGGGGGGCGACGGGAGCGGTCATGGGCGCTATTCTATCAGAAAGCTAGAAACCAGCACCTGACAGATTGAGGCAGAGCCGATGAACCCCGCAGCCGATCCCATTCCGGCGATCTTGGAAAGCGAAGCTACCGGCGAAATCCGGGAGGTCTATCAGGATATCAAGGCTGTCACCGGCGTTGATGTGGTCAATCTAGTGTGGCGACGCCTCGCTGTTACACCGGGCGCGCTGCCTGCCGTGTGGGGTATGGTCCGGCCTATTTATGAGTCTGGTCGGGTTGCGGCGGAAGCTCAAGCGTTCCGTCGGCATTTACGGCCGCCACAATTACCGCTGATCCCGAAAGCAGCGCTTGCGGCGGCGGGCGTTGATCGGCTTGGTCAGCTTACGATCCGCGCGATCCTCGATTCCTACGACCGCACCAATGCTATGAACCTGATTGGCCTTTCTGCTGTTCTGGCGCGCCTTGATGCTTCGGATGGAGTGCCGGGCGCACCGCCAAAGCCAGTGCAGGAACCGCCATTGCCTGCTTTACCGCCGTTACCAGCGCTTTCTGCGCTTGATCCGCCGATCCGCAATCTCGTCGATATGTTGAACGCGGTCTGTGAGGAAGATGGGCGCGTTATCGCCAGTATGTATCGGCATCTGGCCTATTGGCCGGGCTATCTGGCGCTGTCGTGGACGCTGCTCGCACCCATCGCCAGTGATGGACGGATGCAAGCGGTGATCAACGAGGCGCGCCAGCAATCTGCCGCCCGTGCCCGGGCTATCGCTGCTGAATTGGATCCGCTGGACGGATCACTTGATCAAGCGGCGATTGACGATATCCACGAGGTGCTGACGCTCTTCACGCAGCACCCGATTTCAAAGATGGTTGCGATTTGCCGCGCCCTTGCATCGGCGACGCCCGCACCATGATGCGTGGCAACGCCCTTTTCGATGGACTGCCGGTGCTAGACCCAGGGGCGGTATGGCTCGTCGGTGCCGGACCGGGTGACCCTGGTTTGTTGACGCTGCACGCACTGAATGGCTTGGCCCAGGCGGATGTCGTTGTGCATGACGCGCTGGTCGATCCAGGCTGTTTAGCGCTCGCTAGGCCAGGCGCTGAAATCATTCATGCGGGCAAGCGCGGCGGAAAACCATCCCCGAAGCAGCCAGATATTTCGGCCCGCCTGGTCCGCGAAGCCAAAGCCGGTAAGCGCGTTGTGCGCCTTAAGGGCGGAGACCCGTTTCTGTTTGGCCGTGGCGGGGAAGAAGCGTTGACGTTAGTGCGCGCGGGCGTGCCATTCCGCATTGTTCCGGGCATCACGGCAGGCATTGGCGGCCTTGCCTATGCAGGCATTCCGGCAACGGACCGCAACGTGAACTCCGTCGTCGCTTTCATCACGGGGCACGACGCGACGGGTGCTGTTCCTGGCGGCATAGACTGGGCGGCACTGGCGCAAGGCGCACCTGTGATCGTGCTTTACATGGCAATCAAAACACTGCCAGAGATTTCCGCTCGGTTGATGGCGGCAGGGCGTGCAGCCGACGAGCCGGTTGCACTTGTTTCAAACGCCGCGACATCGCGTCAATCGGTCATCGAAACTACGCTCAGCGAAGCAGCAGAAGCAGGCCAGGCCGCGGAGGCACCTGCTGTTATTGTAATCGGTGATGTTGTGCGCTTGCGGGCTGGCCTGGATTGGTTGGGTGCGCTTGAATTGGGCCGGAAGCTGGATGATGATCCATTGGGCATCACGCCTGAAATCTTGGACGTTGGCTAGGCTGCGGCGGCGTCAATCGCAGCGATCCGCTCACGCACCAATGGAATAAGCTCAGCTCCATATTGCTCCGCGTCACGCAGCGGGTCATAGCCTCTGATCAGGAGGCTGGATGCGCCGATTTTGTAATATTCCGCCAGCGCATCTGCGACTGTATCCGATGCTCCGACAAGGGCAGTGGAATTACCGGCAGCTCCGGTAGCCTCCGCCAGTTTTGTCCAAAGACAGGCGTCATGCACATCCTGGCGCGCGGCGGCGGCCAGTAAGCGCTTCGAGCCTTCATTGTGGCGCGTTGGCGGCGGGGCATCGCCACGAATGCGATGGATATCCGCCAGTATTTGGTGCGCCCGGTCCCATGCCTGATCATCAGTTTCGGCTAGAATAGGGCGGGTTGAGAGGCTGAAATTGGGGTGGCGATTGTGGTTTGCCGCCGCTGCCGTGACGCGCGTCATAAATGCAGTCGTGTCCGTCAAGGGTTCGCCCCAAAGCATGAATGTGTTCGCGAAAGGTGCGAGAGCTGCAATTGCGGCGTCTGATCCGCCACCGCCGAACATCGGGATGTGTGGTGCCTGTTTGCAGCGGATTTCTGCATATGCGCCCTGAATATCGTAAAACGCGCCGCTATGATCGAACGGCGCGGTTTCTGTCCAGGTGCGGCGGAGAACTTCGGCATATTCCGTCAGCCTGCGATAGCGCGCGGCATGGTCCGTATGGTCGCCATCTTTCGCTTGATCAACAGGACTGCCGCCTGCAATTAGGTGGACGGCCAAGCGCCCATCTGTCAGTTGATCCAGTGTCGCAAGCTTCCTGGCCGCGACTGTCGGAGATACAAATACAGGCCTATGGGCTAACAGGAACCCCAGGCGATCCGTCACTTGGGCTGCGCGAGCGCCGACGAGAAAACCGTCAGGCGCGTCAGCGAAATAGCCGATCAGCACCCGGTCGAACCCAGCGTCTTCGTGGACATGCGCCGTATGGGCGATGACATCCGCATCGAAGGCTGGGCCGGTCGCAGGTATGATTTCGGAGGATACGCGGGGCGCAATCCAGCCGATCATTTCTACAGGCATCTGAAATCACTCCTCTGGTCCAAGTGTAACCAGGGAGGAGCGACTAAGAAAAGCGGCTGTTATGCAGCTTTCGCTTCAGAGGAACTGGAGTACGGGCGGTTATAGGCAATGCTGCAGTGATGCTCGCAATACGGCTTGCCTGGGGTCGCTTCGTCCGTGCAGAAGTGGAAGCCCGGCAGGCGCGGATCGCCAATTGGCCATTGGCAGACGGGGCCACTGCGCTTCTGCTTTGTCTTCTGGTGTTCGGCTTTTGCTTTAGCAGCTTCAGGCGATGGCTCGGGCGCTGCTTTGGCGGCGGCTTTTTTCGGCGCAGGCTTGGCTGCTGCGGCCGGCTTCGCTGCGGGTTTTGGCTTTGCAGCAGCGGCGGCTGGCGCTTTTGCAGTAGCCGGCTTCGCTTTCCGCTTGGACTCAATCGGGGACTGGCGGCCTGGCAGCTTCATGCGATGCGCTTTGCCGACCACAGCGTTCTTGGAGACGCCCAACCTGCGGCCAATTTCAGCCGTGCTAAGTCCTTCCGCCCAAAGCTCTTCCAGCTTGGCGATCCGTTCTGGCGTCCAGCTCATTTACGTCTCCTGGCAATAAAAACGCTATAGAGTGTATGGGCAATAACCCTACACCACATATATAGTGTTTTAATCCCCTATTAAGCCACTATTTTCACCTGTTCCGTCAACCCCCTTTGGTGGATAACCTCTGGATGATTGCGGGATAGTTTCTGCTGAGTATGCTGTAAACTAGAGCTGCGCGCGTGCGCAGGCCCAAATTTCGAGCAGGATCCCGTTGATATGGCTGAAAGTCTAATTCCGTTTGATGATCGCGACGGCGCCATCTGGTTTAACGGCAAAATCATTCCTTGGCGTGACGCCACGGTCCATTTTCTAAGCCACGGCCTGCATTATGCCAGCGCCGTATTCGAAGGCGAGCGGGCCTATGGCGGCCATATTTTTGAAAGCGTGAAGCACAGTGAACGCTTGCATAACTCCGCTCGTTTGCTGGATTTCAAAGTACCTTTCACCGTTCAGGAACTCGAAACCGCGAAATATGACGTACTGCGCGCCAATGGCATCGTGGATGGCTATGTTCGCCCGCTGGCTTGGCGTGGTGCCGAGGAAATGGGCGTTTCGGCCCATGGCTCCAAGATCAACGTCGCCATCGCCGCGTGGGAATGGCCATCCTATTTCTCTCCTGAAATGCGGGCCAAAGGCATTCGCATGAAAACTGGTCCCTGGCGCCGCCCGGATCCGTCCTCTGCGCCAACTGAAAGCAAGGCGTCTGGCCTCTATATGATTTGCACGCTTTCCAAGCATGCGGTAGAGGCCGAAGGCTACCAGGATGCGATGATGCTGGATTGGCGCGGGTTCGTGGCTGAAGGTACAGGTGCGAATATCTTTTTGATCAAAGACGGCGTTATTCACACCCCCACGCCAGACTGCTTCTTGAACGGCATTACCCGCCAAACGGTGCTGTCGTTGGCCGAGAAGCGCGGCATTCAGATTGTTGAGCGCTATATCAAGCCGGAAGAACTTGGCGATTTTGAAGAAGTCTTCGTGACAGGCACGGCTGCTGAAGTCACGCCAGTTGGCGAGATCGATCAGCACCGTTTCACGCCGGGTCAAATCACGGAAGCACTGCTGACTGACTACGAGACTTTGGTCCGCACGCCGCCGGCCGCCGTCGCCGCTGAATAGCGGGACGGTAGCGCTGGCTGTTTATAGGTCTTTCAGAATTTCATCGCGGTGCTGATCTAGCATTGGCGGTGGGCGGTCGGCCTTGGGGCCGTCAACATTGGCTTTGAACCCAGTGCCGATGCCCATGAGCGGGCGTTCGATGCCTGGAATGTCGTTAAATTCAAGCAGTACATCCCTATGGGCCAAGGCTGGGTGATCCAGCACTTCATTGACGGGCAGCTGCGGTGCAGCGGGGACGCCACAGGCGGCTAGGCGTTTTTCCCACTCGAAGGCGTCGGCGCTGGCGAGCCCGGCTTCCATCTCAATTTTGACCTGGTCGCCATTGGCTCTGCGGGCCTCTGTATCAACAAAGCGGGGGTCTTCAGCCAGATTCTCCCGGCCAATCGCCATACAGAATCCGCGCCAATGGCCATCTGTCAGAGCGCTGATCATCAAGCGCCCGCCGCCAGTTTCGAACAGGCCTGCTGTCGGCAGGAACGCTGGGGATGAGTTTCCAATCAGTGGCTGAACTTCGCCGGTCGCTTTGTAATTCACAAACGGCTGCGCGGCCATTGTGATGGCGGTGTCGAGCATCGCTACGTCCAGATGCTGGCCTTCGCCCGTCTGGCTGCGGCGGAACAGTGCGGACGCAACGGCGAACGCCGCCGTCATGCCTGTCGCCATATCAACAACATTAAAACCGACGCGGGTGGGGCCGGATTCAGGATGGCCTGTCAGCGCAATCATGCCGGATGTCGCCTGGATGGCACCGTCATAAGCGGGCGCGCCAGCATAGGGGCCGTCCTGGCCGTAGCCGGAGATGGAGCAGTAAACGATGTCTGGCTTTACGGTTTTGGCCCACTCATAGCCGAACCCAAGCTTGTCGATGGCACCAGCCTTGAAGTTCTGCACGATGACGTCAGCGCTCGCCACTAGCTTTTCCAGAATTTCCTTGGTCTCTGGTGCTTTCAGATCGAGCGCGATGGAGCGCTTTCCGGCATTGACGCTGAGGAAAATCGCAGACATGCCAAGCTTGCCGATATCGCTATCCGCCATGATGCCGCGACCCTGATCGCCACCCATTTTGCCGTCTCGTCCCGGCTGCTCAATTTTGATGACGTCAGCGCCGAGCAGCGCCAATTGTTCGGCGCAGAATGGGCCTGCCAAAACTTGTGTGAAATCAATTACCCGGATACCTTCAAACGCGCGCGCCATGCGGCTCTCTCCCAATCAAATCTGTTCGATGGTGAACAGCATAAGCCGGGGAGGCGGGAAAACGCTACTCGCAGGCGCACACCGGCTGGAGGGAGCCGAGCGTGAACCCTGCGATAGCCGCTTCGCCATCCGTTAGAGTAACGGGTGCTGCGGCCCGCCCATCCGTCGCACTGAGTGACGCAAAGGCAAGGACGGTCTTGGCGGCGGCAGCGGCAGTCGCATTCAATTGCCCAAGCGCTGTCAGCCGGTCGATCACGGCGTCCCCTTTGGCGAGCCGCAGCGTGACGCCGCCAGCGGGTCGGTAGGTAGCGTCAAGGCCGATGGCACCGGTCCCCGTTACATCAAGTGCGCCCCAGCGTATGCGGGAGGAGCGAATATCTATCCGCCCTTCTTCTGCCCGCCAGGCTTTGATGGCGTTAGGCGTGCCGCTGAATGGAAAGGCACCGGTAAGTGTTAGTGAGACATCAGCCTGCTTCGCCTGTTGCCCGAAGAGCGCGCCTGAGGGGAAGGTCATATCTGCGAACCCGATTTCGATCTCAGATTTGGTGGGCGGCGGGCCATCCAGCTTGGTCCAGTAGATGCGCCCGCGCTCTGCTAGAAGCGGGCCGACATTGGTATAGGCGAGGCTGTGGCTGACATCCTCTAAGTTCAATTCCATTGCCCAGAGCGGGTTTGCGATATTGCTGCCATTGCCTGAAATATTGGGTCCGGCGCGCCCTGTTGCCCGAACGGCTTGGCCGGACTGGCGATTCATAGGGCTGGGAGCAGTCGTTACCCAGCCAAGGCCTTCCGGCAAGAGGATAGCCATATCGCGCGGTCGCCATGGCCGGGCGGAGACTTCGGCGACGGCGGCGGCGAGTTTAGCCTGGCCTGCACCCCAGGCACCGGTCATCTCCGCATCCCGAAGGCGAATGCCGACGGTGAAGGGGAACCCAAACCGTTCGATGGCGGTGTAAGTTAGGCGTGGCTCGCTGCCCTCTGCGTTCGATGCTGCGACAACGCGCTGGCCATAGGTTGCCAGAAAAAACCACCATCCTGCCCACGCGCCGACGACCATCAGAACAATCAAACCCAGCGCTGTTAGAAGGAGTCTGCGGCGCATGGCATCCCTGACTTTGGCGTTTGTAAGCATGAGAGCCAAGTTCGGCCCTCAATTCATAGCGTGATATAGAGCGTTTCCCGCCGATACGGAATCGCCGCCTTTGTCCCGACAGACTTCTCCTGCAAGACCACTCTATGTGTTCGGTTATGGCTCACTGATGTGGCGGCCTGATTTTCCGTATGTGCGCCATGCGCCAGGCTTGGCGCTTGGGCATCAGCGCAGTTTATGCGTTTGGTCATCAGCCTATCGCGGCAGTCCGGAAAGGCCGGGGCTGGTGTTTGGTTTGGATGAAGCGGCAGAGGATACGGCCTGCCGGGGCATCGTGTTTGAAGTGGCACCAGAGAATCGCCGACAAGTTATCGCGTATCTTTTCCAACGAGAGCTGATTTACCCGATCTACCAACCGGCCAATGTGCAAACCAGAAGCGCGATTGGTGATCATCATGCGCTAACGTTTACGGTCGACCGGCATGACATTGCCTATGCCAATCGTCTGGACCCAGATGTCCGGATCGCAGCGATCGCCAGTGGGCGCGGTCGGGCTGGGCGGGCGCGGGATTATCTGGCGAACGGGCTGGATCGGATGGAGGCGATGGGCGCTGGTGAACCGGGACTGCGTGCAGACCTGGCAGCTGCGGACTTACTGCCCGATGACCCTGCCGTTCTGTTCACCCTCCTCGACGAGCCGTATCGTCGCCGTCTCAATGCTGTGTTCGAGTTGGCGCATGAATGATTTTCGATCCATACCGGCTGGTATGATTTCCAGAAATTCCAGTATTACCGTGCCTTGCTGCTTGGTGAAGGCATTCCGCTGCCAGTAGAGGCCGGAATTAACAGCGACTGGCGTCACAGGTGTTTTAAGGTCGCGATACAAGGCCGCGACGCCTGGATGATATGCTGGCGGCGCGCCGGGCGCACGGCGGGTGCCTTCTGGAAAGATCACAATTGGACGGTCCGCAGCCATCATTGCACGTGCAGCCGCCAGCATCTTACGGACAGTTTTGGAGCCACCACTTCGATCAATCGGGATCATGCCGACCTTTGCCATATACGGCCCGAACGGCGGTGTCCAAAGCAGAATGCGCTTCAAGACGAAGGTTGAATCTGGCAGCAATGCCGCCAAAGCCAATGTTTCCCAGGCGGATTGGTGTTTGGCGGCGATTAAGCTGGCACCGCTAGGAACATCGCCCCGGATTTCATAGCCGAGGCCAACGATGTGTTTTAGTAACCAAAGGCAGGCTTTTGCCCATAACCGTCCGTAAAAATCCATCCAGGGGCGGGGGCCAAGGAATAGCGGTAAGCCTGCTATGGCCATCACGAGCGTCAGCACGCCGAATGTCAGGTTGAAGAAAATGGAGCGGATAAAGCCCATTAGACCAGACCTGTTTTAGCCGCCAGGAACTTCAAGAACTCTCGCCCGATTACGCCGAATCCACGTACAGATTTCCACCAGTTGTTCCGATTGATGGTCTCTGGCTCCACTGGCGTCGGGTAGAATGTGACGGTGGGTGCTGCATCTTCCATCAACAGCATGGCGCGGGGCATGTGATAGTAGCTGGTGACAAGGCGCACCGTTTTGATGGTGTTCGCTGCTACCCATGCAGCGGATTCGGCAGCGTTTTCCTGGGTGTCACGGGCGCGGCCTAAGGTAACATTGGCTGAATTTGGAATGGCGATCTCGGGCGACTGCGCTAGCAGGTCCGCCACTGTTACGTCTTCGCCTGCACCGGATATGTACAGACGTTCGGCTGCGCCATCAGCCAAGAGCTGCAATCCGGAAGCAACCCTTGCCGATCCGCCTGTCAGCACAACGATTGCATCTACCTTGGCTGGCGCAGGCGGCGGCGTGGCGGATGCCTTGAACCAAAACCATACGAAGCACACGAGGAGCAGGATTGTTGTGCGTACAATCAGTCGTTTCAGAAAGGCCATTATCGCCGCCTAAGCCAAAGCAGAGCAGCGATACGTGCAGCGGCGACTGCGACGGCACCGGCACCCAAAGGCAAAATGGCAAGCGCCGCCCATGCCCAGCCATCTAGGCGCGGCGTCGGCAGAAGTGCGCTCGCCCCCTCCGCCGCGCGCTCGACCAGGAATACAGCGAGTGCGGCCAAGCCGACGCCGATCACCCCGCCAATAAGCCCTTGGCGCAGCGAGGCCCGGGCAATCAGGCCGGAAATCCACCTGTCCGTGGCGCCCAATTGGCGCAGCAGGCGAATCGCATCGGCGTGGATCGCCATTCGCGCAGCGGCAACAGCTGCGACGGCAGCGGCGCTGATAATGCCGATAAGCAAGGCCGCCACCCAAGCTGTGCGGGCGACCGCACGGGCATATTCGGCAAGTTTCTCTGCCCAAACATCGTGGTCATCCACTTTCACGTTCGGGTCTGCATCACGCAGCCGGGCTTCGACGATGGCTGCGTCCAGGCTGGCTCCAGGCGCTAATGTCGCTTCAAGGAAGCGTGGTTTGGGTAGGCCTTCCAGATCAACCAGCCCTCCGAGCCAGGGCGCTAGCAGGCGATTGATATCTTCCTCCGGCGTCTCGCTAACGGTGGCAACGCCGGGGGTGGCAAGCAGCATTTCGACGATTCGCGGCAGAGGGTCCGCGCTTTTGGCAGGCGGCGCGCCGAGCTGGATCGTCAACCCGCCACCGAATCCAGCGGACCAGCGCGTTGCTGCGTCGCCAACACCAAGTGCTGCGGCCAGCGCCAACGCTGCCAGAAACGCCATCAGCGCCGTCGCATAGGGCAGGATGCGCCCCGCCGAATCGCCGGATAGTGCGCCCGCAGCCACTGCGGCGGCACTTTCTTCGCGGCCAAAGGGGCTCAGCTTTTGTAGGAGAGAACGTATGTTCATGGCGCGGATTCGTGCGCTTGGCCGTCACCAAGGCGAATCGTTGGGTGCGGGAATCTATCGATCAGTGCGAGGCTATGGGTGGCCATTACGACAGCCGCCCCCTGGCGGTTTAATTCTTCGAACAGGGCCATCAACCGGTCTGCCATGGCGTCATCAACGCTGCCGGTTGGCTCATCGGCGACGATCAGGCTGGGGCGGCTGATGACCGCACGGGCGATGGCAGCCCGTTGTTGCTCGCCGCCGGACAGGCTTTGCGGTTGGGCGTTGGAGCGCTCAGACAAGCCGACCCACTCCAGCAATTCTGCCGCTTCAGCGCGCGCTTCATTCACTGCAGCGCCCGCGATTAAGCGCGGCAGGGCGATATTATCTAGGAGCGGGAGGCCTTCCAGCAGGCGAAAATCTTGAAAAACGACGCCGACTTTGCGACGCAGCGTCGCAAGTTTGCCGGGCGAAAGCCCTGCTGTGTCCGTTCCAAAAAGCTCAATTCGGCCTGCAGACGGCAGCTGGCCCAAATAAATCAGCCGCAAGAGCGATGATTTTCCAGCGCCGCTCGGGCCAATCAAATAGCGGAAGGCCCCGGCGGGAATCGCTAGATTCAAGCCGTTCAGGACCGGTGGCTCATCGCCATAGGCCAGCTTCACGCCAGCGAGCGATGCCGCCGGCGCGGATGTATCTTTTGGCGAAAGGCCATCAAACAATGGCGCAGACGCTTCATGACGCTTAGTATGCATACGTCGACCGCCTTGCCTCCCTGGGTCGCCTATTCCTATACAGGAAATCCTTATCATGGGAGAGCCGTTGGACGCGTATGCAGATCGCATGTCCCAATTGTAACGCTCGCTACCTGGTGCCCGATGCAAAGATCGGCCAGGACGGCAGACGTGTGCGCTGCGCGCGCTGTGAAACCATGTGGAAAACCGAAGGTATTCCACCGGCTCCAGCGCCTGATACTAATGACGCGCCGGACGAATCGGCTGCGGCTGAAGCAGCAACCGAAGCACCGACACCAGCCGCCCCCCATGTAGACCCGCCAAGCCGGACGAAGCCTGTGCAGGTTGATCCAGTGCCACGTGACAGGTCGCCAGCGCCGATTGCTGATCGTCCGCGCGGCCGGTGGATGGGTTGGGCAGCGCTCGCAATGCTGGTGATCGCATTGCTGGCCGGATTCGTTTTGGCGTCCGACACGGTCAAATCCGTTTGGCCAGCATCTGCCAAAATCTACGAAGCGATTGGCATTTCGAGCGATGCCAAACCTGCCATGGCCCCAGATTCAGCCAATCCAGCCATGAGCAAGGCCCCAGACGCACCGGCTGAAAAGCCAATGTCTGATACGGGTGGTCTTGAATCCTCGAAGCTGACCCATGCTTGGGCGGCTTCTGCGGCGGGTGGATATGACCTGAAAGTGACGGGTGAGGTCACGAACAAGGCGTCAAGCGAACGGCCTGACGCCTATATCCGTGTCCGTTTGCTGGATAAGCAGGGCGGCATTGTTCGCGACAAACGCCAGCTTGTTGGCGGTGGGCCGTTTGCGCCGGGCGAATCGCGTTCATTCACGATCATTTTCGCTGATCCTGGTGAGAAGGTCGCTAAAGCCATCCCCGCGATTGAGCCGGGTCGCTAACTGCGCGGCGGGTTAGTTGTCTGCCACGAATATTCCATGGAAACCGAGCGGTAGCGGGTAGGGCAGCGCTGCTGTTGCAATCGGCCCGTCGCTAATCCCCTTCGCGTCGAACACGGCCAGATTAGTGGCGGCTTTCTGCGTATCCAAGTGTGTGCCGATCAGCCAGCCATCATCTTCCGCTTTTTGGTCGGGGCGGGGGACGAACACATGTTCCTCCGTAATAATGTGGTCTCCAAACGCATAGATATCTGTCGCACCCGAAGCTAGATTGCGCTTCACAAGCCGACTAAATGGGAATGGGTCAGGAGCAGCGGCGCTGAGGCCGTAAACATGGTCGTGGCGTTGGCCGACAACATTTGGAGCAACCTTAGTGAATTCCATGACATCGCTAGACATTTCAATCACTCCATCGCGGCCAAGTGGTAGCATAACGCTCGTATAGTGGGGTGCCCCATTCCCGGCGGGGGTAATGTTACCACGCATGACATTCCGCAGTGCGCCGAACAGCAGGTCTGGACCTTTTGACCAGCAGAGATCGAGCCGGATGGTCCCGTCCGCTTCTTCCCAAGCATTACCGTGATGGAAGAAAAACCCTGGCGGCAGCTGTGCCCAGCGCTGCTTCGACAGGTCGTTCTTGTCCGCAATGAGCACGCGCGTTCCTAGTTCCGGCTGCCATCTGTGGGCGTCCAGGAAGGTCGCTCCCGATTCCTGCAGCGCATCCTGATCCAGAACAAGTGGCGGCAAAATAATCACCACGTGCTTTGCCGTGACGACAAAATCATGGGGCAGGCCGGTATAGTCCACTTTTGCGGCGGCTACGGACTTCACCTCACCTTGCGGACCGATGTGATAGAGCAGCAGTGTTGGGCGCGGCAGGGCGGAATACCCAAACGCCCAAAGCGTGCCATGGGGGTCCGTTTTGGGGTGGGCAGTGAATGGCGCGCCTTTCAAGTCTGGCAGCCATTGCTTGAAGCCTTTTGCGGCCAAAGTATCCGCATCGATCAAGGTTGGAGATCCTGCTTCCCAAAGCGCCATCAGCTCGTCGCCATGATGAAGCATGCTGATGTTTGCGGTGTTCAGTGCATCCGGCCCACGCACGGCAGGGCCGTCGCTGACATGGGTTCCAAACCCGCTGAACAATTGCTTGCCGGCCGCTGTTTCCTGTCGGCGCTTCGGCGTATCGATCACGCGCCCCCGGTGGCGGACCTGGCCATTGGCGATGCGGAATTCCTGGATCATGCCGTCTGCATCAAACCAGTGGCAGGACCGTTGACCGAAGCGTTCATGGATCGCAGGCCCATTGCGAAAGAAGCGGCCTGATATATCCTTCGGCCACGCACCGGTGATATCGAGCGCACCACTCTCCAACGGCGCGCCATCCACGCCCTGCCAGCCCAGCAGCAGCGGATTATCAGCCAGGGCGTCCTTGAACAGTCTGGCCCAATCATCTTGGGCTTTCGCCACAGCACTTGGCCCAGCAAAAGGCAGGCCGTGCATCAGCCCCGCTGCGGCCATGCCGCTCAGCAAATTGCGTCGTGTAATCACGGTATGGCCCTCAATACGCTAGTTTGATGGATTGGGTGATGGCACCGTCTGCCGGTACATCAAACGCAGCTTTCGCAAATGCTGGTGGGCCAAAGTTGTCGGTTGCGTTATTGGAGAAGCCAATACCTTCAACAGGAATGCCAAGGCGGTTGCTGTCCAATTTGCCATTGCCGTTCGCGTCGTGGAAAAGTGCGATTGCGTAGCGGCCTGCGGGCAGGTTTTTGAAATCGACTGTGACTTTGCCAGCTTTCGCAGCCTGCATTTGGCCAGTCACGCGTGACGCGTCATCAGGGAAGTCAGCGCTTTTGATATGAACGCCAACCAGTAAGGCACCTTCTGCGTTCGCGACGTTCTCAAGCGTGACGGTTAGGTCACCGGCATAGGCTAAGGCAGGTGCGAGGAGCAGAGCGGCGGCGAATCTTGAAAGGCATAAAGTGCGCATTGGATATCATCCCTTGTGTTTTGGATTGGCTTGGGCGATTTCTATGCCCAAGTGTAGGGACAGAACCTGTGAGCAACCGCTCCCCTGGACAACGCAGAATGCGGGAAACGCACGGAAAATTTCGCGAAATGACCGGAATGCATTTCACGATGCGTGAAATATTCAAGCCTTCGAACCTATTGCTGCAGGCGGGCCTTTGCGCCGTGGGCATTGGCTTGTTCGTGCACATCGGCCCGTTCGGCACGTATTACGACATGCCGCTTGGCCAGCGAATTCTGTACTGGGGCGCGATCATGATCGTGAACTGGTCGATGAGTGCGGTAGCGTTCCAAGCGGCGGCGATGTGGGCGAGCGCGAACAAGAAACCGCTTGCCCCAGTCGTGCTGCTGGTCGCGGGCGCAATCAGTTTCCCCGCGACCTTGGCCGTATATGTCGCCAATGTCGTCTTCAGGCCAAATATTGTGGAGATCGTGCCTGTTCTGTCGCTCTTTGGCTCAGTCCTGGTGATCACATTGACGCTTGGGTGCATCTGCATTGCTATCTCACGGCGGCAACAAGCCCCAGAGCCACAGCCAGCGCCATCAGCAGAAATTGGCGCTGCCGGTACGCCTTTGCTGCGCCGTTTGCCGCCAGAACTGCGGGGCGCGCTGATCCGGCTTTCAATGAATGATCATTATGTTGAGGTCGAAACAGCCAAAGGGGCGACCCTGGTGCTGCTGCGCTTCGCCGACGCCCTGGAAGAATTGGGCAGCGCGGATGGACTGCAGGTTCACCGATCCCACTGGGTTGCGCGCACGGCTGTTGAAGGCGTGCGCCGTGATGGCAGCCGGATGTTCCTGTCTCTATCCACCGGCCAAGAAATCCCTGTCAGCCGGACATACCGGTCGGCAGTCCGCGATGCGGGTATGATCTAACAGACGGTCAGGCGGCGTCTTCCAGCACCAGATCAGACGCTTTTTCACCAATCATGATGCTGGGTGCATTGGTGTTGCCGGAAATCAGCGTCGGCATGATGGAGGCGTCTGCGATGCGGAGGCCGTCCAGCCCGCGAACCCGCAGCCGATCATCAACAACGGCCATAGGGTCAGAGCCCATCTTGCAGGTGCCGACGGGATGATATGTGGTCTCGCCGAAAGCGCGCGCCCATTGCAGGATGGCGTCGTCGCTGGTCTCACCGCTACCGGGCAGAAGTTCCGTAACGCCAAGTTCAGCCATTGCGGGTGCCGTCATAATCGCGCGGGCAACGCGGATCGCTTGGACTGTCAGGTCCTGGTCTGCTGGTGATGACAGGAAATTATAGCGGATGTCTGGCTGCACACCGGCCCGTGCTTCTTTGATATGCACGCTGCCCTTGCTCTCAGGGCGCATGGCGTGGGCATAGCAAGTGAGGCCGGATTGCTTAGACAGCTTCGGTCCGCCATTGCGATTCAGCTCATACAGCATTGGCACCCAGCCGAGCAGGAGGTCTGGCGCTTCCAGGCCTTCCCGGCTCCTAACGAAGGCGCGAAGGGGGGCTGCCGGGATGCCGAGCATGCCTTTCTTTTGGAATGCGTATTTCATCGCCTGGGCGAACAGGCCAAGGCCTCTCCCCCGGTCATTATAGGTGTAGCCCTTAGCGGTGATGGCCCAACGTGTGCGGGGGGCGAAATGATCGCGCAAATTTTCACCCACACCGGGCAGGGCGTGACCAACCTCAATTCCAAGGTCTTTCAGGCGTTCCGGTTGGCCAATACCTGAAAGCTCCAGCAATTGCGGGGAATTGAAGGAGCCGCAGCTGACGATAACCTCACCTTGCGCGCGGGCTTCACGTCTTTCGCCTTTCACAGAATAGCGCACGCCGCCGCAGCGTTTGCCTTCCAGTATCAGGCTCTCACTCAGCGCGTCCGTTTGTATTTTGAGATTGGGGCGCTGCTTGATTGGGTCCAAGTAGCATGCCGCCGTGCTCATCCGTTTGCCGCCAGAAATCGTTGCCTGGCTCATGGAGATGCCTTCTTGGACGGCGCCGTTATAGTCCCGATTGTGGGGTACGCCAGCCTCGCCAGCGGCCTTAATCAAGGCGTCATAGAGGGGGCCGGTCTCATCCGGGTTGGTCACGCGGAGGGGGCCTGAATCGCCGCGAAATTCATCCGCCCCGCCTTCGTAGCTTTCCAAGCGTTTGAACACGGGCAGCACGTCCCGGTAGCTCCAGCCACGGTTCCCCATTTGTGCCCAGGTATCGTAATCCTGGGCTTGGCCTCGCACGAAAACGAGGCCGTTGATGGAGGAGGAGCCGCCAAGCATCCGTCCGCGCGGCGCTGGCAGGGCGCGGTTGCCGGTGCCTTCTTCCGGCGTGGATTCATAGCACCAGTTGGCAGTGGGATCCTTCAACATTTTGGCATAGCCGACAGGAATGCGGCTCCAGCGATGGCTGGCGGGGCCGGCCTCCAGCAGCAGGACTCTATTTTCTGGCGCTGCGGAAAGTCGGTTCGCCAATGCCGCACCGGCTGATCCAGCACCCACTACGATATAATCAAATGTCTCAGTTTCAGCCATGTCCAGCCCTGCATTCACATTGGTTTCAAATCCATCGTAAGCGCCTTAGCCCGGCCTGCAACATGACAGAATCACTTTACCATCGTGATTGAGGCGAGGAAGCTTCTGGGTGTGCGTACGAATTGGGCAGGTGCAATCAGCAATTGCCTGAAGATTCGGCGCTTGAACCAACGAATATGCAGCCGGCGAAAGATCGGCGCACTTGAGGGAGAGAATTATGCGTTTCATGAAAATCGCGACCGTCGCAGCCGCGACAGCCGTCATCGGGACAGCCGCATTCGCGGATGACAAGTATCCGTCCAAGACGATTGAGGTCATCACCCACGCTGGCGCTGGCGGCGGTACGGACGTCAACAGCCGTATGATGATGCTGCGCTCACGCCGCGTCTTGAAAACAGACATGGTTGTTGTGAACAAGCGTGGCGGCAACGGCGCGTTAGCAATGCAATATTTCAGCTCGCGCCCGTCTGCTGGCTACACCATCATGACCTTCACCAATGGTCACGCGCTGACGATGGCTCTGGGCAAAAGCAAGCTCAAACTTGAGGATATGCGCCCGATCGCACGCGGTACCAATGATCCGCAGATCCTTATGGTGAATTGCAAAAAGTCTCCCTACAAAAACTCTGACGAATTCTTGGCAGGCGTGCGCAGCACGAAGCTGAAATTCGGCACAACGAATATTGGCGGCTTGGATCACATCACCGCTTATATCTTCGCCAAGCGCGCAGAGGCGATGCAACCGGCTATCGTGCCATTCAAAGGTGGTGGGGAATTGGCGACGCAGCTCGTTGCTGGCTCGATTGACGTTGGCGTCCTGAATCTCTCTGAAGCGTCTGCTGAAAGCCATGGACCACAGTGTCTATCAGGCTTATCTCGGTGCATCTGGTCTGGATAAAACATCGGTGCTTGGAGCGGAAGCCTGGGGTGCGCAGATGAAGCAACTGCTGTCGGACTTGGTTCCGGCGGCGAAAGAAATGGGTCTGGTTAAGTAAGCCAGCCATTTCGTGCTGACGACGTTATGACCAACCTAAACGACAGCGACCGGGCGGCGGAAACGTCGCCCGGAACTGACGATGCTGCGGCAGGGCCGACGCCTGGCCTCGGGTGGGGGGATTATTGTGTTCCCGCTTTCATTTTTCTGTTCTGCGGCGTCATCTCATATGTTTCGACGACATTTGACGAAGCCTTGCCGCTGATTGTCGGGGATTCAATGCAGCCCCGCGTCTTTCCAATATTCCTGATGGCCGTCGTCGCCGTGTTGAATATCGGCTTGATCGTGCAAGTTCTCTCCAAACCAGCGAGCCGTCGCGACTGGGAGCCTTATCAAACCTGGGCCAGTGCCGTGTTGTTTGGGGTGTTCTATTTCCTTGCCACGTTTGTCGACATCATGATTGGCCTAATGGTCACGATGTTCGCCCTTTCTATCATCTGGGGTGAGCGACGGGTTTGGGTCGCGGCGGTGCTCGCCATTGTCACGACATCGATGATTTTCTTCAGCTTTGACCTGGTGCTCGAAGTCCGCTTCCCGCGCGGCCTCTTCACCGATTGGTACTACGGGTAGGACAGGGGCATGTTCGCGGAAGCAACCAGCGCAATGTTCTCCGTCTTCGGTGATCCCTATTTGATGGGGCTGAACCTGGGGACAACGGTCATCGGCGTGATCATCGGCGCTCTACCCGGTCTGGGGGCTACAACGGGCGCGGCATTGTTGTTGCCGTTTACGCTCACCATGGAGCCTGTGCCGGCGATCGCGGTGCTGACAACAATCTATGTCTCAGCCACGTTTGCTGGTGCCATCACGGCTATTTTGATCAATACGCCCGGCACCGCTGCCGCCGCTGCCACCTGTTTGGACGGCTATCCGCTGGCGCAGCGCGGAGAGGCCGGGCGTGCGCTTGGCATTGCCGTTGTCGCCAGTACTGTCGGGGGTGTTTTCTCAATCATCGTGCTTGCGATTGCGGCACCAATGCTGGCGCGCGTCGCTTACGAGTTCCGACCGCCGGAGTATTTCGCACTCACTGTGTTTGGGCTATCGATGTTGGCGTCGATCAGCGAAGGCGGTGCGATCAAGAACCTGATTGGTGGGCTTTTCGGCGTCTGGCTTGCTACAATTGGTGCTGATGCGATCACCGGCACCGAACGGTTCATGTTCGATAATTATGAGCTCTATGAAGGCCTGAACTTTATTCCCGTACTGGTTGGTATGTTCGCGCTCAGTGAGCTTCTGGTGCAGTCGAAGTCCTTGAACTCGGTGATGGAGCGGATACCGATTAAGGCCGTAAAACTACCATCCATGGCGGATTACAAGAAGATTTGGAAAGCCGTATTGCGGTCCTGCGGCATCGGCACGTTCATCGGCATTCTCCCGGCGGAGGGGGCAACCGTGGCCTCCATGATTGGCTATAGTGAAGCGAAGCGCTGGTCGAAAACGCCGGAGGAATTTGGCAAGGGCGCAGTTGAAGGTGTTGCGGGCGCAGAGGCTGCCAACAATGCCGCAACCGGCGGTGCCATGGTGCCGACATTGGTGCTTGGCATTCCGGGGTCAGGGACGACGGCAGTTATTCTGGTCGGGCTGATGGTCCATGGTCTCCGCCCCGGCCCCCATCTCTTCACGGAGCAGATCGACAAGGTTTACTCGATCTTTGGTGCCATGCTGGTTGCTAACATTATGTTCTTCGCGCTTGGATTATTCGCGGCGAAGCTATTTGCGCGGGTGACATTGGTGCCGCGCGGCATTCTTTGGCCGATTGTGTTCGCATTCAGTGTGCTCGGTGCCTATTCGCTCGCGCAATCCATGCTGGATGTATACATCGCGCTGATCTTTGGGGTGATCGGCTACTTATTCCGCCGGTTCGGTTTTGCCGTGGCACCGGTCGCTATCGGGCTGATCCTTGGTGAGATGGTGGAAACGAACCTGCAGAACTCGCTCAAAATATTTGATGGTGACTGGACGCAAATCCTCGTCCAGCCGCTCGCTGCATTCTTTCTGATTTTGGCGGTGCTGGGGATTTCCCAGCCCTATCTGGTCAGCTATTTTCGGAAGCGAAAGGCGCGGCGCGCCAAATCTTAGGAGCCTCAATTGATGGCAAATGAATCTGGCCCGCTCGCAGGTGTGCGCGCAATTGCATGCTCCACCGCTCAGGCTGGCACTGTGCCCTATATGCTGATGGCAGATTTGGGGGCTGAGGTCATCAAAATCGAAGCGCCGGGCGCTGGTGATCCTTCCCGTAAGGCGGGCGAGATCAAAGGCGAGAATGGACAAATTTCCTCCTTCTTCGAAACCAATAATCGCGGCGTGAAAAGCCTGACGCTGAACCTTAAAACCGAAGAAGCGCGCGAAATTCTGTATAAGCTGGTGAAGACGGCGGACATTTTCGGCCAGAACTTCCGCCCCGGTGCGGCTGAACGCAACGGCTTCGGCTATGAGCAGCTAAAGGCGATCAACCCAGCCATCGTCTATGCCTCCGTCTCTGCCTATGGCCCAAACGGCCCGCACGCGGACTTGCCCGGAACAGATGCCGTCGGCCAGGCGCTAAGCGGCATTGCAGAAGCCTATTCCACGCCGGGGCAGAGTATGCGGACCGGCGTCGTGTCTGTTGCGGATGAAACCTGCGCGATCCTCACATTTGGTGGTATTTTGGCCGCACTCCATCAGGCCAAGCAGACGGGCAAAGGCCAGAAGATAGAAACATCGCTCGCCGGCTCCGCCGTCCGCCTGATGGGCTGGACGCTGACGACGACCATGTGGCGCAACAAGAACCCCATTACGGGCGCGCGCATAAACGGCACCCGCGAACGCCCCGGCATCGCTGCCACCTTCGATGATTGCGACGGCAAGCCCATCGTTTTCCAATTGGACGCGAAGGATTGGCGCAAGGCGCTGGAGGCCTGCGGCTTCTGGGATACGCTGGTCGCGCGCGGCGCTGATGACTTGGGCCTAGCGCTCGTCAGCGAAGAAAAGAAGAACCTGATCCTCGGCGCACTCCGCGACATGTTCAAAACCGGGCCTCGCGACCACTGGCTGAAAATCCTCCGTGGTGCAGACATCGTCGCCGCCCCCGTTAACACCCTGCTAGAAGCCTCCAACGACGTCGACAACCTCGCCAACGGCTATATCGACAGCGTCGCCTATCCCGAAATCGGCGAAGACCTAAAAGTCCACGGCACCCCCTGGCAATTTTCAGACTACAAACCCGAATTTGGCCATGCGCCAACTCTTGGGCAGCACAATGCGGAACTGCTGGCATCTGTGGGGTATAGCGAGGCGGAGATTGCGGCGTTGGTCGAGCGGAAGGTGGTTTGATGCGGCTCAAATACCTCTAAATTCCAGCGATTACATACAGAAAATAAATATGCGAATTAATATAGCATATGTACCGCAGCAGCATACTTTGCTGAAATACCCAATAACATAAACTGATATCCCTATAATTAGAAAAGGCAGAGGAAAATTGGAAATGTGCCGCCTGGCATTACAATAATGTTTTCGGCATTTATATGCTTCATAGTTTTCTTATTTGTAGATAGCTACATCAAACGAAAACGGTATGAGCAAGCTCAAGGAAGATTGCCGCTAAATTTGACCCTTAGAGAATTCCAACACGCAGTTTTCCCGATCCCGAAGCCATTTGTGCGTGAGGTGCTTGGGAGTTGGTTTTGGGTTTCTTGGATTTCCAAGCTATTACAAATGTGCCTCTTTTTCTTGATCGCACTGTTAGTTCTTGGATCCCTCATAGGCATCGTCTGAAGCCCCAACCGAGAGGGCATCGCTTGCGCCGTACCCATGGCTACCGGCATAACCATTGGCGACAAAACCAATGGATGCTCTTATGACCCAGCCTCGCTTTGACGCCACCACCTTAATCACCTTCACCGCCGCTCTCTTCACCGCCGCTGGCATGCCGCAAGACCGATCCCAAGTCGTCGGCAAGTATCTCGTTGAGGGTGATCTTATGGGGCATGATACCCATGGGATGGCGCAGGCGCAGGGGTATTTGAATAATTTGCTGGAGGGGAAGATGCCGGCCTCGGGTGAGGTTGATGTTATCTCTGACAAAACGGTCGCCAGCGTTTGGGATGGTCAGTATCTCTCTGGCGTGTGGCTGACCTGGAAGGCCGTTGATGAGGCTAGCCGCCGCGCCAAGCAGCACGGGCTGGCAGCAATTTCGATCCGCCGTTCCCATCACATTGCCTGCCTGGCGGCATTCCTGGAGATCGCGACGGACCAAGGGTTGGCGGTGCTGCTAGTCTGCTCTGACCCATCGGTGAAAGCCGTGGCACCATTCGGCGCGACGGAGCCGCTGTTCACACCGAACCCAATCGCATTTGGCTACCCGAGCAGCGGCGATCCTGTGCTGATCGATATTTCCGCGTCCGGCACCACCATGGGCCTTGCGATGCGGGCCAAGGGCGAAGGTGGGCGGTTGCCGGGTGAATGGTTGATCGGTGCGGACGGCAAGGCGACCGATGATCCGGAAGCGCTCTTCACTGATCCCCCCGGCGCATTCCTGCCGCTTGGCGGAATGGACCGTGGCCACAAAGGCTTTGGCCTTGGGTTGATGGCGGAAGCACTGACATCTGGCCTGAACGGCTTCGGTCGCTCACAAGCGCCAACGCAGTGGGGCGCATCGGTTTATGTGCAGGTGATCGACCCCGAAGCCTTCGGCGGCCGAGACGCGTTCGAACATGAAACCGGCTTCCTGGCAGAGGCCTGCCGCGCCGCCCGCCCGATCCCCGGCACATCCGGTGCCCGCATGCCCGGTGATGGCGCGCTTAGCCGCAAACGTGCTGCGTTGGCGGATGGCGTACTGCTGCACCCCTCCATCCTGCCCAATTTGACACCGCTGGCCGAGAAGCTTGGTGTGTCCTTACCGGAGGCGCGCCCCCATGCCTGAAGAAATCCTGGTTGAACGCCCCGCTCCCCACATTGTCCGCCTCGTCATTAATCGCGCGGAGAAGCTGAACGCGCTGACAAAGCCCATGTGGAAGCAGCTTGGCGACATCGCGACAGACCTGGCCAAGGACGATGATATCCGCTGCCTGATGCTCCGTGGTGCTGGCGAGAAAGCCTTCGGGCCGGGCAATGATATCTCTGAATTTGCGAATGAGCGTAGCAATGTTGAGCAGGCCCGTAGCTATGGCCGGATCATGCATGACACGCTGACGGCACTCCGGGATTTCCCCGCACCCACGGTCGCGCAAATCCACGGAATTTGCGTTGGCGGCGGTATGGAAATCGCGGGCTGCTGCGATATCCGTATTGCCGGCGCTGGCAGCCGCTTCGGCGCACCGATCAAGAACCTGGGCCTCGTGATGGCGTATGGGGAGCTGGAAGCGCTGGTCGGTCTGGTTGGCCCGGCTGCAGCGAAAGAAATTCTGTTCGAAGGCCGTGTGTTTGGTGCAGAGGAAGCCCTCGCTAAGGGTGTCCTCACTCGTATCGTGGCTGATGATGCGGTGGAAGACGCGGCCATGCAGTCTGCCAAAACCATTGCGGTAGGTGCGCCCATGGTCGCTCGCTGGCACAAGCGCTTCATCAAGCGCCTTAGTGATCCAACGCCGCTTTCGGCTGCGGAATATGACGAAGGCTTTCAATGCTTCGGCACAGAAGATTTCCAAACCGGATACAAGGCCTTCCTCGCCAAGGAAACGCCGGAGTTCAAAAACCGATGATCCCAACTGCCGTCGAATACCAGATGGCCGATGGCGTCGTGCTGCGCGGGGATGCATATGGGGCTAGCGATCGCCTGCCTGTTTTGCTGCTGCATGGCGGCGGGCAAACCCGGCATGCTTGGGGCGGTGCAGCGACTGCTCTGGCGAATGCAGGTTTCTACGCCGTCGCCATAGATCAGCGCGGCCATGGTGATAGTGATTGGGTGCCGGGCAATGACTACGCAATTACAGATTTTGGGACGGATATGCGCAAGGTCGCGCAATCCTTCGCGACGCCGCCCGCATCCGTTGGTGCCTCGCTTGGCGGGCTGGCAACGCTACTTGGTTGCGGGGAGGCCGATGATCCAGCAGCTATCGCCCGCGCTATCGTGCTGGTCGATATCACGCCAACTGTAGAGCGTGCTGGCGTCGAGAGAATCGTCAATTTCATGCAAGAACGCATGATCGAAGGCTTCGCAAACCTGGATGAAGTGGCGGATTACGTTGCCGCATATCTGCCAGACAGGCCCCGCCCCAAATCCACCGCGGGCCTGGAGAAAAACCTACGCCAGCGCGATGGCCGCTGGTATTGGCACTGGGACCCTGGCTTCATGACGGACATCGACGCCCGCATGGATGATCGTGACCCTGAACGCTTGAAAGCCGCCACGCGCCACCTGTCCATGCCAGCATTGCTAGTGCGTGGCGGTAAGTCGGACCTGGTGACGCCTGAAACGGCTCAGGAATTCGTTGATCTGGCACCCAGGGGTCAGTTTGTAGATGTCGGCGGCGCTGGTCATATGGTGGCGGGCGATAAGAACGACGTGTTCATCGATGCCGTCATGGGCTTTCTGGACGAGTCTGGCGGCGCAGCTTGACGGCGGCAGCGCCCCCCAAACCTGGCAGTATGATGTCTGGACATTTGATGGGCCTGTTCGTCGCCATCACCTTTGGTTCCGCCTATCCTGTCGGGAAACCGCTGATCTCTGCTGTGGACCCTGTGTCCTTCTCCTGTTTCCGCTATCTGGTAGCGGGCGCGCTGATGTTGCTGCTGGCGCACGGTACAGGCCGCCAGATATCTGTCAGCCGGAAAGACCTCCTGGCGCTGACAGGACTTGGGCTGCTTGGATACACTCTATTCCAGGGCGTCTGGGCCATAGCGCTTGATATGACGACGCCCTCCAAGGCTGTCATTCTGGTGGCGACGGCACCAATTTTCGGTGCGTTCTTTGCGCTGATTGCGGGCCAATCCGTCGGGCGGATGATCTGGGTTGGCGCTGGCGTTGCGTTCCTCGGCGTGTATCTCGTTGTGAATAATGGCCTCATACCGCAGGGTATGGCCGGCGGCGACCAATTCATTGGCGATATGTTGTTCGTATTCATTGCCGCCGTGTGGTCGCTTTTCGGCTTACTCTCCCGGCCTTACGTCATGCGTCTTGGCGCTTGGACGACGACGGGCTGGGCGGCTCTGTTGGGCGCAATCATTCTGATGCCATTCGGGTGGGAGGGGATGACAGACGGCGGCTGGGGGCGGATCGACTGGACCCTCGGTCTCTCATTCCTGCACTTGGCGCTGGTCGTAGGCTGCCTTGGCAATGCAGCATGGTCTGGCGGGCTTGGCCGTCTCGGCCTGCCGAAAATGGTGCTGTATCTCTACCTGTCGCCTGTTGTTGGCGCTGGCATTTCAGCCGTTTGGCTCGGCGACTGGTTAAGCCCCATTCAGATCGCGGGTGCCGCGCTGGTAATTGGTGGCGTGGCGCTTGGCCAGTCTGGCGGAATCAGTTTGAAACGCCGAAGCCTTGAAAAGCATCTGCGAACGTCTCCTTAAGCGCCATATCCACTGCTGGCATGGTCACGTATTGGCCGAGCGCTGCAAGCGAAGTCAAGCCGAAATCCTGGATGCCGCAAGGGATGATGCCGCCGTAATGCTCAAGGTTGGGCTCAATATTCAAGCTCATGCCATGCAATGTCACCCAGCGCCGCACGCGGACGCCGATGGCACCGATCTTCGCTTCATTGCCGCCGCCAAGATCAACCCAAATACCGATTCGGCCCTCCCGCCGTTCACCTTTAACGGCGAAACGGGCCAGGGTGAGAATCGCCCATTCCTCCAACGCATGCACATAGCCTCGCACGTCCGGACCTTTGCCGCCGCTCCGGGCCTTTAGGTCCATCATCACATAGGCGATCCGCTGGCCTGGGCCATGATATGTATGCTTACCGCCCCGCCCGGTTTCAAACACAGGGAACCGGTCTGGCGTTAGCAATTCAGACGCATTGGCGCTGGAGCCTGCCGTATAGAGCGGGTCGTGTTCCGTCAGCCACACCAATTCTCTGGCACCGCCGCTGCGGATATCGGCGACCCTGGCTTCCATCCCGGAGACAGCGTCGGGGTAAGGGATGCGGGCATCATCAATCCGCCATTCGGGATTCTGGATGGATTGAAAGTTTTTTTGCCGCATTTCTGCGTTGTTAGACATCACACTGCTTGATCCTGGTTCTAACATCTGGTAGCGGTTCGCACCTCGTTTGATTGAGGCTTTCAATTGAACATAAGCGGTCGTGGCGGAATTGGTAGACGCGCAGCGTTGAGGTCGCTGTGGGATAATATCCCGTGGAAGTTCGAGTCTTCTCGACCGCACCAAAGACTTTTCCGAAGGAAAAGTCACAGAGTTTGAGGTCAGTCTGGTTGGCTGCACCATTATTTGAAGAAATCATCCAGCGCCTTTTGGCGCACCCGCTAGGGCGGAGGCCGGTATGGCGGCCCAGAACACCAGTGCTGTTCCGGTAGAAACGCGCCCCGTCGTGGATGACGATCTGGGTGTTACGTCAGAATTTGTGGCGGACGTTGTCGGCCGGATGGAAGCGGGCGATACCGCGTGGCTGCGCGACGCCGCATCTGACATGTGGGCGGCGGACGTCGCCGATGTCATTGAGGCGTTGGACCCCGAGCGCCGCGAAGAATTTGTCCAGACCGTTAAAGATGTTGTCGATCCGGAGACTTTCACTGAGGTCGATGATGACATCCGTGAAGCGGTTTTGGATCAGCTTGAGCCGGAAGAACTCGCATACGCCGTCCAGCAACTTGATAGCGATGATGCGCTGGACATCGTCGCTGATCTGGACGAGGCGCAGCGGGAAGACCTGCTGGCTCGCTTGCCGGATGCCGATAGCGTTCTGATCCGGCGCGGCCTGGAGTATTCTGAATATTCGGCTGGCCGCTTGATGCAGCGGGAGTTGCTGGCGATCCCGGCGTTTTGGACAGTCGGCGACACCATTGATTTCATGCGATCCAGCCCCGACCTGCCGGATGAATTTTACGATATCTATGTGGTTGATCCGCGCCACCGGCCTTTGGGCTCACTGGCGCTCTCGCGATTGCTGCGCAGCCGACGGGGCGTCCATATCCAAGATATTATGGATGAGGATGTAACGCCGGTTCCGGTCGATATGGATCAGGAAGAGCTGGCGGATATGTTCCGCCGCAAAGACACAGTCTCCGTTCCCGTTACCGATGATACCGGCCGGTTGATCGGCGTCGTCACCATTGACGATATCGTCGATGTGATCGACGAAGAACACGAAGACGACATGATGCGCATGGGCGGCTTGTCCAGCGATGACTTGTATCGCGCCGCAATGCAAACGGCGAAATCCCGCTTCCCGTGGTTGCTGATAAATCTTGTAACGGCAGTGCTGGCGTCCCTGGTGATCTCGCAGTTTGACGCGACCATTCAGCAGATTGTGGCATTGGCGGTCTTGATGCCGATCGTCGCCTCCATGGGCGGTAATGCGGGTACGCAGACTCTGACCGTTGTCGTGCGTGCCTTATCCACCCGTGAATTAAGTCGAGGTAATGCGCTAAGACTGGTCGGTAAGGAAGTGATTGTGGGGGCGGCGAATGGGTTTCTGTTCGCGGTGCTGGCGGGGTTCATGGCATGGGTGTGGTTCGGCGATAAGGCGCTTGGCGGCGTGATCGCAGCGGCGATGATCGTCAATATGATCTCCGCCGGATTGTTTGGCGCGGCTATCCCGGTGGTGCTTGAGCGGATGAAAATTGATCCCGCCATCGCCTCCACCGTGTTGCTGACGACGGTGACGGATGTTGTGGGATTTCTGGCGTTTTTGGGCCTCGCTGCGACGGTGTTGTTATAAGTGAGCACATAATATGAGTGATAAAGCAGTGGTGCGTCCGAGCCGTGCGGAAGACGGAGACGGCCTCTCCCGACTGATCGCGCGGTGTTGGGCCGATTACCCTGGCTCCGTCTATGACCGCCACGGCGAAATGGCGGCGCTGGACGATATCCAGGCCTACTATGAAACCATGGGCGGCCTCCATTGGAGCGTCGTTCGAGATGACCAGATCGTCGGCTGTTTGGGCGCTGCGCCGATTGCGTCTGAAATCGGCCAAGCCTGGGAAATGACGAAGATGTATGTCTCGCCCTTGCAGCGGCGTTCCGGTTTTGCGCGGCTGCTCGTCGGTCTGGCGGAGGAGCATGCGGCAGAGCGTGGTGCCGATCAGATGGTGCTCTGGACGGACACGCGCTTTCAGACCGCGCATCGTTTCTATGAGCATCTCGGTTATCAGACGGACAGCCGTACCCGCGCCATCGATGATCTCTCCCGCTCGGTCGAGTACTTCTATTCCAAGCGGCTCAAACCCGGCCTATAGTCGCCGTCAAATCACATTCCAGGAGAAGAGTTATGTCTGACGATCCCGTCGTCATTGTCGGTATGTCCCGCACGCCCATGGGTAGCTTCAACGGCGTCCTGTCCGACGCTACCGGCCCGGAACTGGGTGCCGCCGCTATCAAAGCAGCGCTTGAGCGCGCTGGCGTCGCGTCGGATCAGGTAGACGAAGTAATCATGGGCTGCGTATTGCCCCATGGCCAACGCCAAGGGCCTGCGCGCCAGGCGGCGATCTACGCAGGCGTGCCGGAAGCGGCGGGTGCCACGACGATCAACAAGCTCTGCGGTTCCGGCATGAAAGCGACGATGCAAGGCCATGACGCCCTCATAGCAGGCTCTGTCGACGTCGCCGTTACCGGCGGGTTTGAGAGCATGACGAACATTCCCTACATGGTGCCGAAAGCGCGCCAGGGCATGCGCATGGGCCATGGCCAGTTCCAGGACGCCATGTTCTGGGATGGCCTTGAGGATGCCTATGAAGTAGGCCAATTGATGGGACACTTCGCAGAAGCGACCGCCCAGCATTTTCAGTTCACACGCCAAGAGCAGGACGACTACGCGATCCGCAGCCTCGAGCGCGCGAAGGCGGCGAATGAAGACGGCAGCTTCGCTAATGAAATGACGCCCTACACCGTGAAAACGCGTCGGGGCGAGACAGTCGTCTCCCAGGATGAACAGCCGTTCAGCGCTGATATCTCTAAAATTCCAGGCCTCCGCCCCGCCTTCGCGAAGGATGGCACGGTGACGCCGGCAAACTCCTCCTCCATCAGCGACGGCGCTGCGGCGCTCGTGCTGATGCGCCGGTCGGAAGCCGAGCGTCGTGGTCTCACACCGCTGGCGACCATCGTTGGCCACACGACCCATAGTCAGGAGCCGCGCTGGTTCACCACCGCCCCCATCGGCGCCATGCAGAAGCTCTATGACAAGACCGGCTGGAACAAAGACGACGTTGGTCTCTACGAAATTAACGAAGCCTTCGCTGTTGTGCCCATGGCCGCGATGCGGGAATTTGACCTGCCTGCGGACAAAGTGAATATCCACGGCGGTGCTTGTGCGCTTGGCCATCCGGTTGGCGCATCCGGCGGTCGGATTATCGCGGCCCTCATCACGGCTATGCAGAAGCATGACGTACAAAAAGGCGTCGCGGCGATCTGCATTGGTGGCGGCGAAGCAACAGCTGTCGCGATTGAGCGCGCAGCCTAGAACCTAACTTCGAAGCGCTACGGCGTCCCCAGTAGGACCGGGAATTCTGGCCCGCTGAGGACGTCGCCGTGCTTTAGGGTGACACCAGGGAAGGGCGGAGATGTCACCTTGTCTTGGTGGCGCACGAAGGTGGCGCCTTCACCGACCAGCCGAAGTGAGAACGCGCGGCGTTGGGCGGATGGGCTGTCATTCGCTGGGGCGCCATGCACCACCCGGAAATCGAACGCGACGGCGTCACCAGGGCTGACGGCCCAGCCCATGATGTTGTGGGCCGCGCGGTCGTTGTCGTAATCCGGCAGTACTGGCAGGCCATCGCCTTCATTCAGCGCTTGGCCGTTGAAGCGTTGCGGCTGGTATTCAGCGCCTGTCAGGTGCGATCCGCCAATGAATTCCAATGTGCGTTCGCGCGGAATTTCATCCAAGGGAATCCAAAGGCTAAGGGTTTTCTGCGCCTGGACGCTGTAATAGGGCGCATCCTGGTGCCAGGGCGTGGTGACGTCTGTCGCGGCTTCTTTTACCAACACATGCTCATGGAATAATTGAACGCGGCCTGCGTCCATTAATGCAGCGCCGATATTTGCCGCGTTCGAATTGAAGATGAAGTCCCGGTAGCCTGGAATACGAGTCCAGTTGCAGTAGTCGGTCATGAACCGCCCGCCGCCGTTCTCACCGGTGTAAAAACGCCCATCAGGGCCGGGATTAGCGACGTTGAAGTCAACCGCTTCCCGCAGCACGTCTACCCAGTCTGCAAATACGCCGCGCAGCACCGTCGCACCATTGGCTTGGAAATCTGCGATGGCCTGGGGGTCAACCTGAGCAGTCATGCCTTATTCGCCCTCATAGTCATAATCGCGCTTTGCGGCGTCTTTGGTGATTAATCCAGCACGGATATCGTGTGCGATTGCGGCCGTGTCGCGCTCAGCTGCATCACCAACGCCACCGCCGCCCGGCATCTCGATAATCAGGCGCTCCCCGGCCGGAATTGTCTGGAAGCCTTTATTGCGCATGGCTGTTCCAGACTTACCCAGGGTGAGCCGTCCATTGGCCCCATTGCCGCCGCCTGCACGCCCGCGAGGCGGATAGTGGACGCGTTCGAATGTTGCGAAAATGCCAAAGGGTGCGTCTTCCCGGTTCTCAATTTCCATCACTTGGCCAAGACCACCGCGATGCTTTCCGGCTCCGCCAGAATCTGTGCGGAATTCTTTCCGCCATACAACGATGGGCGTGATCGCCTCCGTTGCTTCCACAGGCACATTGCGCACGCCGCTGGGGTAAGGCGTTGCTGATAATCCGTCCTGCGAAGGCCGCGCACCTGCCCCGCCTGAATGGAAGGAATTCACCATGAACGCCGTCTGCTTCCCAACACCTGCCGTACCCATGCCATGGCCAGCGCCAAGCTTAACCGTCCAAAGGTTGGATGTGCCCTCCGCCGGAACGACGCCCGGCATCGCTTGGTCGATACAGCCGAACACCACATCCGGCAGCATATGGCCGATGGTCGAGCGCGCGACCACGGCAGCGGGGTGTGGCGCGTTGACGATCGTGTTGTCCGGCGCGGTGACAATGATGGCGTCCAACGTGCCGGCATTGTTCGGGATATTGGGTGCTGCAACGCATTTCACGCCGAAGGATGTATAGGCTTCCGTGTAGCACATGGGGCAGTTAATGCCTCGGTCCACAACGCCGGATGAGCCGTCAAAATCGACCAGAATTTCGCCGTCGCCGATGGTGAGCGTGGCGACCAGGTCAATCGGCGTTTCATAGCCGTCAATCCGCATGGACGCTGTCCACGTGCCTTTCGGCATTTTGTTGATCGCATCCGCCATGCCCTGGCGGCTTTCGGTGATGATGTGATGGCCTAGGGTGTCGAGGTCATTCAGGCCGTATTCCGCCATCATCGCCAGCAGGCGTGTAGCACCGGTCTCATTGCAGGCGGCAAGCGCGTAGATATCGCCTTCCACTTGGATTGGCTCGCGGACATTGGCGCGGACCAGTTTCAGCAGCCATTCCTCCATCACGCCTTTCTTCATGAGCGGCAGCAGCGGGATATAGAGCCCCTCATGATACACCTGCCGTCCATCCGGCGATTGGCCAACCCCACCGATATCCACCAGATGGCTGGTGCAGGCAAACAGCGCGACCATCTTGCCGTCCTTGTAGCAGGGCGACACAACGGTCAGGTCATGCAGATGGCCAGTTCCCATCCAAGGATCATTGGTGATGTAGCTATCGCCTTCGCTCATCGTGTCCACGGGGAATTCGCGGATGAAATGCACGACGGCGCGGGCCATGGAATTGATGTGGCCGGGTGTTCCAGTGACGGCTTGGGCCAGCATTTTGCCTTCTAGATCGAACACGCCGGCGGATACATCCCCGGCCTCGCGGGTTGAGGTAGAGAAGGCGGTGCGGACGAGCGTCTGCGCCTGCTCTTCGACGACGGACAAGAGCCGGTCCCACATGACCTGCAGGCGAATGCGCTCCATTACGTCCTGATTGGCGTTAGCGGACATGGGTCAGCCCTCCTTCCGGGTCAAAACAATATGGCCGCCGCCATTGACGCGGGCGGCGAAGCCAGGTGGCACGACCGTGGTCGTCTCGTCCTCAACAATCAGCGCAGGGCCTTGTAGCCCAGCACCGATATTCATGCTGGTGCGGGTATAAATCAGGGCTTCGTGCGCGGTCCCGGTCGCTGGATCGAAGACTTGGCGCTTACCAATGGGATCGGGCGCAGCGGCGTCGCCAACATCAGCCAGCGCCTCAACGGCGTCTTGCTCCGTTGCCAATGCCAGGGTCCAGGTAATCGCCTCAACTTCCAGCTTCGGGATAATCCTGCCGAAGAGAGCTGCATATTCCCGCTCAAAGGCAGATTTCAGCATGTCAGCATCATCTTTGCCGTAATGTTCGGCGGGCAGTGGCACGGCGATTTCATGGCCTTGGCCACGGTAGCGCATATAAGCGACGCGACGCTCGACCAGGGGCGCATTATCGCCAGCGCCCAATTGAACGACGGCTTCTGCCTCGCCCCGCATTTCTACGAACAGCGCATTCAGGCCATCCGCATCGAATGGACTGAGAGTGATGAGCTTTGAGCGGGCGACTTCATAAGCAATCGGGGCCGCCAGGAACCCAAAAGCGCTGCCCACACCAGCACCCTTCGGCACGATGACGCGGGGAATACCCAGCTTCTGGGCAAGCCGGGCTGCATGCAGCGGCGCTGCGCCGCCAAAAGCGATCATGGCGCGGCCCTCTGTGTCCTTGCCGTTTTCAACCGCATGGACACGAGCGGCGTTGGCCATGTTCTCGTCTACGATTTCACCAACACCGGCTGCAGCGGCCAAGGCATCTAAGCCGAGCGCTTCACCGACGGCGCGTGATACGGCTGTTTCAGCTGCTGCTCCATCCAGCGCCATCTTGCCACCAGCAAAGTTGGCGGGATCGATCCGGCCCATGACGATATCTGCGTCTGTCACCGTCGCGTCCGTGCCGCCTTGGCTATAGGCGGCTGGGCCAGGGGCGGCGCCAGCACTGTCTGGGCCAACGGTAATGCGGCGCAAATCGTCAACGCGGGCGATGGACCCGCCGCCAGCACCGATTTCGACCATATCGATCACGGGAATGCGCAAGGGCAGCCCACTGCCCTTCAGGAACCGATAGGCCCGGGCGACTTCGAATGAGCGCGCATATTGTGGGGCCATGTCGTCGATGAGTGTCAGCTTGGCGGTCGTACCCCCCATGTCGAAGGCAAGCGCCTTTGGCTCACCATTTTCAGCCGCCATGCGCGCTGCCAGGATAGCACCGCCTGCTGGGCCGCTTTCCACCAGGCGAATTGGCTGCCGCATCGCTGTATCAACCGTGACAACGCCGCCGGAGGACATCATCAGCAAGAGCGGGCAATTCATGCCCGCATCCTGCAGGCCGGTTTCAAGGCGGCGCAAGTATCCAGCCATCAGCGGCTGCACATAGGCGTTGGCAAGGGCCGTTGACGTCCGCTCATATTCCCTGATTTCGGGGCAGACTTCATGGCTCAGCGTAATGGACACGCCGGGCAAAAGCTCAGTCAGGATGGCACCCGCGCGACGCTCATGGTCCGGGTTCACATATGAGTGCAGGAACGTGACGGCGACGGCTTCAACACCGTCCGCCTTCAGTTGGGCCGCCACTTCACGCACCGCATCCTCATCCAAGTCCAGCAAGACGGACCCGTCAGACGCCATGCGTTCCGGCACTTCCAGCCGCCGCCAGCGCGGCGCCAGCGGTTCCGGGCGCTCCATATACAGATCATATTGGTCAAAGCGATGTTCGTAGGCGATCTCTACGGCGTCTCTGAACCCGCGGGTCGTAACCAATGCGGTCTTGGCTCCTTTGCGCTCAATAATCGCGTTGGTGGCCAAAGTCGTGCCGTGGATGACGAGGCCGACATCTTTCGGCGCAAACCCGCTAGCACTCAGGATTTCGTCTACCCCCTGCATCACCGCCCGCTCCGGCGCGTCAGGTGTGGTCAGCAGTTTGTGGGAATGGGGGCCTGATGGGGTCTCTAGGGCCAGATCGGTAAAGGTGCCGCCAATATCTACCGCGAGCCGAATATCTGCCGTCATGATGCGCTTTCGCCTTGGATTGCCTACATAGGAATGGAACCACTCCCGGGCGCACTTGTCCATGTTTCACGGGTCCGGCGTGAATTGGCCGGATTCTGAACACATTTGAGGTCATTCTAGGGTATACCGAGGGCATTGAGAGGGCACGATTGATGACGCAGAAAGTCGCTTTGGTCGATGACGACCGTAATATCCTAACGTCCGTTTCCATGGCGCTGGAGGCCGAAGGCTTTGGCGTGGACACATATACAGATGGCGAGCAGGCGCTTCGTGGCATTGGCCAGACGCCTGTCGACCTTGCCGTGCTGGACATCAAGATGCCGCGTATGGACGGGATGGAGTTGCTGCAAAAGCTGCGCGCCCGTTCTGCCTCATTGCCGGTAATTTTCCTCACATCAAAGGATGATGAGGTGGATGAGGTGCTGGGCCTTCGGTTAGGTGCGGATGATTACATCCGTAAGCCTTTCTCGCAGCGCTTGCTGATCGAACGCATCCGCACGCTGCTGCGTCGCGTAGAGCTTGAAGATCAAACGGCGCAATCTGGTGCCGAGCAATTCACCCGCGGCGATCTGGTGATGGACGGCGCGCGGCATCTCTGTGCTTGGAAGGGCAAGCATGTCACGCTGACAGTGACGGAATTCCTGCTGCTGAAAGCGCTGGCGATCCGCCCCGGATTCGTTAAAACCCGCGATCAGTTGATGGATGCGGCCTATGGCGACAGCATCTATGTGGATGACCGGACCATCGACAGCCACATCAAGCGTCTTCGCAAAAAGCTGCGCCAGAGCGATTCGGAGTTTTCCGAAATCGAAACGCTCTATGGCGTTGGCTACCGCTACAAGGCTGAGTAGTCCGGCGTGATGGCGGGGGGGCCGCTAAAAGGAGAGGCCCGGCCTGGCGCAGTTGCCGCCAAGAAGCCGACCCGACCGGCGAAGGGCCGTTCTGCGCGCCCGCGCCGACGGCGCCGTCGTTTCTTCTCGCCATTGGCCAGGGGCATGCTGCTGGTCAATTTGATCGGCCCAGCGATGTTGGTCATCGGTCTTCTGTATCTGGAAGATTATGAAACACGGCTGATTGACAGTGAGATCGACATCCTGGAAGCCCAGGCGACGTTGATCGCACAAGCGCTTGGCGAAACCGCCAGCGTTGAGGATACCGAGCCGCGCCACTTTAATATCGCGATGGACCCTGAATTAGCGCGACGTCTTGTGAATCGCGTTGCGACATCTGAAGGCCCACGCATCCGCCTGTTTTTGCCAGATAGTACGCTGCTGCTTGATAGTCGCAGGGTCGTTGGCAAGGGGGGGTTGATCCACATTGAAGCGCTGCCACCGCCGGACCAAACAAGCGGTTTCGAGCGGGCATTCAATGCGGTCTATAACTTTATTGCGCCGGGTTGGGAGAGGTTTATCCGCCGTCGTCCGCTTTATCTTGAGCGTGAAGATCAATCGGCTGAAGATTATTGGGAAACGTCTGCCGCTGTTGCTGGCGAAACGGGCGGCGGCGTTCGGCGGATGGACGATGGGCGGCTGATCGTCAGTGCTGCAGCACCTGCTCAGCGGTTTAAGAAGGTCATTGGGGCCGTAATGCTATCCCGCCCGGCGGACCGAGTGTCTGAGGCCGTGCGGTCTGTCCGCTTTGATATTTTGCAGATCTTCGCGCTAGCTGTAGCGATCACGTCTGTCGCGACGCTTTATCTCGCGGGTGCCATCGCCCGGCCACTTCGGGTGCTAGCACAGGCAGCGGACCGGGTGCGCGGGCGCACGGTGCTCGACCAGCCGATCCCGGATTTATCCAAACGCCGGGATGAAATTGGCGACCTCTCGACAGCGCTTCGGGATATGACGGACGCAATCCGCCAGCGCATGGCTGCGACAGAGCGATTCGCGGCGGATGTCGCCCATGAAATCAAGAACCCGCTGACATCATTGAAAAGTGCGGTAGAGACAGTTGCCCGCGTCAATGATGATGAGCGCCGCAATCGCTTGCTCGCCGTTATCCAGCATGATGTGCAGCGGCTCGACCGGCTGATCAGCGATATCTCTGATGCATCTAGGCTAGATTCAGAACTGGCACGCGAGCATGCCGAGCCTGTTGATCTGGCCCATATGATCCGCATCTTTATCGACATCGAAACGGCATCGCTTGATGATGGTGATGAAACGGCTCCCCGCCTCCAGCTCGAGCTAACGCCCGGGGTGGCGGCAGATGGCGCTGGCGCATTCACGGAAGGCGTGGAAGTGCGCCTGGGCCAAGTGTTCCGAAACCTTTTGGCGAATGCGCGGTCGTTTAGTCCACCTGGTGGGCGGATTGATGTCAGCATCGCGCGCCAGGATGGTCTGACGCCGGATGATGATGTTTCGCTGGTCGTTACCGTGTCTGACGAAGGGCCAGGCCTGCCGCCCGGTAAGGAAGAAGCGATCTTTGACCGTTTCTATTCAGAGCGTCCTGCGAAAGAGGCTTTTGGCAGCCATTCCGGCCTTGGCCTGTCTATATCTCGGCAAATCGTGTCAGCGCATGGGGGTACAATTCGGGCAGAAAACCGTTTGGGCCCTGGTGGTGATGTGATCGGTGCGCGCTTTGTTGTCATGCTGCCGGCGCTGAATGGTGCTGTATCTGCCTGACACACAGGTTTAACCTATCTGTGATTCAAAATGGGTTGTCTTTGCTGTCTGCTCGAACGATATTCAGGATCTTGGAGGAATGCCCTAATGGCTGATGGTCCTGCCGATATTTCGACAATTCCTAAAGTTGGCCGACCGAATGTTGTGATCGTCACGGGCATTTCTGGCGCTGGCAAATCTACGGCGCTGAGGGCGCTGGAGGATGCGGGCTTTGTTGCGGTTGATAATCCACCGCTTACCCTCGCATCTGCGCTGATTGCAGATGGCTCTGATGGCCCCGGCCTTGCCATTGGCCTTGATATTCGAAGCCGTGGATTTTCAGTTGAAGCTGTAGTGGATTTGTTGGAAGAATACCCTGGCGCGCGCCTGGTATTTCTGGATTGTGAAGTCGGCGCTGCGATCCGTCGCTTCACCGAAACCCGCCGCAGGCACCCAATTGCAGACGCGGCATCTCCCGCCCAGGCGATCCGGCAGGAGAAGGTGATCCTGGACCCACTGCGCATTCATGCCGAGCGCTTGATTGATACGACCCTGCTTTCCGCCAGAGATCTTCGACGACTGGTGCAGGCAGCATTCAGCGCTGGCGGCGTGCCGCATCTTTCTGTCGCGATTGATAGTTTCTCTTTCGCCAAGCGCAGCCCGCGCGGTGCAGACTTGGTGTTTGACGTTCGTTTCTTGGCGAACCCGCATTACCAGGATGACCTTCGTGCGCTGACCGGCCTTGACCGGCGCGTCAATGAATTCGTTGAGACTGATCCCAGTTACGACCCGTTCATGAAAAAGCTTGAAGATATGGTGGCGTTCCTGCTGCCGCTCTACGAGCATGAAGGCAAGAGCTATTTGACCGTTGGCATTGGTTGCACGGGCGGGCGCCATCGGTCTGTCACGGTGGCTGAGCATCTTGGAAAACTGTTGACGGAACGCGGATGGCCGGTTCAGATCACCCATCGTGAGATTGAACGGAGAGCGGACGTGAACCCACTTGAAGCCGCGTCATGATTGGTGTCGTCGTTGTCAGCCACGGGCGTTTGGCCCACGAGCTGCTGAGCGCGGCGGAACATGTGGTCGGCCAGATGGATCAGGCCGAGGCCATCGCCATTGGCCCAAAGGATGACCCTGCAAGCTGCCGGAAAGAGATACTGGCGGCAGTGCAGCGGGTTGATAGCGGCAAGGGCGTTGTGCTGCTGACAGATATGTTCGGCGGTACGCCATCAAATCTTGCGATCTCTATTATGGAAAGTGCGCCGATTGAAGTGATCGCAGGCGCAAATTTGCCCATGCTAGTGAAACTGGCCCAGACCCGTGGTCGTATGGCGCTAAAAGAGGCTGCATTGGCCGCCGAAGAAGCCGGGCATAAATATATCCGCATGGCCAGCCGCGTTCTGGATGACGTTTCCTAATGCAAGGACAGGCTGAGGTTGAGCCTGACGTTGAGCTTGGAACCATCCGCCAAGCAGTCTCGATCTGCAATGCACGAGGCCTGCATGCCCGCCCGTCCGCAGCGATTTCAAAGCTTGTTGGGAATTTTGACGCTCACGTCACGATCAGCGCATCCGGTGAAGTGGCCGAAGCAGACTCGATCATGGACTTGTTGATGCTTGGGGCAGGGCCAGGCTCTCGGGTCGTCCTCACGGCGGAGGGCGGTGAGGCGGCGGAGGCAGTCGCAGCGCTGGCAGCATTTATCGAGCGAGGGTTCGATGAGACGCCTCGGTCAGGCGGAGATTAGACCGAAGGGCGTGGCTATCGGCCAGCACCCGCAGCGCGTTTATGTCGGTACATTGCCTGGTCAGCTGCGAGCAGTGCCTGGCTCGGTTCTTCCTTGCCGCTGAACGTATATTGGCCATGGGCTACAGCGACTTGGATTTCTTTGCCTTTCCAGATGGCTGGTTGATTATTGATGGCAGCCGCCAGTTCTTCGGTCTTGCGCAATGCGGCGTCTTCGTCGGCCTGGGACAACACAACGCCAAATTCATCACCGCCAAGCCTGCCGACTACATCTGAATGGCGGACGTGCTCTAGCAGCATTTCGGCCACATGCATCAGTGCAGCGTCACCAGCGGCGTGGCCAAGCTCATCATTGATGGTCTTCATATTATTGACGTCGAAGAACGCAAGGCTGGATGGCTGTGTATAGCGCTGGGCAAAAGACATAGCGCGGGAAAGTTCACGAACGAACGCGCGACGGTTGATTACCGGCAGCAGTGAATCTTCATCGGCCAGCTTCTCCAGATGGGAGTTCTGGTGCTTCACTTCGTCGAGATCACGGCGGAGGCGCTCGACTTCATTCATCAGGGTTTCGATGGCGACGCGTACTTTCGGCGTCAGCTCTTCGGTCGGAATCCCCATAAGGGACGTGGTTGGCACGGCGGCAGCGGCCTGTCCGGTAGGGCCAGCTTTGCCTGCTGGTGCAGAACGCCCAGCGGCACGTGGCGCTGTAGTCGCCCGGACCGGAGACTGAGAGCTGATCTTCATAAGGCTCACGCCTCCTTGCATGATCTGAACCAACATTGCGCCGCGTATTCCGAGGCAGAACGCTGGCCCACGACAGTTGCAGCAAACTAGCCGGGCGCCAATTAAGTTCGAGTAAAGAGAAGTATGCGCATTGCTGTATTTCCCAAGACCCTACTTGGGCGCGGTTTGGCCACTTGGTCCGCTTGCGCAAGACCGGGTGCGCCCTATACTGCGGCGCTTTCGTTGAGCCGGGCTTAAAGCTAGGCATCGTGGGAGCCTTATGGGCGTGACAGACAAAGATACGCCGCGCGTCGGCATCATCATGGGTAGCCGGTCAGACTGGCCGACGATTGGCCGCGCCGCTGAAGTACTTGAGGCGCTGGGCGTCCCCCATGAAAGCAAAGTCGTCTCCGCACATCGTACACCGGGCAGACTTTACGACTATGCACAAGGCGCTGAAGCGCGTGGGTTGAAGGTGTTGATTGCCTGCGCTGGCGGTGCCGCGCATTTGCCCGGCATGGCGGCTTCGATGACAGCATTGCCAGTCCTTGGTGTTCCAGCACCTAGCCGGGCGCTGAATGGCCTCGATAGCCTGCTTTCGATCGTGCAAATGCCAGGTGGCGTGCCGGTCGCAACTTTGGCCATTGGTGAGGCAGGTGCCGTGAACGCGGGCCTGTTGGCGGCGCAGATCTTGGCGCTCAACGATCCGGAGCTTGGTGTTCGATTGGCAGCCTGGCGGGCCAAGCAAACAGCGGATGTGCCTGATGCCCCCGAAGACTGATATCCCAATTCCGCCAGGCGGCGTGATCGGCATTCTAGGCGGTGGCCAGCTTGGTCGGATGACAGCACTGGCTGCAGCCCGGCTTGGCTATAGCGCCCATATTTTCGCCCCTGAAGCTGATACGCCCGCAGGCCAAGTCGCGGCTGCTGTGACGCAAGCTGAGTATACCGATACTGCCGCCCTTAAGGCTTTCGCAGCGTCGGTTGATGCGGTCACGCTTGAATTTGAGAATGTGCCTGTCTCGGCACTCGAGACTTTGGCGACGATTGTGCCGATGCGCCCTGGTGCGGCTTGTCTGGCAGCGGCACAAGACCGACTGGTCGAGAAGCGCTTTCTGGAAAGCGTCGGCGCTGGCGTTGCCCCGTATCAGGTCGTTGATAGTGCGGACGATATTCGCCGTGCACTTCAGAGCCTTGGCGCGCCTGTCATCGTGAAGACCCGGCGCTTTGGCTATGATGGCAAAGGCCAAGTACGGGTTGAAACTGCGGACGAGGCGGACGCTGCATGGCGTGATTTAGGCGAAGCGCCGTCAATCGCTGAAGGTTTCATTGCGTTCGAACGAGAGATTTCGGTTATCGCAGCGCGGGATATCCATGGCCGAACGGCTGCCTATCCGCCAGTCGAAAACATCCACGAGAACCATATTCTGCGAACAACCCTTGCCCCGGCCCAAAACCTCGGTCCACTGACTGCAGAGGCCGAAGCCATGGCGATGCGGGCAATGGATGCGCTGGATATGGTCGGGCTGTTGGCCGTCGAGATGTTCGTGACGCCAGATGGCCGCTTGTTGGCGAATGAAATGGCGCCGCGCCCGCATAATTCCGGCCATTGGACGATGGACGCGGCGGCGACGTGCCAGTTTGAGCAATTGACCCGGGCTGTCATGGGCTTGCCGCTCGGTGATCCATCGCCAACCGCTATGGCGGAAATGCACAATCTTCTGGGCGATGAAGCTGATAACTGGCCAGAATTGCTGGCTGATCCAGGCGTTGCGTTGCATCTATATGGAAAGGCGGAAGCCCGCCCTGGCCGCAAAATGGGCCATTGGAATCGCCGCACCGGTCCCGTACCAAACTCCAAGGGCGGTTAACCGTTCTGTGACGCGGCGCTGTTAGAGTCTGGCCAAGATTTACATAAGGAACTGTAATGGCGCGGATTTTGTTGGCCGAAGACGATGATTCTATGCGCGCATTCCTCAAACGCGCGTTAGAGCGGGCTGGCCACGATGTAGAAGCGGTTGGAGACCGTGTGGATGCTTTGGCAGCCCTGATTGCAGATCGCTTTGATTTGCTGCTGGCGGATATCGTCATGCCAGGTCTGGATGGCATTGAACTTGCCCGCCGTGCATCTGATGACGACCCGGCGATGCGTGTCGTGCTGATCACCGGATTTGCTGCGGTCGCCCTTAGAGCGCACAGTGAAGCGCCGAGTGCAGCGCAGGTTTTGACGAAGCCAATCCATCTCCGTGATCTCGTGTCACAAGTAGACGACATTCTCGCAGCCTAGGCCTACACTTCCCCCTTCGACACGTTCGGAGGCGGCACCATGTCCTATGATCCCAGTACCTTTCGCGGGCTGACGTTTCACGATGCGCGCGATGCATTCCGTGATGGCACCGATACGCCCAGGGCCTATTTGGAACGCTGTCTGGAGACTGTCGCTGCGCGTGAGCCTGTGGTCCAGGCCTTTGCCCATTTGAACGAAGCAGCAAGCCGCGCCGCCGCAGATGAAAGCACGGCGCGCTGGCAGGCGGGGCGGCCAATATCTCCTATTGATGGCATGCCCATTGGCATTAAAGACCTCCTGGAAACTCGGGATATGCCGACGGAGATGAACTGCGCTGGATTGCAGGGTAATTTCCCGAAGAAGGATAACGCCGCCGTCCGCGCGCTACGGGAAGCGGGCGCGGTGATCTTCGGGAAAACTGTGACGGCTGAACTCGGCGGTTCCCATCCAGGCCCGACGACCAATCCGTTTGATGCGGCGCGCACGCCGGGCGGATCGTCGTCAGGCTCCGCCGCCGCTGTTGCCGCTGGAATGATGCCAGCGGCGATTGGGACACAGGTTGGCGGATCAATCATCCGCCCCGCCGGGTATTGCGGCAATATCGCGTTGAAACCGACCCAGGGTGCCATCAATCGTGGTGAGCGCCAGGCAACGAGCATGAGCACCCACGGCGTTCATGCCAATGCATTTGAGGATATGTGGCAGGTCGCTTTCGAGATCGCATCGAGGGCAGGCGGTGACCCAGGTAAGCGCGCCCTGAACGGCCCGCCTGAAGCGCCAGCGGCGGCAAAGCCGGAGGCGCTGATTGTTCTGGAAACCGCAGGTTGGGCCGGGCTCGATAGCCAAACCATTGATGCATTCGAACTGCTATTGGAACGCTTGGCCGCCTCTGGCGTGCGCCTGCTACGCCGGGCGGCGTCCCCAGAAGCCAGCCGCCTCGAGAATGCAATTGCGGAGGCCACGCGGATTTGTGTGCAGATCACGGGGTGGGAAAATCGGTGGGGCAACCGGAACTTGGCGGATATCGGCCAGGGTGCCATCAGCGATCGCGCACTCGCCGTATTAGAGGCTGCAGAGCGGATGACGCCAGCGGAATATCAGGCGACCTTGGTGGACCGTGCGGCTGCTCAAGCGGCGCATGAGGATATCGGACCGGTAGCAGATGCTGCGATCAGCCTGTCTTGTCCTGGCCCTGCCCCGCTCTGGTCCGGCGATGTTGCCGGCGCGCCGCTGGTGCGACGGCCGACGGGCGATGCTGTCTTTAATTATCCAAGTTCAATGCTGTTCGCGCCGGTCGTAACAACGCCAATGATGAGCGTTGGCGGCATGCCTGTCGGCGTGCAACTAATTGGTATGCAACACCAAGATGCCCGAATGGTCGCCCTAGGTCGCTGGATGCGCGACTACATCCCGCCTGTCACAGCCTAAATTGCTGCCATCACTTAAGAAAAGAGGGCGCTCCTGTTAGGAAGCGCCCTCCGTTTCGTCGGGAAGTGCTACGATTTATTTCGCGCTGTAGGTTTTTACGGAGTGGACGGCCCACGTGCCACCAGCGTTGATGAACGAGTAGCCATTGAACGTTCCGCTGTAAGACGTATCGCGGCTTTCCAAGATGCGGTCGCCATCTACGTCAACGGATATCAGGCCATTCGTATCCCGGGCGAAGACCACCGCGCGGCGGCGGCCATTGCCAAGATTTACGCCTGTCTTTGAAGCGACGGTGCGGGTTTGCCCGTTGTTCCGAGCTAGGATTGAGAGCCGATTATTCGCCGTTTCATCGAACGACAGACGATAGCCGCTGCCAATGTCATTGCCGATATAAGGGCCAAGATGCATCCGAACTTGGTCATTCACATTGCCGAGAACGGAGGTTTCGACCTTGAAGGCATTGGAGAGGTCCGCGCTTTGAGATATGGCGGCAACCTGATTGAGGTTCACCCCAAGCGCCTGCCCGAGTAGGCCGCGAATGATCTGATCACCAGGGTTTTCCTGGGCGGATTGATTGACCTGCGAAACAAGGCCCTGACCAGCCGATGCTTCCCATGCACCCGCACCAACAGCCCAAGCTGGGTTGGTTGTGTAATTGCCATCGCTGAAGTCGTCCGACATCCGAAGCGTGTATTCAATGCCGCCGCTTGCTGCGGATCCGCTGTCCGTTGAGGCGGTGGCCGAGCCGGAAGCCTCGATGTTCAGGCTCTCCAGCAGGTTCGCTGTGATACTGGCAGATGCCCCAAGCTGATTTTGGCGGCGATAGGCCTGAATAGCATTGCGTGTGGAGGGGCCCATGACGCCATCAGCAGGACCGGCCGCGTAGCCACGGCTGTTCAGCTCAGCCTGCACTGCGCGGATGTTTTCGCGTGTGTCCAGGGATGCCGGCACGCCTTCCTTCAACGCCTTCACGAGCTTCTCGCTCGGTTCGCCGTCAATTGCATCACCCCGGTCCCGCTGATACGCGCGGATGGCGGCGGTGGTTTTAGAATCGATGCGACCATAAACAGGGCCAACATTGTAGCCGCGGATCCGCAAGCCATTCTCAATGTCGGCGAGATCGCGTGTTGATAGACCTTCGTCATCCCCGTCCTGCGCTTCATCACGCGCCTTAATGCGCACATGGCGGACAAGTTGGCGGTCTAAATCGCCGGTCACGGCAAGGCCGTTATCGCGCTGATAGTCGCGGATAGCCGCCCGGGTGCGGAAATCCACGTCACCGGTGGACACTACATTATAGCCAAGCTTCTGGAGGCGCGTTTGTGTCCGCGAGATTACAGCCTTTCGGCGGTCACCGTTGCTGCCAGTGCTCGCTTTTCCGCCATTATTGCGAATATGAGTGAGCAGACCGGTGCTGGCTTGGCCCGTTACAAGCAGATTGTTCTTCCGTTGATAAGCGCTGATTGCGTTCGATGTGCGGGAGCCGAAATACCCATCGACTGGACCGGCGTCATACCCGCGCTGGTTAAGCTCGTACTGCACGTCGCGTACGACGGAGCTATAGGCTGCCTTGAGCAGCAGAGCAGATGCAGGCGCAGGTGCGGCAAGCGGGGCTGCGAGGGCGGATTGGCCGATTAATGTTGCGGCGGCGAGGGCCGTCATAGATGCGGCGGCGGTTTTGAACTTCATGGAACTGATGCCTCTCTTTCTCAGGGATTTCAGGGTCGGTATGTGCTGACCTAACGGCCACCGTGAGGATTCTGTTCCATGTGTCGTTAATCACGTTGCATCGGGAGGCGGGGCGGGTTAATGATCTGAGGGATCGCTATCGGCCTAGAATGAATAGCGAAAAGATGAACATGGGAGGGTTTCGCGTGGTTGATACGATCAACCTTGCGATCGCTGTGCGTCCGGGAGTTTCGGGGGCATGACAGCATTGCTTGAAGTCAGTGGCGTAGAGGTTCGGTTCGGCGGCATTGTGGCGCTGGACGGCGTTACGTTTACGATTCCCAAAGGTGATATCGTCGGTCTGATTGGGCCGAATGGCGCGGGTAAGACCACGCTGTTCAATTGCCTGTCTCGGCTCTACACACCGAATTCTGGGGACATCACATTCAAAGGCGAATCCATTCTCGGCAAAAAGCCGGATGACATCGCGCCTTTGGGCATTGGCCGGACATTCCAAAACTTGGCGCTGTTCCCGACTTTGTCGGTGCTGAACAACGTGATGATCGGCGGTCACTGCAAGACGGAATCTAGCTTCATTGCCAACGCGCTGCGCCTGCCAAAGGTTGGCCGCGAAGAGCGCGAACTTCGTGAGAAGTCGATGGCGCTCATCGAGTTTATGGAACTGACCGAAGTCATCGACAAACCTGTCGGCGGCTTGCCTTTCGGCTTCCAGAAACGTGTTGAGATGGCCCGCGCGCTCGCCAGTGAGCCTGAACTGCTGCTGCTCGATGAGCCTGCAGGCGGTCTGAACCACGAAGAACTCGACCATCTGAAACAGCAGATCCGGCAAGTCCGGGATGAGCGCAATACTACTGTGCTCCTGGTCGAACATCACATGAGCTTGGTCATGCAGGTTTCCGACAAGGTCGTTGCAATCGACTTTGGCCGCAAAATCGCGGACGGCACGCCGACGGAAGTGCAGCAGGACCCCAAAGTTATCGAAGCCTATCTGGGGACGACTGATGCCGCTGCTCGAGGTTAAGGGGCTCAAGGCCTATTATCGCCAGACAGAGGCTCTGCATGGCGTAGATTTTGAGCTGGACGAAGGCTCAATCACAACAATTCTAGGCGCAAACGGCGCTGGTAAAACCACGACGCTGCGAGCGATTAGCCGGATGGTGCGCACCGAAGGCTCCATCAAGTTCCAGGGCGAGGAAATCACTGGCCTCGCTTCTGAGAAGATTGCACGGCTTGGCATCGCTCATGTTCCAGAAGGCCGGGGCACGTTTGTGCGCCAGTCCGTTGAAGAAAATCTGGAGCTTGGGGCCTATACCCGCAAGAGCAAAACTGATGTCGCGGACGATGTTGAGCGTGTTTATGCCTACTTCCCGCGCCTTAAAGAGCGGATGAAGCAGCAGGCGGGCACGCTTTCCGGTGGCGAACAGCAGATGCTGGCGATCGGTCGGGCGCTGATGCTGCGGCCGAAACTGATGCTGCTCGATGAGCCTTCTTTCGGCCTCGCGCCGCTGATTGTTCAGGAAATCTACGAGATCATGGCGCGGATCCGCGAAGTGGAAGGCGCATCCATGCTGCTGGTTGAGCAGAATGCGAATATTGCACTGAACCTGGCCGATCACGCCTATTTGCTGGAAACCGGCAATGTGGTGATGAGCGGTGAAGCTTCAATCCTCCGCGACGACGAAACCGTCCGTCGCACCTATCTCGGTTATTAGGAGCGCGGGCGATGGATTTATTTCTTCAGCTAACGCTGGCCGGTCTCGCAATCGGCTCGATTTACGCCTGTGTCGCTCTGGCAGTCGTGATGATCTACCAAGCGACAGACCACTTTAACTTCGCCCAGGGCGAAATGGCGATGTTCTCGACCTTCGTGGCCTGGGCCTTGTTCCAGGCAACGGGATCGATCTGGCTGGCCTTCGTTCTTGCGGTGGCAGCCTCATTCATCGCGGGCATCATTATTGAGCGGGTGATTGTGAAACCGGTGGAAAGTGCGCCGGTCTTCAACCAGATCATCGTGTTCATTGGTCTATTGATGATTTTCAACAACCTCGCCGGTTGGTTCTGGGAACATACGACAAAGACACTGCCTAGCCTGTTCTCTGAAGATATGGGTTTCGAGTCCACGTTGATTAGCCCTCATAACTTGGGAGTCATATTATTTACGCTGGCCTTGCTGCTCGTCGTCTTCCTATTTTTCAAGTTCACGAAAGTGGGCTTGGCAATGAAGGCGGCGGCGGCTAACCCCGATTCGGCTAGGCTCGTCGGGGTGTCCGTCGGGTGGATGCTGGCGCTGGGCTGGGGCTTGGCCTCGGCTATTGGCGCGGTTGGCGGTGTTCTCGTGGCGCCGATTGTGTTCCTGGAGCCGAATATGATGTCCGGCGTGCTGCTTTACGGTTTTGCAGGTGCGTTGTTTGGCGGCGTGAATAGTCCAGGTGGCGCAGTCGCTGGCGGCTTGATCGTCGGCGTTCTGGAGAACTGGGCGCGCCAATATGTGCCGGGCGGCAGTGAGCTTGGTCTCACCTTCGCGCTCGTGCTGATTGTCGGCGTTCTTATGTTCAAACCGGCGGGGCTGTTTGGCCGCGTCGTCGTGAAAAGGGTGTAGCAGACATGATCCGTCCAAACGCTCTAACGCCGAAGCTGGTCCTGTCCTTTGGCGCGCTCGTCGTCTTAGGCTGCATCGTTCCGCTCATTGTTGAAGACTATGATTCCTACCAGATCACGGTGGCGTTCTCTTACGGCATCGCCATTCTGGGGCTGAATATTTTAACCGGATACAATGGCCAGTTCTCAATCGGCCACAGCGCATTCTTCGCGATTGGCGCCTATACTTCTGCAATCATGATTAGCCATTTCGGCTGGCACCCCTATGCAACGCTGCCGTTCGTGGCAATTGCCGCCTTCATGGTAGGGTTCCTATTTGGGTTTCCGGCGCTCCGGCTGGAAGGCCTGTATCTGGCGCTGGCCACGTTTGCGCTCGCCGTCGCCACCCCGCAAATTCTGAAAGTGGATGCGCTGGAAGAATGGACCGGCGGCGTGCAGGGCCTGTTCTTCGATAAACCAGATCCGATCATGGGCGGTATGTCGATTGATCAGTCGCTGTATTACGTGACGTGGATCGTGTTCGTCGTGCTTATGGCGCTGACTTGGGCTTTGCTCCACAGTCGGTCGGGCCGCGCGATCATGGCGATCCGGGATAATCCGATTGCAGCCAGCACCATGGGCATCAACACCGCGCTGTATAAAACAACAACGTTTGGCATCAGCGCGATGTTCGCAGGGCTTGGTGGCGCGTTCTTTGCTTTTGCGAACGCATTCGTATCACCGGATACGTTTAACTTCTTCATTGCCGTATACCTACTGGTTGGCTCCGTCGTCGGTGGCATCGTCTCCATTCCTGGGGCGTTGCTTGGCGGACTCTTCTATGTGTTCGGCCAGGAATATGCCGAAGAAGTCAGTAATCTGTCTGAATTGATCCCGCCGCCTTGGGTGACTTTCGGCATATTCCTGATATTAATGATGTACTTCGCCCCCTTCGGCATCTGGGGCTTAATCGAACGCGGGATGGCGCGGTTGAAGCGCCCGTCGTCCAGCTGAGATCAACGAATCTAAAAAATGAAAACCAAGGGAGGTTTTTTCTATGAAACTGAAACGCATCCTACTTGCCGCCGCTGCGGCAAGCGTGCTCTCCGGGGGCGCAGCTGTTGCTGACTCCACGGGTATCACCGATACGTCGATCAAGATCGGCAACACGAACCCGTATTCTGGCCCAGCGTCCGCATACAGCGTTATCGGCAAAGCCATTTCCGCATATTTCAAAGAACTGAACACAATGGGCGGCATTAACGGCCGCACGATTGAGTTCATTTCTTTGGATGACGGTTACAGCCCGCCGCGGACCGTGCAGCAGGTTCGTAAGCTGGTCGAAAAAGAGAAGATCGCGTTCCTGTTCCAGTCGCTCGGCACGCCAACGAACTCGGCCATTCACAAATACATGAACCAGAAGAAAGTACCGCAGCTGTTTGTTGCGACAGGCGCTTCCAAATGGGGCCAGCCAGAGAAGTATCCTTGGACGATGGGCTTCCAGCCCACATATGACGTCGAAGGCGAAATCTACGCAAAATACGTTCTTGAGAACGTAAAAGACCCAAAAATCGCCGTTCTGTTCCAGAACGACGATTACGGTAAAGATTACCGCGACGGCTTCCTGCGTGGCCTTGGCGATAAGAAAGACCTTATCGTTTCCATGCTGCCTTACGAAACAACGGATCCGACAGTCGACAGCCAGATCCTGGCGCTTAAAGACTCCGGTGCCAATGTCTTCGTGAATATCTCCATTCCTAAGTTCGCGGCTCAGGCAATTCGCAAGTCCTGCGAAATTAACTGGAAGCCTCTCCACCTGCTGAACAACGTGTCCTCCTCCGTGAGCGCCACGTTGAAGCCAGCTGGTTTGGACTGCTCTAAAGACCTGATCACCGCACAGTGGATGAAAGACCCGACCGATCCGCAGTGGGCTGGTACCGCTGGCTACAAGGAATGGTCCGCTTGGATGGACAAAAACCTTCCGGATGCTGACCGTGGCGACGTGAACTATGGCCTTGGCTATAACGTTTCCAAGCTGCTGCACCATGTTCTGCAGAACTGTGAAGACATGACCCGTAAGGGCATCATGGGCTGCGCTGCGAACGTGAAAGACCTTGAACTGCCAATGGTTCTGCCTGGCATTCTAGTCAACACCAGCCCGACGGACTTCTATCCGATTCAGGCTGCTCAGCTTTCCAAGTTCGACGGCGAGAAATGGGCTCTCTTCGGCAGCGTCATCGACGCTACCAAGTAAGCGCATATTCTATAGTCTATGATGGAGGCGGCGCTCTAACGGGCGCCGCCTCTTTCTATTTGGGGACGTATCGTTATGTCTGATGCAGGCCTGCGGTTTGGGATATTCGATCACCTGGACAAATCCGGTGCGGCCCTGCCGGCAGTTTACGCGGACCGGCTGGAGCTGATCGAAGCCTACGATAAAGCCGGGTTCTATAGCTTTCATTTGGCGGAGCATCACGGCTCCCCACTGGGCTTGGCGCCTAGCCCCAGCGTATTTTTGGCCGCCGTTGCAGCGCGCACGAAGCGTCTCCGCTTCGGTCCATTGGTCTATACCTTGCCACTCTATGAGCCGCTCCGTCTGATCGAGGAGGTCGGGATGCTGGACCAAATGAGCGCTGGCCGCCTGGATATCGGAGTCGGGCGCGGCGTCGTGGCGTTCGAGACGGCGTTCTTCGGTCTGACCCACCTGGATACACCGCCACGCTTCCAGGAGGCGTTGGCTATTCTGCGTGAGGGCCTGACTACGGAGCGTCTCACCTATGACGGGCGCTTCTGGACTTACCGCGATGTGCCGATGGAAATCCCGCCCATGCAGCAGCCGCACCCGCCGCTTTGGTACGGTGTCGGCAGGCCAGACCAAGGGCAATGGACGGCGGAGCAGAAAATCAACATTGTCGCCAATTCAGAAGCAGACGCTGTCGCCCGTATTTTTGCAACATATCGCGAAGCTTGGGCGGGCGCTCATGGCAGTCCAGTGACAGCGAAACTTGGGATGGCGCGCCATATGGTCGTCGCCGAAACCAGCGCGGAGGCGGAGCGGATTGCTGAGCCTGCGTTCAATCAATGGCGGACTAGCCTGGCAAAACTTTGGCGCGACAACGGTGCTGATCCGATCCGCTTCCCTAAAGACTATACTGAAGCCAAGGCGCGCGGTCTCACGCTGGTGGGCTCGCCAGCCGAAGTGCAGGCGATGCTTGGCGCACAGGTACAGGCATCCACGGCAAACTATGTCCTTTGCCGATTTGCGTTCGGCTCCTTGCCGACAGCGGCCGCGAAGCAGTCATTGGACCTGTTCGTCCGTGATGTGGCGCCAGCATTCCCAGGTGCGCTGGCCGCTTAAACCGGCTGTCCTTTAGATGATCGCGTGGCGAATGCGGGCGGAAATCCATTCGCTGATAATCACAGTGCCCAGAATAACCAGCAGGATCATAGAGACCTGCGTCCAGGCGAGCGTGTTGATGGAGCCATTCAACTGCAACCCAATCCCGCCTGCGCCAACTAGGCCTAGAATGGTTGATTCGCGAATGTTGATGTCCCAACGGAATACACCGACGCCTGCGAATGTAGGCAGCACCTGAGGCACGATGCCGAAGAGAATTTGCTGCGCGCGGCTAGCACCCGTCGCTTCAATCGCCTCGACCTGGGTGTGATCAATTTCCTCAATCGATTCATACAGAAGCTTGGCGCAGAAGCCGATGGAGCGGAGGCCGATGGCGATGGTGCCCGCCAATACGCCCGGCCCGAAAATGAAGACCAGCATGAGCGCCCAGATCAGCGAGTTCACGGACCGCGACGATACGATCACGAAGAGCGCTACGGCCCGCACAAGCGGATGCGGCGTGGTGTTGCGGGCAGACGCGAATGCCACTGGAATGGCGATAATCAGGGCAATGACCGTGCCGATGGTGGCGATATTAATCGTGTCCCAAATCGGTATCCAAAGCTTTTCCATGTAGGAAAACTTTGGCGGGATCATTCGGCCACCAATATCAAGCGCCTGGGTGCCAGCATCCTGCACGAAGAACCAGATGGTTTTCTCAGAAATTGGTATCCAGGCATAAACCACAATGGCAACGCCAACGAGCCATCCAAGCCAGATCGCCAATTCGCGCCGCGTCGTGCGACGGCGCCATACGGGGCCGTCCGGGGTTTCGATCATGGGCATTTATTGGACCCACTTCCTGAGATAGCCTGATGCATATTCCAGCACCAGCACGATGCCGATGATGATAAGCAAGATCGCTGCGGCCGTATCAAACTCATACCGATCAAAGGCCGTGTTCAACGTGGCACCAATACCGCCGCCGCCGACAATGCCGACCACTGCGGATTCGCGGAAATTGATGTCGAGCCGATAGACGGCGAGGCCGATCATACGCGGCATAACCTGCGGCTGAACCGCATAATTGATCCATTGGAACCAGCTGGCACCGGTCGCTTTCACCGCTTCCGCCTGCCCGGCGTTCATATTCTCAATGTCTTCCGCCAGCAGCTTGCCATAGAAGCCGATCGTGCCGATGGACAAAGCAACGAAACCAGCGAACGGACCAAAGCCAAACAGTTTCACCGCAAAAATAGCCAGGATGATTTCAGGGAACGTACGGGACCCGGCAATGATCGCGCGGCAACTCATATAGACCCAACGTGGGGCCAAGTTGCGTGCAGCGCCAAGGCCGACCGGGATGGATAGCGCAATGCCAGCGACTGTCGCGATGATGGCCATCCAGATGCTTTCCTGGATGCCATCCCACACAACGCCGCGATTATCTGCAAAATTCGGCGGGAAGAATGCGTCCAGGAAACGCTGGCCGCGTGGGATGCCTTCAGATACGCGTTCCCAATTGACATCCATCGTGCCGAACGCCGTTGCGAAATACACGGCGGCGCCAACGACAATGGCCCAGCGCAGCGTCGCGTTTTTGATGAATGGCGGGCGCTTCCAAGTGCCTTTATATGTGGCGCTTTTAGCGGCTGGCGTGCCTTCTGCTGCAGGCGTCGTCACGGTGTCGTCGCGCTGGTCAGCGCCTCTTCAGCTTTGACGAATTCGGTGTCTTCGTCGTCTTCATCCTCGACCTTGCCGATGGTCTCAGACCAGTCTTCTTCGCCATAAATTCGGGTCAGCACTTCGGGGGTCAGGTTGTCTGGCGGACCGTCATATACGATGGCGCCCAGCTCTAGCCCAACAATGCGCTCGCAGAACATCTGCGCCAGCAGCACGTCATGGATATTGATGATGGCGGCCAAGCCGCGTTCCTCACACAGCTCTTTGATGAGCCGCATAATCTGGCGGGAGGTTTTGGGGTCTAGGCTGGCAGTTGGCTCGTCGACCAACATCAGGTCTGGGTTTTGTACGAGCGCGCGGCAGATGCCGACACGTTGGCGTTGGCCGCCGGAAAGCTCATCAGCGCGTTTGTCCGCCATATGCATAAGCCCGACGCGATCGAGCAGGCGGTAGGCCTCACGCACATCTTCAGCTGGGAATTTGCGGAACCAGCTTCGCCAGAATCCGACATAGCCCAAGCGCCCAGACAGCACATTCTCCATTACTGTCAGCCGTTCGACCAGCGCATATTCCTGGAAGATCATGCCCATGCGACGACGCGCTTTGCGCAAGCCAAAGCGCGATAGTTTGGTTAGGTTCAAGTCCCGCAGGAAGACATTGCCTTCCGTCGGTTCAACCAATCTGTTGACGCAGCGGATCAGCGTGGACTTGCCAGCACCCGATGGCCCGATCAGCGCCATCACCTGGCCTTCCGGCACTTCCAGATCAACGCCTTGCAGCGCCAGGTCGCCGGTCTTGTATCGCTTCTTCAGGCCTTGGATACGCAGCATCGGCGGACACCTTACGTCAAAAATTCAATTCTACCGGAACGGGGCGGCGAGGTTTCCCCCAGCCGCCCCGCATAGCTTAGTCTCCACGGCTGCCTTACTTGCAGTCGTAGCTAACGCCGTTGGCGCTATCGATTTTCCGGATCACGTCCCAGTGGGTTGCGTGGCGGATGTCGATGAAGCGGTCAGCGCGCTTGAACTCTTTCTTGAAGTTCTCGTCCCACTTATAGGTCCAGAATGCGTTCTTAACCTTGGCGACCAGTTCCGGGTGCAGGTTATGGGCATGGCCATAGCCGGTCGTCGGGAAGGTCTGGGATTTGTAGACCGTACGAATTTTGCTTTGGTCGATTACGCCACGACGCGCCATACGGAACAGCACGGAGTTTGCAATAGCCGCAATTTCATAGTCGCCGTTATACACGCCGAGGATCGAGTTATCGTGCTTGCCGGAGAAGACTGGCTTGAAGTCCGTTTCCGCGACCAGGCCAAATTCGCCCTTCAGGATCGCGCTCGGCGCTTTGAAGCCAGAGTTCGACGTTGGCGACGTAAAGGCCATGGTGCGGCCTTTGATGTCCGCAGCAGATTGGATTGGGCTGTCAGCAGCGACGATGATTTCCATCTCGTAGCCGAAGGAGCCGTCGTCATAGGCCATCATGCCAAAGGGCACGAATCCAGCGCAGCTAACAGCAATCGGGTTGGAGCCAGTGTTGAAGCCCGCAACGTGCAAACGGCCAGAGCGCATGGCTTCAAGCTGTGCGGCGTTGCTTTGCACAGGGAAGAACACGACCTTTTTGCCGGTCACTTCGGACATGTGCTTGATGAAGCCGTCCCAGATGCTGGCGTAAACGGCGGGGTCTTCAACCGGGGTGTAGGTGAAGATCAGTGTGCTTGGGTTGACCCATTCTTTTTCATCCAGTGGCAAATCCGCTGTCAGATCAAGATTGCGGTCGCAATAAGCTTTATCGAGCGTGCCGCGATGGCAGTCGTCAGCAGCAAATGCGCTGCTTCCCATCATGGAAAACGCGACGGCGGCAGCGCCAGTCGCAAGTGTTTTCAGTAAATTCATAGATATACCCTCCCTCGGCATGGCATGGATTCGCCATCGCCTTTTTGCATTCAGGCGACCCTATGCGAATAGTTTGGCGGCGGCAATTCTGGCTGTGGAGTTTTGCTGTTAGGCGCGGCTGACGCGGCCTTCCAGCGGGTATCCGGGATCATTGTAGCCGGGTGTCGATGGGTGGCCAGAGGGAACAAGGGCATCAACGAAGGCTTCGTCTTCCGCCGTGAATTTATACTGAGGCGCGCCGAAATAATCCCGCATTTGCTCCGGCGTGCGCGGGCCTGCGATGACGCCGGTCACCAGGGCGTTATTCAGCACCCAGGACGTAGCGAATTGTCCCGCAGTGATGCCAACGGATTCGGCGTGCGCTTTGACCTTCTGAGCGATCATTAAGGATTCCTCGCGCCATTCCGTTTCCATCATGCGCTTGTCTTGGCGGGCAGCGCGGGTGCCAGCTTCGGGCTTTGCACCGGGCGCGTATTTGCCGGTCAGCAATCCGCGCGCGATGGGGCTGTAAGGAAACACGCCCAGGCCAAAGTGATTGCAAGCGGGTAGGTGCTCTGTCTCCGGCATGCGGTTGACTAGATTATAGTATGGCTGGCTGACCACGGGCCTGTCCGCCCCCAGGTCATCTGCAATTCGGCAGAGTTCCGCTACCCGCCAGGAGCGGTAGTTAGAAACGCCGAAATACCGGATTTTACCCTGTCGTTGTAGGTCAACCAGCGCCCTTGCCGTTTCTTCCAACGGGACCGAATGATCTTCCTTATGCAGGTAGTAGATGTCGATGTAATCCGTGCCGAGCCGCTTTAAGCTCCGCTCGCAGGCCTCCATCACCCATTTGCGGGATGTGCCGCCGCCATTCGGCCCGTCGCCAATCGGATTGGCCAGCTTCGTTGCCAGCACCCAGTAATCTCGCCGCCCCCGGACCGCCCGCCCGACGACTTCTTCCGACTTCCCGCCATTATAGGCATCTGCCGTATCGACAAAATTTACGCCCTGATCCGCCGCTTCATCCAGCATCGCGCAGGATGTAGCGGCATCTGTCGGCCCGCCAAACATCATGGCACCAATACAAATCGGCGATACACGAAGGCCAGAGCGGCCAAGGCGGCGGTGCTGCATGGGGGCTATCCTATGTGAGGAGTCTGTTCACCTAGGATAGCCAATGCGAGCGGCGGACTCTAGCTCAAGATAAAGTCGTCTGCGTCCAATGTGGTTGCGTCAACGCCTAACAGAATGGCGCGGTCGCCCGTGGCGAAGTCAATGACGGCCTTGCCGTTGACGGTGCTAATCCGCGCGGCTAGTGCGTCGAAATCCGCAAAGCCATAGTCGGACACATCAATCTTGTCTGTGTCCGTGGCGAAATCGCCAACCAAATCCAGGCCACCGCCATTGGTGAAGATCAACGTATCAACGCCGCTGCCGCCAATCAGCCGATCACCGCCGGCACCTCCGCTAAGGGTATCATCGCCGCCGCCTATAAGAACATCATCGCCGCCATTGCCGGTTAATGCATCATCGCCGTTACCGCCGCGCATAATATCGCTGGCACTGCCGCCGATCATGGTTTCGGCACCGCTGCGGCCATACCATGACGTCGCGTCATCCACGCCTGTAACAGTTTGATCGGCGCGGAGAAAAAGCCGTTCAATCCCTTGAACCACATCTACAGTCGTTAAATCTGCAGTGCTGTCGTCAAGGAAGACCAGAGCGTCTTTTGAGCCTTCGCCGCCCAGTAGCTGGTCGCCAGCGCCCATTTCAGATCCGCGGGCCATCAGGCGATCATTACCAGCCCCGCCGTCCATTAGGTCAGCGCCGCTACCGCCAACCAGCGTGTCATTGTCTGCACCTCCGCTAAGGGTGTCATCGCCACCGCCACCAATAAGCGTGTCAGTGCCGTCGTTGCCGGTTAACGCATCATCACCGTTGCCGCCGCGCATGGTATCGCTGGCGCTACCGCCGATCATGGTTTCTGCGCCGCTGCGTCCATACCATGAGGTCGCGTCATCAACGCCGGTTACGGTCTGATCGGTGCGTAGAATAAGCCGTTCGATCCCCTGAACCACAGTTGCAGCCGTTAAATCTGCAGTGCTGTTGTCGAGGAAGACCAGAACGTCTTTTAGCCCTTCGCCGCCGAGCAGCCTGTCGCCAGCGCCGATTTCAGACCCATAGACCAGAAAACGGTCATTGCCTGCGCCGCCGTCCAAAAGGTCTGCGCCAGTACCTCCCAAGCCGAATGCCAGCAGGTCATCGCCATCTTCGCCATAGAGGAAATCATCACCAGCTGCGCCAATCAGCGTGTCATCACCATTGCCGCCAAAGGCTCGGTCATCGCCAGTGCTCATGGAAAGGATGTCATCGCCAGCACCGCCTTTGGCGACATCGTTGCCGCCATGGGCGCGGACCATGTCGTTGCCAGCACCCGCCAGTATCTGCTGGCCATTGCGGTTTCCAACCAGGGAATCATCAGCGGTGGTGCCGACTATCTTGGTTGCTGAATCGCTGCGCCCAAAGATAACTTGCGCGCCGCCGGTATCGCTATCAATCTCTGTATCGCCAATCACGATATCCATCAGGCCATCGCCATTCAGGTCGCCAGCAGCGGCCATTTTGCCAGATCCTGATCTGTCGCTATTGCTGATGAATTCTTGGCCATCTGCATCCGTGATGAAGCGGAAATCTACGGTCTTGGCGAACGGGTCCGCTTTGCCGAACAAGATTCCTGCATGGGCTTGGCGGCTGCCAAACACCATGTCGTCGATGCCGTCGCCATTGAAGTCGCCGACGCTGTCAGCCTCACTGGAATTGGAATTGGTGCCGGCGCTGTCTAGCCCGATGATCTGGAAACCGTCCGATCCATCAAGTGTGGAAACATCAAAGTTTGAATCGAAACCGGTGGTTTTCCCAAATATGACATAGGCGGCACCTGCGTTATGGCCTGCCGTGTCATTGGTGCGAGCTGTCACCAGCAGATCATTAATGCCGTCGCCGTTGAAATCCCCTTCGGTGCTAATTTCCGTGCCCATCTGGTCGCCGTCTGCAGTGCCTGCGATGGAGAACCCGTTTTCGCCGTTGAGGTCGTCATAGTCCAGGCGCGCATCGAACCCGTCTGCTCGTCCAAATATGACATGGGCGGCACCTGTGCCGCCCGTGGAGGAGGCAATGGCGCCGATAACGACATCCGAAATGCCGTCACCGTTAATGTCACCGCCGCCGCCAACGCCGCCGCCGATCCTGTCAAAATCCACCTTGCCGTTTATCTGAAACCCGTCTGATCCATTGAGATCGCCGAGAGAAACCGCTGCGTTCGGCACTGTCTGAGAACCGAACACGACATAGGCGCTGCCGGAACTATTGCCCGCAGGTGACGCGTTCATCGCACCGATGACGATGTCGCTGATCCCATCACCGTTCACATCACCTGCATGGCTTGTATTGAACCCGGTGAATGAATTGGATGTGCCCTCGAACCGGATGCCGGTCGAGCTGTTCAGTGAAAGAATGGTTTGGTCAGACGAAAACGCAGTCGTCTTGCCGAGAACGAGATAGACCGCGCCGAAGTCTTCGCCTGCGTGATCCGCGCGGGCGGCGCCGATAAAGAAATCATCAATGCCATCGCCGTTGAAATCTCCAGCGGTGGCGGCGTCTTGGCCCAGAAAGTCGTCGGCCGCTCCACCAGCTATGCGGAAACCGTCAGCGCCATCAAGGTCTGACACGCTAATTGATGCCGTGAATCCATCTG
>JBDQJI010000007.1:0-70974 GCA_040263875.1 Alphaproteobacteria bacterium
CACGGGGCGATAGGCACCGCTCTCCAGGGCGTTCCGCTTTAGCTCCCGGCTGATGGTTGAACCAGCCCGTCTAAGCCTCGCCGCAATGGCTCGGATGCTTAAGCCAGCGCCCTTCAAGGCAGCGATCTGATCTCTCTCGCGGGGCGTGAGATGCGTATAGTTCGACATGGCGACACCGTTTCACGTTGTGCATCAGACAGATACCAAATCTGCCCGCGGTGTTGCACTTCGCTCCGGAATTCACCCATCTTTGATCCCAGCCCTAATCTATTGATCGCAAAAACAGGGGCCGAGGGCGTTAATCTTGCGGAGAACCACCGTCCGGATATCCTGCTTTTGGACGTCGAGCTGCCCGATATGGACGGCTTCGCTGTGCTTGATCAATTGAACGAAAGAATGGGCGCGACAGCGCCGCCGGTCGTCATAGTGACCGCAGATGCGACAGAGGCGACCCGTCGCCGGGCTACCTCGCCGCTCATTCGGGAGTTCATCACCAAGCCTTACGAAATCTCAGTCATCGCAAGGATTTGCCGCGAAGTTAGCGAAGACAGGGAGGCAGAGGCGCGATAGTGCGAACCTTACCTATTCTGGCGGTTCTCAACCAAATCATCGACCACTGCTGGCTCTGCCAGTGTGGATGTGTCTCCCAAATTCCCGAAGTCATTTTCAGCGATCTTGCGGAGGATGCGGCGCATGATTTTGCCGGAGCGGGTTTTCGGCAGACCCGGCGCCCATTGCAGCCAATCGGGGCTGGCGATGGGGCCGATTTCTTTGCGGACCCACTGTACCAGCTCTTTCTTCAGCGCGTCCGAAGGCTCTTCGCCCAAGTTCAGCGTGACATAGGCGTAGATGCCCTGGCCCTTAATATCATGCGGTGCGCCCACGACAGCACTCTCAGCGACTTTTGGGTGGGCGACGAGGGCGCTTTCGACCTCTGCCGTGCCCATCCGGTGGCCGGATACGTTGATCACATCGTCAACGCGGCCCGTGATCCAGTAGTAGCCATCCTCATCCCGCCGGGCACCGTCGCCCGTGAAGTATCGACCGGGATATGTGGTGAAATAGGTTTCGATAAAGCGCTGGTGATCGCCGTAGATCGTGCGCATCTGACCGGGCCAGCTATCCGAAATGCAGAGATTGCCTTCGCATGCGCCGTCGAGCGGGGTGCCCTCTGCATCCACCATCAAGGGCTGCACGCCAAAGAAAGGGTTCGTAGCGGAACCAGGCTTCAGCGCCGTAGCCCCTGGCAGTGGTGTGATTAGAATACCGCCGGTTTCCGTTTGCCACCATGTATCGACAATCGGGCAGCGCTCGTCGCCGACGACCTTGTGATACCAGAGCCAAGCTTCTGGATTGATCGGCTCGCCAACGGACCCTAACAGGCGGAGGCTCTTGCGGCTGGTGGATGTTACAGGGGCGTCGCCTTCCCGCATCAGCGCGCGGATCGCCGTGGGCGCCGTGTAGAAGATCGCCACATTGTGCTTGTCGCAAACCTGCCAGAAGCGGCTGGAATCTGGGTAGTTTGGCACACCTTCGAACATCAGCGTCGTCGCACCATTGGCGAGCGGGCCGTAGACGATGTAGCTGTGGCCTGTCACCCAGCCGACATCTGCCGTGCACCAGTAAACTTCGCCCGGCTTGTAGTCGAAGACGTATTCGTGGGTCATTGATGCGTAGACGATATAGCCGCCAGTGGTGTGCAGCACGCCCTTTGGTTTGCCGGTGGAGCCGGACGTATAGAGGATGAATAGTGGGTCTTCAGCACCCATTTCCTCTGGCTCGCAGGTCGCGGCTTGATCAGCGCAGATTTCGTGATGCCACACATCAAGGCCGTCATTCATGGTGATGTCGCCGCCAGTGCGCTTGACGACGATGACCGTATCCACGCTGTCACAAGATTTGAGCGCTGCATCAACGTTTGCCTTCAGCGGCACTTTCTTACTGCCGCGCAAGCCTTCATCAGCGGTAATGACAAGGCGGCATTTGCTGTCGTCAATTCGCTGGGCGAGACTGTCCGGAGAGAAGCCGCCGAACACGATGGAATGAATCGCACCAATCCGCGCGCAAGCCAGCATGGCGTATGCGGCTTCCGGGATCATCGGCATGTAGATGCACACCCGGTCGCCCTTGGATACGCCGCGCGCTTTCATGGCGTTGGCGAGGCGGCAGGTTTCGTCGTGTAGTTCCTGATAGGTGATGTTCTTTGAATCTGCCGGGTCGTCACCTTCCCAGATGATTGCCGTTTGGTCCGCTTTGTCGGCCAAATGCCTGTCGATGCAGTTGGCCGAAGCATTCAGCGTGCCGTCTTCGAACCATTTAATGGATAGGTCCTTGGCGTCAAAGCTTGTGTTTTTGACCTTGGTGAACGGCTTGATCCAATCGACGCGCTTTCCATGCTCACCCCAAAAGGCATCTGGATCATTGATAGATTGCTGATACATCTCCGCATATTTGGCAGCGTCCACATGAGCGGACTGTGCGAGAGCGGCGGAAGGCTGAAACAGCGTATCGGACATGGACTTTATCCCTGATTGGCAGGCTTGTTGTTTGTTAGCCGCAGTTAATCCCGCCACGCCACAGTTTTCAAGCACTTCCGACACTGCCGAAGCGCGTTATGCTGGCGCAGAGATTGAAAACTAGGAACGATAAAATGGCTGAAATCGAATACGGCTGGTATTTGCCCACCCATGGCGATGCAACGCGGGTGAATGATCCTGCTGCTGCAATTCCGCCAACGCCAGAGCTTATGCACCGTGTTGTTCGTGCAGCTGAAGATGCGGGCTTCTCCTATCTGCTGATCCCAGTGGGCTCGACCTGCTGGGAAGCCTATATGGCTGGTGCTTTCGTGACAGAGCGTTCCCGCACAATCCGTCCTTTGATCGCGGCACGCCCTGGGTTCGTGAACCCGGTAATGGCGGCCAAGATGATTGCCACGTTTGACGTAATGAGCGGCGGTCGAATTTCCATCAACCTGATCGCAGGCCAGGCGGATAAGGAAGTGCAGGGTGAGGGCGTGCATTATACCAAGGAGCAGCGCTACGACCTGATGCGCGAAGAAACGGCCATTATGAAGCTGCTTTGGACGCAATCTGGCGGCGTTGATTTTGACGGCGAGTTCCACTCTCTAAGCGGTGCCCGCTGCGTTCCGAAGCCAGTGCAAAAGCCCTACCCGAAATTCTATCTGGGCGGCGGGTCAGAGCAGGCGGCTGAAATGTCTGCAGAGCATTCAGACGTGCATTTGTTCTGGGGTGACCTGCCGGAGAATATTTCAAAGAGCGTGACTGATTTGAATGTCCGCGCTGGCAAGTATGACCGTCGTGGCCCGCTCAATTTTGGCATGCGCCTACAGGTGATCTGCCGTGAGGATGAGGCGGATGCCTGGGCTTGGGCTGAACAACTTATCTCAGGCACGACGGAAGCTGATCGTGATCGCTTGAAAGCGCGCGTCAGCACATCTGAAGCCAATCGGCGCGTTCAGGAACTGGCGGCCAAATACGGCGATCGCGCCGGTGATCACCTATGGACGGGCCTAACGCGCGTTCGCCCAGGTGCTGGCGTCGCCGTTGTCGGCAACCCAGAACAAGTCGCCCACCAGTTCCAGCAGTTTATAGATGCAGGCTGCTCGAGCTTCTGCCTGTCCGGCTACCTGCATGATGAGGAAGCCGAACGCTTCGGTCGTCTCGTGCGTCCGTTGTTGGATGTGCGGAATGGCTGAAATCTCAATTGAGCTCGTGCTTACAGAAGATCAGGCGGAACATGTACGGGCTATGGCGTGGGGTTTATTGACTGGTTGCGCACTCGATACCCCGAAATGCTGGAAGGGATCGACGAATATCTGAAGAACCAGTATTTCGCGAACATGCTTGAGGCTTTGCTTGTTCACTTTACACCGCCTGCGGGAGAATGCTTGCTCGCACGGCAGGAGGGGCGTCCTGTGGGAATTCTGATGCTGAAACCGCGGGCTGAAGCAGGCGTGTGTGAAATGAACAGGATGTTCGTTCGTGATTCTGCAAGAGGCGTTGGCGTTGCCCGCGCCCTGGTTGCCAGATTAATCGAGCGGGCGCGTGAGCTAGGCTACCAAGTAATGGTTTTGAGCGCACTTGATAAGCACCATGAGGCTATTGCCCTCTACCGGTCAGTCGGGTTCGAGGATGATATCCGCGCGAATGACACGCAATCTGCCGCCGATCGCGAAGTCTTGATGCGCCTGACGCTATAGAAATTTGGCCCATGATAACTCTGGGGACGCGCCGCAACATAGTAACCTCTAGGCCCACTGAGGCGACGAAGGTTTGATTACTTCGCCTCGGCTATCTCAGCTTCCGCCATGATGGCTCTTGCGGCCTCTTGCCCCAGAATTTCAGACATGTCGTCTATAGTTCCTGATGCTTTTTCCACGCCGTTTTTGTAAGCGCGGTACGCCCAATAGAGTGCGCGTTCCTCTGATGGCGGTGTGCCGTCGCCTTCTGCGTAACGGATGGCGAGAGCTGCTTGTGCCCGTGCGTGTCTGCCCTCTGCCGCGCGGCGGTAAAGCTCAAATGCAACTTCTGCATCTGGTTCGGTGCCGATGCCGTCCCGGGTCATTTTAGCGATGTTGTAAAGGGCTGCGGGTACGCCAGCTTCGCCTGCCTTGCCGATCCATTCATAGGCGGCTTCATAGTTTCTAGGCGCGCCGAGGCCATAGAGATACATTTTGCCCAGCGTGTACATAGAACGGGGCGATCCGTTCTCTGCCGCGCGCACGAGCCAATGCAACGCTTCCTGGTAGTTCCGACCATCGGCATCGCCTGCGATCAGCGTGAGCGCGAGGTTATGCTGTGCGTCAACATTCTCGGCCTCTGCCGCTTTCCGCCAAAACTCAAGCGCCAGGTTTGGAGCTCGCTCAACGCCTTTACCCTCGAAATAGAGCGCGCCGATATTGTAGGCGGCTTTGGCGTCCCCGGCGTCCGCAAGTGGACGCCAGATGTTGAGCGCTTCAACAAAGTTCTGTTGCTCGTAAGCGATCATACCGTCCGTGAAGGATTTATCTTCGGCTAGCGCGGGTGCGCCTGCAGTGAGCAGCGTTAAAGCGGCTGCAGCTATCAGGGAACGGGAGGTCATTGGCGCACTCCTTGGCGACCAGCACGGGCGCGCAATACGTTGATAAGGCCGTCGAATCCATCCCGGCGGATAACGGACGAGAAGTCCTGACGTTGGGTAACAGCCATGCTGACGCCCTCCACCAAAACGTCAATCACTTTCGGACCTGCAGCATCGCCGGTACGGACGCGCCATTCGGCATCGATAGCCGGACCACCGCTGCCGCTGACGACCTGTGTTTTCACCAGAACATCTTTTGGCCCGGCGGGCTTCTCCGCCAGCACCTTCAAGTCCTCACCTGCATATCCGCCAAGGCGACGGGCGTATGTGGCGAGGACGTATTCGGAAAATACTTGCGTGTATTCTTTTTGCTGTTCCGGCGTCGCGCGCTTCCAATAGCGGCCAGCGACAAACCGGGCGATCCGGCCCATATCGAATCCTTCGCGGAGGACAGGCCGTAGCGCTTTTTCTCGTTTAGCCAATGTCGAGCCACTGGTTTGAAGTGCAGTGATCGCCTGGGCGGACATCGCAGTAATATGATCTGCAGCAGGTCCTGCAGCGGCGGGGCTGAGCGGCGCCAGAAGCGCCAAGGCCAAGGCGGCGGTGCGGAGGAGTTTCATTGGATTACGAGACCTTCGGTTTCGGGAGGCCGGGAACATAGCTGTTTATGGAGTTTGAGAAACCTCCATCCGCGCAGAGGTTCTGACCGGTAACATAACGGGCTTCGTTTGAGAGCAGCCAAGCACATACGTCGCCAATATCGTCGGCAACACCAACGCGGCCTAGCGGGACGATATCACTGCGCCGTTGGGCCATAACGTTGTCGCGGTAGACGTTTTCTGAGAACGGCGTGCGGATCATACCGGGGGATACAGCATTGGCGCGGATGCCATCCTGCGCCCATTCCTGCGCTATAAGCCGAACCACCATAATGCATGCAGCTTTGCTGATGCTATATGCGCCCATCCACGGATGCGGGTTCATGCCTGACATGGAGGCGACAGCGACATACGCGCCCTTGCTGTCTTTAAGGTGCGGATATGCAGCTTTGCCCATCAACCACATTGCCCGGGTGTTGATGTTCATCAACAAGTCCCAGTCATCCAGCGAAAGCTCCGCCATCGGCCCAGGAGCGGCAGCGCCCGCATTGGATAGAACGGATGTTAGGCCGCCAAACGCCTCCACGGTTTCAGCGACAAGGCGGGCTGGGGTTTCAGGGTCGGTCAAATCACCGTTAGGCGTGATAACATCGGCACCCAGGCCTTCAAGCTCCTTCGCGAGCGCATCCCGTTCGGGCGTGTCGCGCAATTCATGAAGGGCGATTTGTAGCTTCACGCCGTCACGCTTGCAGACTTCAGCAAGCTTGCGGGCAGTGGCGCCGCCAATGCCCGGGCTAGCGCCTGTGATGAGAGCTTTCATGGGTCCGATGTCCTCTATGCAGCAGGGCGCCATTTCGGCGCGCGTTTTTCAACGAATGAACCGAGACCTTCAGTTGCTTCGTCCGTCATGCGCTTGGCGGCGTGCGGCGTTGCGAGTGCAAGCGCACGGGCGTCGTCAATCACGAGGTCTGCGCATTCAAGAATGGCCGCCTTGGTTCCGGCAAGGGCGTCTGGCGGGCAATCTAGCAGATAGTCCAGGATTGGTGCTGCCGCTTCATCAAGGCCGCCTTTGGGGCAAACTTCGTCCGCAAGGCCAATTTCCTTGGCCCGGTGCGCATCAAACCGTTCGCAAGTCAGGGAGAATCGTCGGGTGTGCGCGACACCGAGGCGGGCGATCAATTGCGGGTAAATTGGGTTAGCGATCAAGCCCCACTTGGCTTCCGTGATAGCGAAGAAGGCGTCTTCAGATGCAATCACGATGTCACAGCTGGAGGCAACGCCGACACCGCCGCCAAAGCAACCGCCATGGACGAGCGCCACGGTTGGCAGCGGGAATTCGTTTAGGCCGCGCACTGCATCTGTCGTCGCCTGAGACACTTCGAGGTTCTCTTCCCAGGACTTTTCCTTCAGAGACATGATCCATTTCAGATCTGCGCCAGCCTGAAAATGCCGTCCATTGCCACGCAGTACCACGACCCGGGCCTGCGAGTCCGCAGCAATTTCGCCGAATGCAGAAAGCATCGCCTGGATCATGTCGCTGTTATAAGCGTTGTTCACGTCTGGGCGATTGATAGTGACAGTCGCGACGCCACGGCGGTCAATGTCAGTCAAGATAATGTCTGAAGACACAGGATATTCCCTCTCACGTAAAACGATTCATAGCGCATATTAACGCGCCCCCGCCGACTGCGATATGCTGGCGCGGCTGATTGATTGAAGGACAGCTTATGACAGACACAGTGGACGCTTTTATCGCCGCCGCAGAAGCGCTTGCCCGAACGGCGAATGCTGACTATCCGGGCCTGCATAAGGCGGATAGCGTGCCGGAGGAATTGTGGACCAAGCTGTCTAAGGCTGGGCTGCTCGGCCTCCGCATCCCTTCGGAGTGCGGCGGTGCGGCACTAGATTTAGAGGACGTTGGCCGCATCGCGCGCGCTTTTGCCAGAGCCTCTGGCAGCCAAGGGCTAGTGACGACCTGGCTTGGCCATAATTTGATGGCGGATTGGGTGATCGGCCATTTCGGAAATGCTGACCAGCAGGCTGCACTCTTCCCGAAGTTGGTGACGGGGGCTGCAACAATCGCCTTTGCAGTGTCTGAACCTGGGGCAGGGGCGCATCCCAAAAAGCTCTCAGCGACTGCAAGGGAGGACGGCGATCAATGGCGGCTGAATGGCTCTAAGGCCTATGTCACGAATGGCCCAATCGCCACGCATTTGGCAATTGTTGCTATTACGAATGCGGGCGCTCCCGGCCGGAAATCCTTTGGTGCGTTCTTAGTGCCGAAGGATGCATCGGGCCTTACAATCCGACCAAGCGAGCATGTTGATTTTCTGAAGCCAAATGGCCACGCATCGCTTGACCTGGATGATGTCACTGTCCCCGCCAGCGCACGGCTTGGCGCGGAGGGCGATATCTACCCGCTCATGGTGAAGCCACTGCGCGATCATGAAGACCGTGTTGGTGCGTGGTCCAGGCTTGGAGCGTTCGAATATCTGGCCTCGAAACTTGCAACATTGCCCGAAGGTGCCATGCATGCGGGCGGCGTCGCAGCGCGTCTTCTGGCTGTGGCGACGATGCTGGAGCATGACAAAACCGACAAAGGCTTGCTCGCTGTTCGGGCCATTTTTGAAGATATTCGGGCGCAGGTTGCTTTGGCGGACCTAACAGCGCTGGGCCCTGCAGACCAAGCGCTTGCCCGTGATCTGGATAAGCTTGGCGGTGTAGCGCGCTATGCGGTGGAGGCTAAGTTTCAAGTGTTGGGGCGTAGCATCGCCAATTGCGCTTGAGCGGTTGAAACGCTAGCTCTATTAGATGAAATGTGTAGCTGAGAGTGTAGTATGAGCGCTGATGCTGAAATGCGCCTGGCCGATGGCTTTGCCGAAGCTGACTATGACGCCTGGCGGGACCTCGTCGATAAAGCACTTAAGGGTGCTGATTTTGATCGGTCGCTGACCACGGAGACCGATGACAGCTTCCGTCTCCAACCCCTATATCGCAGTGAAGACCGCCCCGAAGCGGTGCTTTCGCCTGGGTCTGGGCGCGGCGTTATAGCGGGCGCTTGGGATATTCGGCAGGCCATTACAGGTCCGGACGCTGCCGGGGCCAATGCTCAGATGTTGGAAGATTTAGCGGAAGGCGGTGCATCGGCACTTCTCCGCTTTGATGCCTGCTTCCGGCAAGGTGCTACGCCCAAAACACGGCCAGACTTGGTCGCCCATCGCGGTGCTGCCATCCATACGATGGCAGATCTTGAGGCAGCATTCAAAGGCATCGACCTAGCAAAAATACCTGTGACACTTGATGCAGGCGCTGGCGGGCTTGCCGCCGCTAAAGCATTTCTAGCGCTGACGAATGCACCGGCTGCGGGAACTGTCCTAGGCCTTGATCCGATTAGTGCTATGGCGTCGGCGGGCCTACCTTCAGCCAGTGCCAATGCTTGGTATGACTTCGCTGCTAGCTTTGATGGCCTTGCGTTCAACGCATCCTCCGCCGCCGCATTTGATGCGGGTGCAAGTGAAGCCGAAGAGCTTGGTTATCTATTGAGCAGCGCGCTGGCCTATCTCCGTGCTTTGGAAGCGCGTGGCCTTAGCGTTGCTGATGCAGCCGCACGAATTAGCTTCACGCTGGCGATCAGCCAGGACCAGTTCATGACCATCGCAAAGGCCCGCGCCGCCCGCGCGCTTTGGGCTGCGGTCTTGGAGCACGCAGGTGCCGCAGACGCCAGTACTGGGATGCGCCTGCACGGCGTCACGGCAGAGCGAATGTTCACCACGCGGGACATCCACGTAAATATTCTCCGTGCGACAATCGCTGGGTTTGCTGGCGCTGTTGGTGGTTTGGATGGCCTGACGATCTATCCATTCGATATACGGCTTGGCAAACGGGACCCGCTCGCAAGGCGTGTCGCCCGGAACTTGCAGATTATGTTGGCAGAGGAAAGCAATCTTGGCCGGGTCGCGGACCCTGCAGGCGGCTCCTATTTCGTTGAACGGTTAACCAATGATCTCGCGCGCCAAGCTTGGGCGGAATTCCAGGCGATTGAGCAGGCAGGGGGTGCGGCAGCCGCAATTGAAAGCGGCATGTTGCCTGAGCGGATCGCCGAAACCGCTGCAAGCCGAGCAGTGAAAATAGCCAGCCGCAAAGCACCAATCCTCGGCGTTTCAGAATTCGCAAATGTGGCTGAAGCGCCATTAGATGCTGCGGACTTTGCAGATATTGCAGCATTAGCTGCTGCAGCAGATGGCGCACCTTTACTTGATGCACCGACAGCGCTTGGCGATGGTCCGATGTCGATGCAGCCTGTAGGCGCGGCGTTTGAAGCGCTGCGTGATGCGGCGGATGCATATGTAGAGGAAACCGGTGCTGTGCCTGCCGTTTTCCTGGCGAGTATCGGCGCGCTGGCGCACTTCACAGCCCGCGCTTCCTTCGCGGCTAACGCGTTTGCTGCGGGTGGGATAGCGCCTGCAGGTGAGACTGGCGTTGGATATTCGGATGCCGATGCTGTTGCGGAAGCATTTAAGCAAAGCGGTGCTGCGATTGCCTGTATCTGTGGCACGGACGCCGCATATGGCGATCATGCGGCGGCATTTGCGTCCGCGCTAAAAGCGGCTGGCGCGAACCAAGTCTGGCTTGCCGGGCGTGGCGGTGCGGCTGAGGCTGAACTTCGCCAAGCAGGCGTGGATGGTTTCATTGCGATGGGAGCGGATATGCTGGCAGCTATGCAATCCGCCCATCAAGCGATTGGAGTATAGGCACGTGAGCGCAATTCCAGATTTCTCGAAGCTTAACCTGGACGCCAGCACCATCGGCGCGCCGCCATCGAATGATGCTGAGCCGTGGCTGACGCCGGAAGGCATTTCCGTTGCGCCCAAATACGGCCCGGATGATGTGGCTGGCCTGGATTTCATGGGCGGCATGCCCGGCGTGGCACCCTATCTGCGTGGGCCGTATCTAACGATGTACGTGCAGCGGCCCTGGACTGTCCGCCAATATGCCGGCTTTTCCACCGCAGAAGAATCAAACGCGTTCTACCGCCGCAATCTGGCGGCGGGGCAAAAAGGCCTCTCTATCGCCTTCGATCTGGCGACGCACCGGGGCTATGACTCAGACCATCCCCGCGTATCTGGCGACGTTGGTATGGCGGGTGTCGCGATCGACAGCATTGCGGATATGGAAATCCTGTTCGACGGCATTCCGCTAGACGAAATGACGGTTTCCATGACCATGAACGGTGCCGTGCTGCCGATCTTGGCGCTTTATATTGTGGCTGGGGAAGAGCAAGGCGTACCTGTCGAAAAGCTGGCCGGAACCATTCAGAATGACATTCTGAAAGAGTTCATGGTTCGCAACACATATATCTACCCGCCAACGCAATCCATGCGCATTATCTCGGACATTTTCGCCTATACCAGCCAGAAAATGCCGCGCTTCAACTCGATCTCAATCTCCGGCTATCACATGCAAGAGGCCGGAGCGACGGCGGACCTGGAGCTTGGCTATACGTTGGCGGACGGTATTGAATATGTCCGCGCTGGCAAAGCAGCCGGCATGTCCGTAGATGCCTTCGCACCGCGCCTATCGTTCTTCTGGGCGATTGGCATGAACTTCTTTATGGAAGTCGCAAAAATGCGCGCCGCTCGCCTGCTTTGGGCGAAGTTGATGCAGGCAGAAGGTGCAGAGAACCCGAAGAGCTTGGCGCTTCGCACCCATTGCCAAACCAGCGGGTGGAGCCTTGCGGCGCAGGACGTTTACAACAACGTTGTCCGCACCTGCGTCGAAGCAATGGCCGCGACCCAGGGTCATACCCAATCCCTCCACACTAATGCGCTGGATGAAGCGCTGGCGCTGCCAACAGATTTCTCCGCCCGTATCGCTCGCAATACGCAATTGGTGCTACAGCAGGAAAGCGGCACGACCCGGGTGATCGACCCCTGGGGCGGCAGTTATTATGTCGAACGGCTGACGGCTGAAGTCGCCAAAAAGGCCTGGGAACACATTCAGGAAATTGAAGGCATGGGTGGCATGGCGAAGGCCATTGAAGCTGGCCTTCCGAAGCTTCGGATTGAGGAAGCCGCAGCGCGGACCCAAGCGCGGATCGATGCTGGTCGCCAGACCATTGTTGGCGTCAATAAGTATAAGCCAACGCATGAAGAACAGATCGACGTTCTGAAGATCGACAATGCCAAAGTCCGAGCGGCGCAGATTGCGCGGCTGGAGCGTGTCCGCAATAACCGCGATGGCGAGGCTGTGCAGGCCGCGATGGATGCGCTAACGGAAGCAGCCGAAACGGGATCCGGCAACTTGCTGGAGCTTGCGGTAGATGCCGCCCGCAAACGGGCAACCGTTGGCGAAATCTCCTATGCTCTTGAGAAAGTTTATGGGCGGCATGTAGCGGAGGTGAAGGCTGTGTCTGGCGTATATGCGGGCGAAGTTGGCGACGACGTAGCGCTGATCACTGACGTGCGCGAAAAGGCGGATGCGTTTGCTGAGGCTGATGGTCGTCGCCCGCGTATTCTAATCTGCAAGATGGGCCAGGATGGGCACGATCGTGGCCAGAAAGTTATTGCAACAGCGTTTGCTGATTTAGGCTTTGATGTTGATATCGGGCCACTGTTCCAGACACCAGAAGAAGCCGCACGCCAAGCTGTTGAGAATGACGTCCATATCGTCGGGGCATCCTCACTGGCAGCGGGTCATCTAACCTTGGCACCAGCACTAATGGACGCGCTGAAAGAGCAGGGCCGGGAGGATATTCTGGTCGTAATCGGTGGTGTGATTCCGCCGCAGGATTTTGACGAACTGCGCGACGCAGGCGTTGCCGCAATCTTCCCGCCCGGCACCGTCATCGCTGAGGCTGCAATGGGCTTGCTCGACAAACTGAACCAAGACTTGGGCTACGTCTGATGGCGATCCGCACTGCGCTCTGTGATCTGCTGGGCATTGAGCATCCCATCCTGCTTGCGGGCATGGGCGTATGGGGCATGGCGACGCCGCCCGCACTCGTAGCCGCTGTATCGGAGGCGGGCGGGCTAGGCGTTCTCGGGTGCTCTGGCTTGAGCTCAGAAGAAATCCGCCGGCGCATCAAGGCCGTGCGGGCGTTGACGGATAAACCCTTTGGCGTGGACCTATTGCTGCCCGCCACCTTGGCACCCGCCGCCACGACCCGCAGCGGCGTTCGCGCTGAACTGGATGAGAAATTCCCAGAACATGTGGCGTTCTATCGAAATCTGTTGACCCGCTTTGAACTCGCCGAAACGCCAGTGCAGGACGATATTGTTATCTCCTCTAAGTTCATCGAAGCGCAGATCGCCGTCACCTTGGAAGAACATGTTCCGGTATTTGCCGCTGGCCTTGGTGATCCTGGCCGGGTGACTGGCCGAGCTAAGGCGCAAGGCATGGTGACGCTTGGCCTTGCTGGCTCGCCGCGCAATGCCGCTCGGCAGGTCGAGGCAGGCGTGGATGCAGTCGTGGCGCAGGGTACGGAGGCTGGCGGTCACACAGGCCGGGTCGCCAATTTCGCGCTGATCCCCCAGGTGGTCGACGCTGTAGGCGCGACCCCAGTGATCGCGGCAGGCGGTATTTCAGATGGGCGTGGGATTGCGGCCTCCTTGGCGCTCGGCGCATCCGGAGCATGGTTGGGCTCGCTCTTCCTGACGGCGGATGAAAGCGACATGCCTGGCCCATGCAAGGACGAACTCATCGCCTCCCGCTCCACCGACATGGATGTCACTCGCGCCTGGACGGGAAAAACGCTCCGCGCCCGCAAAAACGAAATCTCCGCCGCCTGGGCCGAATCAGGCCTCGACCCACTACCTACCCCACACCAGCGCGTTCTGATGGAAGATTTCCTTGAAGCAGTAAAAGCCGCTAAACGCTGGGACCTCTTTATGAACGCCGCCGGCCAGGGCATCGGCATGGTCTCCAAACGCAAATCTGCAGCAGAGATCATGGCGGACCTAATTGCGGGTACGGAACGGGCGATGGATGATTTGGCGAAACGGACGGGGCGGTAGCCTCATGAAAGCTTAGGCGCCGCGAATGTGATGGCTGCTTTTGTTGATGTAACGGCAGCGAAGCCCTACCTTGTATCTGGTAGGCAACAAATGCGAGCGGTGATGCTGCGTAGGGCGTTCTTCACAATTTTGGTCGTTATTGGGTTGGCGCTTTCGGGCGTGCAGCCTTTTGCCGTGCTCAGTGCAGAGGCGGGCGGCTTTGGTTCTGACACTGTGCAAATGAGTGAAGATCATGAGTGCGAGGAGCATGGCGCTGCTCACGCAATGAAGAATGGCGGGCATTGTTGTGTATCTGGCGCCGCGGGATTTGTGCCTGCCACCGCTGCTATTGCTGGCATTTGGCCTTCTAAAGTTGGCCGAATTGTCGGCGTTGACGAACGCGCGCCCACGGATCGGAATATCGCGATTTTTGAGCCTCCTCGGGCTGGCTAAGAGCCACTCGGCGCGCGGACTCCGTCCGCGCAAGCTTCAAAGAAATCATAGGTGAATTAGCTCCGGCGCAGGGTTGCGCTCGGTCGTTCGCCAGCGAATTCCATTCGGAGACGACACATGAAACCCAAGTTCAAAATGGCTTCTGCAGCCATTCTATCCGCATGCCTACTCACATCGCCTGCCTTGGCAGGTAAAGGCCATGGTGCGCACAGCGGCGACGGTCATCACGCAGTGAGCCCATCGGTCGGCGAGGCTGGTAATGCCAAAGACGCGCGGCGCACGCTTCGTATCACCATGAAAGACCATAGCTATTTGACCAAGTTTATCAGCGTTCAAGTGGGTGAAACTGTCCGTTTCAAGGTGATCAACAAGGGTGAGTTTGTGCATGAATTCAATATCGGCACTGCTGAAATGCACAAGGCGCATCAAGGCGAAATGATGTCGATGATGGAGAGTGGAGCATTGGAAGCTGACAAAATCGTCCATGCGAAGATGGGCGACATGCAGCACAACGACCCGAATTCAGTCCTGCTTGAGCCTGGTCAATCTGGCGAGGTCATTTGGAAGTTTGGGCAGTCCGGGAAAATCCAATTCGCCTGCAATGTACCGGGACATTACGAGTCCGGCATGCATGGCAGCCTTGTGATCCAATAGGGGAATACGATATGCGCAAATTACAGAAAACTCTGTCGGCGGCGACGATCTTCGCCATCGCCGGCGGTGCTTCGGCTATGGCCGACACCTATGACATTAAAGTCGAGCATGTCACGATTGATAGCGGCGATTTCAAGCGGACGGGCGTTGGATTCAAAGGCGGGTCGCCGGGGCCAGTGCTGCGCTTCACTGAAGGCGAGCAAGTCACACTTAACGTTACAAATACGTTGTCGGAAAGCACATCGATCCATTGGCATGGTTTGATCCTGCCCTATCAGCAGGACGGTGTGCCGACCATCAGTTTCGACGGGATCGAGCCCGGTGAGACGTTCACCTATAGATTCCCAATCGTGCAGACTGGGACCTATTGGTATCACAGCCATTCCAACCTTCAGGAGCCAGAAGGAGCGTTCGGCGCCATCGTCATCACACCGAAAGACGGTGAACGTGCGCAAAGCGACCGTGAGCATGTGCTGGTGCTGAACGACGCTCATCCACATACATCTCACCGCATTCTACGCAATCTGAAAATGATGCCGGACTATTACAACCGCAAACAACGGACGGCGGGCGACTTAATCGACGACGTCAAGAAGTTGGGTCTCGAAGAAACACTTTCGGATCGGTCCGATTGGGGGCAGATGCGGATGATGCCGACCGACATTGAAGACCTGCAAGGCTTCACGCCTTTGATCAATGGCAAGGGGCCGGAGCAGAATTGGACAGGCCTCTTCAAGCCCGGTGAAAAGGTGCGGCTTCGGTTTGTGAACGCATCTGCGATGACGTATTTTGACGTGCGCATTCCAGGTCTCAAGTTCACGGTCGTGCAAGCAGACGGCAATGATGTCGAGCCCGTCGAAGTCGATGAATTCCGCATCGGCGTGGCGGAGACGTATGATGTGATTGTGCAGCCTGATGAGGCTAAGGCCTATACGATCTTTGCTGAATCCATGGGCCGAACTGCATTTGCACGAGGTACGCTTGCCATAGAAAACGGCATGGCCGGTTTTGTGCCTGAGCTTCGCGCAGCGCCGTTACTGACAATGGCTGATATGGGCATGTCCCATCAAGGTATGGATCACGCGGCGATGGGGCATGGCGCGCCAGCGGCAACGCCAGTTGATCATGCAGCCATGGGGCATGGCGCCCCGGCAGCGAAGCCGGTTGATCACGCAGCCATGGGCCATGCGGCAATGGCGGAAGCGAAGCCTGATAACTTCTATGCACCGGGTTCGGGCTTGGAGCCTAAGGCAGCGAATGGCGGCAAAGTCCTGTCTTATAAAGACCTCAGAGCCGCAAACCCGCTCTATGAAAACAGGGAGGCGACGCGGGAGATTGAGCTTCGCCTGACCGGCAACATGGAGCGCTATATGTGGTCGATCAACGGAGTCAAATACGGCGATGCCGAGCCGGTTCGGCTGAAATATGGTGAGCGGGTGCGGTTCAAGTTCGTCAATGAAACTATGATGACCCATCCCATGCATCTGCATGGCATGTGGGCAATCATCGATGTAGGCGCTGGTCAATGGAATCCCATTAAACACACGGTCAGTGTGCCGCCTGGCTCGACCGTCTATACCGAAACGGAGGTTGATGCGCCTGGCCAATGGGCATTCCATTGCCACCTAGCATATCACGCAGCGAGCGGCATGTTCCGCAAGATCATTGTTGAGGGCGGCCCGGATACGGCTGCCAAGCCGGGTAGGGGCTGAAAACATGGTCCGTAAATTCAGAATGGCCAGTGCCGCCTTCTTGGCCGCGCTGGCGCTTCAGCTCGCGCCGGCGTCTGCCCAGGAGAAAGACTTCATCTTCTATGGGCTGACGTTCGAGCAATTTGAATATCGCACAGGCGCTGATGCATCGAATGATGCATTTGCCTGGGACGGAGATGCTTTCATTGGCAATGATGAATGGAAGCTCCGATTCACAAGTGAGGCGGAGTTCGACTTGAAGGCAGACGTGTTCGAAGTCTTAGAGCATCAACTGGTCGTCCAACGATTAGCTACCGATTTCTTTGATGTGAAGGCAGGCGTCCGTTATGACGCGCCTATTGGCCCCAACCGCTGGTTTGCAGTTATTGGCGCGCATGGGTTGGCGCAACAGTGGTTCGAACTGGATGCCGACCTTTTCCTCAGCGAACGTGGGAAATTCTCTGCTCGGCTAGATGCGGACTATGAACTGCTGCTGACAAACCGGCTGATTCTCACACCCTCGGCTGAAATCGATCTGTCGTTTGGCTCTGATCCCGCAGTCGGGGTCGATGATGGACTGGCCTCAGCGGAGGTTGGCGCGCGGCTCAGCTATGATCTGGTTGACCGCGCTGTCTCGCCTTATCTAGGCGTTCACTACGAACGTAAATTTGGCGGTACGGCAGATTTGGCGCGAGACGAGGGAGAGGCGGTCGATGCGCTGTACATCGTTGCTGGCTTGAAGATGATCTTTTAAGCTTAAGCAATGGCTCATACGGCGTGTGTTTTTGCCGTATGAGCCACTAATTTCCCCGACCTTCACGCGATCAACGCCATCGTTATACTGCGCGCTCCCGAATTGGAGCCTGTACCCTATGACCTTTGCTTCTCGCACCCACGACGTTGCTGATATGGCTGCCGCGCAGGAATATTATCATTCGCGGGGATGGACGGATGGGCTGCCGATTGTGCCGCCAACGGAGGATGCCGTTCAGGCTTGCCTTGATTGGGCGCTAATGACGCCGGACCAACTTGTCGGCATTGAGCCCGTACGTGAGCGGGTTATTACGGCTGAGAAGCTGGCGATCAATGCCGTTATGGCAGGTTGCTTGCCGATGCACTTCCCTGTGGTCGTCGCGGCTTTTACGGCGATGCTGCAGGAACCGTTTTTGATGCATGGCGCCACGGCCAGCACAGGCGGGTGTGCCGTACTTATCGTTATCAACGGACCGGTCCGCAAAGAGCTAGGCATGAGTGGGGCGTTCAACGCCATCGGCTCAAGTGACCGGGCGACATCCGTCATCGGCCGGGCGATCCGGCTGACGATGATTAACCTGATGGATGTGCGCCCTGGCCATATCGACCGGTCTACCTTGGGGCATCCGGGCAAGTTCAGCTATTGCATCGCGGAAGACGAGGAAAACACGACCTGGGTGCCGCTTGCGGAAGAGCGTGACTGCCCACCGGGCGCGTCTTCTGTCACCGTTATGGCCGCAATGGCGCCGCGGCAGCTTATGAATGAGTGGACGACCAAGCCAGAAGAAATTCTGGATACGTTTGCTGCCGAAATCAAAGCGAATATGCGTCATTATTCGATCTGGCCCGGCAACTACGCCATCGTGATCGCCCCCCAGCTCCGCACACATTTTGAGAAGGCCGGATGGTCGAAGGCTGATGTGCGCCGCTATGTCTTCGAGAAGGCGCGTATTCTGCGTAAAGAATGGGCGGACGTTGGCAAAGGCTCTGTCGTCAAGCAGCGGGGTGAGCAGGAATATGCGGCACTGCCCGATGAAGACCACCTGCTGGTCATTGCTGCTGGTGGACCGGCTGGCGGTTTTGGTGCCGTTATTGCACCTTGGCTTGGCCACAAAAGCCGTGCCGTTACCATCCCCATCGGCGTCTGCGTCGATTGTGAAATTTAGAGAATGGAGAGCTAGAGACGTTGCAAGTTCTTGATCCAACCCATGAAGCCGATGTGGCGGGCCTTGTCCCGCCGCCACGGCTGGACTCGCTGGCGGGCAAAACCGTTGGCGTGATCTCAAACGGCAAGGAGGGCACGAAGCGCTTCTTCGCCGCGATTGAAGCTGAGCTGCGCGAAACACATGGCGTCGCTGATGTTGTGTGGCGCACTAAGGGCAATTACTCCGCCCCGGCGCCTGAAGCCATTATGGCGGAAGCGCAGCAATGGGACGCCCTTATATCCGGCGTTGGCGATTGAGGCAGTTGCTCGTCGTGCAGTTTGCATGACGCAGTGGCTGGCGAACGGATGGGTGTACCATCTGCAGGTGTTATGACAGCGCCGTTCTCTGATGCGGCAGACCTAATGGCGCGCGTATTGGGCGCGGAAGACTTCCCGTTTGTCGTGATCGACCACCCAATCAGCAGTGCTTCTGAGGAAGCATTGCGTGAACGGGCGAAAGCGGCCGTTGCGCAAAGCGTGGCTATCTTGACGAAAGTGGCCTAAAGCATCTGGGGTAGCCGGCGGGGTTTAGCTCCGCCGGTGGCCCTTGTTGTCTGCGCCTGCGAACAATACAGATTCTCGGCGTTCAACGTCCCTGGCGACGGCTGCCAAGTCTTCGTCCAGCAGCGTTCCCTTAGGCGGTTTTGTCAATGTGAAATGGCCGAACCGGTCTTCACCGGCGACAAGCGTTACTTCCGTTTCAGGGCCAGACTGCGCCTTCATGCTCGGCTTTATGTAGCGGATGGCAGCGCCGAGCCTGCGATCATCCGTAGTGTTGGGCCCAGACGCATGGAAGAGATGGCCATGGTGCATGGAGGCTTGGCCAGTTTTGAGCGCGGCATCGACGGCGTCTTCTTCCCGAACGTCCACCTGCAGTTCCTGGCCGCGGGTGAGCAAATTGTCAGCTGAAAAGCTGTCCGCGTGCGGTTGGATGCGCTCGCGGTGGCTGCCGGGTACGAAGCGCATGCATCCGGCTTCAATACTGGCGGGCGATAGCGCCACCCAGATCGTCACTTCGTCTGGCTCGTCCAGGCCCCAATATGTGAGGTCTTGGTGCCAGCTCACATAATTCGGCGTGTTGGCTTCCTTGATGAACATACTGGAATTCCAAACCAGCAAGTCCGGCCCAAGCACCGCAGAGGCGGCGGCGATCATATTGGGATGGCGGATCAGGGCGTCGAAGGATGGCATCAGGCGTGCCGGGAACCCGCGCGCCATGGCCCGATTCTTCGGATCATCGGCGTATTTTGCTTCCGCGGCTTCCAGGTCATTCCGCAGGGTTTTCGCTTCATCCGCCGACAGAATGTCCAGCGGGAATACGAAGCCATCGCGCGCATAATCTGCTGCGACTTGAGAGGAGATACTGTTCATGAAGCCATCCTAAACTTGGCCGCAGGGAAGGGGAAGATGGCAGACGGCATCAATTTTATTCAATGTTTGCGCCATGGCGCGTTACAATCGCCGCGCAATGATTGAAGGATAGAGCGATGCCACGTGATTCGGCCCGCATCCATGATGTGCCTGACGAGCTGCTTGCAGCGATGGATTATTGCTATGAGCAGGGCTGGACCGATGGCTTGCCCGTCGTGCCGCCTGTCGTTCAGCGCGTGGATGCGATGATGATGTATGAGGGCCGTCCGCCTGAAACCGTCATCGCAACCCACCCAGCGACTGGCCTTGAATGTACCATTCACGCCGCCGCCGTTAACGCCGTCATGGCGGGGTGCTTGCCGGAGTATTTTCCGGTCATTGTGGCTGCATTTGAAGCCATGAATGAGCCGGATTTTAACTTCCATGGCTCCACCGCAAGCACGGGCGGATCGGCGCCGCTATTAATCGTGAGTGGCGGCGTTGCTGACGAAATTGGCATGAATGCAGATGTGAACCTTTTCGGTCCTGGCAATCGCGCCAACGGAACGATTGGGCGCGCGACCCGACTGATTCTTCGGAATGTGTTCCAGATGATTCCTGGCATTTCCGACAAGTCGACCCAGGGCAACCCGAACAAGTTCAGCTTCTGCATTGCTGAGCGCGCCCGGGGTAACCCATGGCCGCTGCTGGTCGAGACATTGGACTACCCAGAGGGCGTTAGTAGTGTCACGGCCTTTGCAGGTGGTGGGTTTTTCAATATCGAAAACCATGGCGGTGCCGCGCCGGAAGAAGTGTTGGGGTCGATCGCACACACGATGGCGGGCTTGGGCGTTTTAACCCTTGGCCAATCGGTTGTCGTGCTAGCACCAGAGCATATGCGTATCCTGGGTAATGCCGGCTGGACGCGGGAGCGGGCGCAGGATTATTTGTTTGAGAACGCACGCCGGAGCCGGTCGGAGCTGGAAGCTGTCGGTAAATTCCGCCAGCAGGATTTTGATCGCCAGCGCGATCCTGCGCATGCCAGCCTATTACTGCATGACGACTATATGCATCGTGGCATCGGCCCTGCCGATATTCTTATTACCATGGGCGGCGGCGATGCGGGCGGGCATTCCTGCTTCATCCCATCCTGGAGCCGGGCGCGCAGTTCTTTGATGCAGTCGAAGCCGATTGGCGTCTGCATTGATTGCGATTGAATGGAGGATTGAATGGAACTCTATGATCCAACAGTAGCGGGGCCGGAGCGTAATAGCAGCCGTGCGCCGCCATTGATCAGCTTGGAAAGCAAAACCGTTGGCTATTTGCATAACAGCAAGCTGAATGCGGTTCATATGCTGCGAGAGACGGCGGAACTGTTCGCTGCCCGCCATGGCTGCAAGATTGCGCCGATCTACTCAAAGTTCAACGCCAGCGCGCCTGCACCTACGGAAACGCTGCAGCAGGCAGCCGATGAGATTGATTTTCTCATAACCGGGCTTGGTGATTGAGGCAGTTGCTCAACGTGCAGTTTGCATGATGGCGTCAGCTTCGAACAATTGGGCAAACGGGCGATCGTTATTTGTACGGAACCTTTTGAGGTGACGGCGAAGAATATCGCACGGATGCTTGGCTTGCCGGATTATCCGTTTGTGATGGTCGAGCACCCGATTGGCAGCCGTACATTGGATGAGGTCAAAGTATTGGCTGAAATTGCATATCAACAATCCTTACCAATTCTGATGGAGGCTTAGGCGGCGCTGTGGGCGAAATAATTACTGATATCAGGCTTATCGGCGTTCGAATTTCCCCGAAAACCGCATGGTTGTTCGTTGAACTCACAGGCGAAAGCGGCCTGAAGGGGGTCGGTGAAGGAACGCTGAACGGCAAAGAAGAAGCGGTCGCTAAAGTCGCGGACGGGCATGGCCGGCAAGTGTTGGGACGGGATGCCGGGGACACATTGGGCCTGTTTGCCAGCCTGCCATTCGGCAATTTGCATGAGGCTGCATTTAGCTCCGCCGTTATGCAGGCGGCATCTGATTTGGATGCAAGATCAACGGGCAGTCGCTTGGCGGATGCACTTGGCGGCGCGCGCCGTGACGCAATTGGTCTTTATGCCAATATCAATCGGCGCACCGAAGACCGCTCCCCTGCCGGGTTTGCCGCCAATGCGGTGATGGCCGTGGCTGCTGGATATTCGGCATTCAAGATTGCGCCGTTTGATGGCGCGGCGCCCGATATGGCACCAGGACAATGGCGCCCGCTTGTTGAAGATGGACTGGAGCGGATCAAAGCAGTTCGCAAGGCTATCGGACCAGACGCACGCCTGATGGTCGATTGTCATTGGCGCTTTGCTGAATCGACAGCGTCATGGGTGCTTGATGCGGTTGAACCCTTTGACCTCTACTGGTTCGAATGCCCGATCCCTAGAGAATCCATTGCGCTCGGCGCGTTGAAGCGATTGCGGTCACAAGCGAACGCGCTCGGTATGCGGCTCGCAGGGGCCGAAACCGGGATCAAACTGGCTGGGTTTGAACCGATGCTGAACGCTGGGACCTATGATGTCATGATGCCGGATGTGAAATATGCCGGCGGCCCCGCTGAAATGATGCGGATCGCTGAGACGTTTGCTGCCCATGACGTCACCTTTTCCCCGCACAATCCAAGCGGCCCCATCTGCCATGCCGCGTCTATGCAGATATGCGCGGCTGTTGAAAATGCGGACCTGCTAGAAGTACAGTTTGATGAAACACCCGTCTTCAAAACATTGGTTGAACCGGCGCTTCCCCTAATAACAGGCGGCGCTGCGCCATTGCCCGAAGGGCCAGGTATCGGCGTGGACCTCAGTTCCGCGCTAATTGCTGGCATGGATCCTGCGGCGGCGTGGCAGGCCAACTAGTTCTCGATTGCAAAGACGTTGGGCCGCTGTAGGATTACGTCGAAATAGATATGGACAGGAGCTTCGGTATGGATCAGCCAATCAAAAAATACGGTGACATGTCGGTTTCGCCTTTGGGCGGGGCACGCTTTGGCGCAGAAATCACCGGCCTGAAGCCCAGCGAGATGACTGCCGCGCAACGGACAGGAATACTTGATGCCTACAAGGATGGGCACGGCCTATTGTGCTTCCAATTCAATCACATGCTGGATGTTGAAGAACTCCACGCAATGACTGCAGTGTTCGGTGAGAATGAGTTTGCGCCAGGCCTTATCAATGGCATCGGCAAGAAAGCTTTGCCGGGTGAGGAGCATCTCACTGTTGATGATCAGGTCGCTGCCCATAGAGCAAAAGGCCGTGATCCGTATTTGGCCTATATCGGCAATGTGGAGCCAACAACGCTTCAGGTTGAGAAAACGCCAGATAAGTTCTTCGGCGAATGGGAATGGCATACGGATATGTCCTATATCCCGACCCCGCCGACATTTAGCCTGCTGCACGCCCGGATCATTCCGGACGATGGCGGCGATACCGGCTTCTGCAGCCAGGTTATGGCGGCCAAAGAACTCCCAGATGACCTCCGGCGCAAAGTGTTGTCGCTTCAGATCAAGCATGATTCTACATATGCCAGTAACGGCATCATCCGCCCGGGCATGGAAGTGCCAGCGTCACCGATTGACGCTATCGGGCATGCGCATCCAATCATCCGCACGGTGCCATCCACTGGCGATGAAGCGCTGTATCTTGGCCGCCGCACCAATGCCTATGTTGAAGGCCTGCCGCTTGATGAAAGCGAAGCGCTGCTGGATGAGCTTTGGGCTCATGCGACCAAACCGGAGTTCCAATATCATCACAAATGGAGCGTCGGGCAGGTTGTTGCTTGGGATAATCGGATGATGCTGCATATGCGCAGCCCTGTTGATACGTCCCAAGCGCGTTTCATGTGGCGGACGCAAACCAAAGGCGAAGGCGTTGTTCCTGCAACCTGATGGCTTTGTGCTTGCCGTTACAAGCTTCTGAATGAAAGCGATTCAGCCGAACGTTCAATGGATGAGCGGCGGGAGGATGACGCACGATGTATATGACCCAAGGCCTGCGTCGGGCTACTAAGATTAACCCTGGCAAGATTGCGCTGATATCTGAAAAGCGGACCTTTACCTGGGCTGAATTTCAGGACCGGGTTGCACGGCTTGCGGGTGCACTGCATGGGCTTGGGATGAAAGTGGAGGATCGCGTGGCGATGCTCTCCTTCAATCAGGACCGGTATGCGGAATACTACTACGGCGTCTTCTGGGCAGGTGCGAATGTCGTGCCGATGAACATTCGGTGGTCCCTGGCCGAGCACGTCTATTCAATCAAAGACTCCGGTGCCAGATATTTGGTCGTCGATGATGCCTTCGCCGAAATGGGCGCAGCCATTGCGAAGGAATGCCCGACCGTTGAGCACGTGATCTTTGCTGGCGACGGTGATTGCCCCGCTGGCATGCTCTCCTATGAAGATTTGGTCGCTGAAGCATCCCCAGCCGATGATGCATTCCGTAATGGTGAAGACTTAGCAGGCATCTTCTACACTGGCGGCACCACTGGGTTTCCAAAAGGCGTGATGCTGCCGCACCGTGCGCTTTGGGCCAGTTCCATGTGCTTTGGTGCTGGTGCCAATGTGACAGCGGATGATCGCAACATTCATGCCCCCCCGCTTTTCCATATCGCCGGTAGCGCTATGCTGTTCTCGCTGACGATTTTCGGCGGCAGTCACGCATTTATTCCGGGGTTTGAGCCCAAAGCCTTCCTGAACGCCGTGACGGAATTTGACGGCACGATTTCTCTGCTTGTACCAACGATGATCGGGATGCTCCTGCAAGCGCCAGAGCTCGAAGACGCAGATACAAGCCGCTTAACGCGTCTGATCTACGGTGCCTCGCCAATGACGCTAACGGTCTTGAAGGAAGCCATGGAGAAGATGCCGGAAACGCGCTTCATCCATGCCTATGGCCAAACTGAACTAGCACCGCTCGCGACACTTTTGGGGTCCGATTATCACGTTCTTGATGGTCCAAAGGCGGAGAAAATTCGGTCTGTTGGTCAAGCGGTTCCAGCGGTTGAGATTGAGGTCGTTGATGAGGCAGGTGCGGAAGCTCCGCGCGGCCAGTCGGGTGAAGTGCGGGTGCGTGGTGCCAATGCGATGTTGGGCTACTGGAACAAGCCGGAGCAGACCGCGGAAACACTGAAAGACGGTTGGGTCTATACCGGTGACGGCGGCGTTATGGATGAAGAAGGGTTCCTCTATATCGTCGACCGAGTGAAGGACATGATCATCACCGGCGGTGAGAACGTGTTTTCCGCCGAAGTTGAGAACGCAATCATGCAGTTCCCTGGCCTTTCAGAATGCGCCGTGATCGGCGTTCCAGATGACCGATGGGGGGAGGCTGTCCACGCGATTGTTGTTCCGCGCGCTGGCCAGACGCCTGATCCAGCAGCCGTTGTTGCGCACTGCCGGGACTTGATCGCGCCCTATAAATGCCCACGCACTGTTGAGGTGCGGACAGAGGCTTTGCCGAAATCTGGTGCTGGCAAAATCCAGAAATTCGAACTTCGTGCACCCTTCTGGGAAGGCCGGGACCGGAACGTCGGGTAGTGACGGGGCAAGATCGCGCTGGGCCACTGCCCGGATATTTCCCATCGTCCTGGCCAGTGGAGTGTGGCGGTAACAGGCGGCAGAAAGCGGCTACTGGTGGATTGAACGCACGCGGCACTGATGCCCGTGTCATTTGCCGAAATGATGACCGTTGGCATGTCATGGCGATCCGCCGGGCGCCGGGCGAGATCTATGTCGGCGGAACAATGCCTGCTTGGCACGGGCCAGAACCATTTGGTTGGCTGCAAAAGCTAGACCCCGAAACCTTAGCACCGCTCGCCTCATCCCCAGAATTACCAGCGGGCGGCCATGTTTGGTGTGGCGCGATTGCGGCCCATGCGAATGGCGATATCTATGAGGTGAACGGTTGCTACATGCATCGCCTTGATCCTGATTGCCAAGTGGTGATGGAACGGCGCTTGCCTGTCGATCAAGCCCATAACGGCATGCTGATCCTGAGCGACGGCAGCATTGTCACCAAGGACCTCCGGCTTGCAGGGCAGGGTCCATCTACAATCACAAGGCTTGCCGCCGATGGGCTTGAGGTGATGGGTGAGCCGCTACGATTGCCTGAAGGCTCCATGGGACGGATCGCCAGCGATTTGACCGCCGATGGCGAGTTCATCTACGTTCCCGGGATCGAACATGTCTGGCGTATCCGTGTTGATGGAGACGGCATGGCGGTGGATGAGAATTGGCGGCCCCAATATCGCGAGGAACCTGGTCCGCAAGGCCTGTCATGGGATGGCTGCATCTCATCCGATGCGCTCTGGCTGATGGATAATGGCGATATTGATAGCCTGCGGGCTATTTATGGTGCCCATCCAAATGGCCGGTTTGATGGACCAGAGCATCGCTTAAGCTGGCGACGTCCCGCACCATGGGGTGGCCCGCAGCGATTGCTGAAAGTCTCGCTGGATAGCGGCGCGATACAGTCAATTGCGCCGTTTGGAAAACCGGGTGGTGGCATCATAGCGCCGCCGGTTTATGTGCCTGAACACACGATGTGCATTGCCTGGGACAGTATTAATGGCGGCGTGGCCGGTATTTCAGATGCTGATGGTGATCTCAAAGTTTGCTGGATTGTCGATGCGCGGCCATCCATGCAGCCAGTGGTATTTCCTGAAACAGGCGAACTCGTGATCAATGATTTCAAGCCGGGCGATGACCAACTGATTATCATTGATATAGCGACGGGTGAGGTGATTGACCGCGTTAGCACTGGATCGCATATCGCGAACGGTATGTTCCTTACACCGGGCGGCAACCGGGATATTTACTATTGCTCGACCTACGCTGTAGCCCGGGTGCAGTGGGGCTGATTGCACCATAGAAAAACCGGCTGGACGGTGTGCGTCCAGCCGGTTCTCTGTCTTCAGCCAGGTGGCCGTTAAGCCAGCGAGGCTACGTCCGCGACCGTCTTGGAAGGTTCTGGGCGGCTCGTGTAGTCAGCGTCGATATCCGCCATCCTTACGATGCCAGATGTATCAACAACGATCCGTGCCGGGATTGGCAAGGTCCAAGTGTCGTCACCGTTGAATTTCGGCAAGTTCAGCCCAAATCCCTCGTAGATTTCCTTGATCTGATCCGGAACCTCAAAGCGCAAACCAAGCTCTGCCGCATAGGCGTTGCCGGGGTCGCTCAGCAGGTGGAAATTCAAGGTATTCTTAACGGCCATTTCAGCGTTGTGCTCAGGCAGTTGGGGCGTGAGCGCTACGATGGTGGCACCATATTGGGCAAGGTCGTCCGCCACTGCTTGCAAAGCATACAGCTCTGCGTTGCAGTAGGGTCACCAAACGCCGCGAAATACGGTTAGGACGACGGGGCCTTGGCTTAGCAGATCGCCGGAATGCACCTCAACGCCGTTAGCGTTATTGAGGCTGAAATCCGGTAGCGAGTCGCCAACCTTGATCGTGTGATCAAGAATGCCAGACGCCCGTTGATCCGCAGTCGCCTGCTTCATAATTGCGCGTTTTTCAGGCGGGATACGTTTGGCCGAGGCCTCCCGCATTTCCGCCAGTTGAGCTTCAAGTGTCATGGTTGCTCCCATGGGTTAAGGCAGGCATCAGCGTCGGTGCTGGGCCTGCATCGACCAGACTTCGCCCGTGCGCACGGACATATTTCTGTGAGGCGAGGTTCCGATACTTTTGCAAGGTGCGCAAAGGTCAGGCGACGATTTGCATCTTATCTGCTGCAAAGCGTGCGATGCCGAACTCTGTCGGCGCGCCGTCACTATCCACGTTGACGCTTTCTGTCACCAGAACAGGGCGGCCGCGCGGCAAGGCTAGTCGGCGGGTTTCGTCGGCTGTGGGCGGGCGCGCATAAATTCGTGTTTCATGGCGCTCGTAATCTGCGAGGCCACAAGATTTAAGCGCCTCCGTGATGGAATCTGTCACCTCAAACGCTTCGCCGAGCTTGGGGAACCTGGCAGCGCTGAAATAGTGGGAGGCCAGGGAAAAGGGCGCACCGTCAACCAGGCCCAGCCGCTCAACCCGCCAAACTTGCGCGTTCTTCCTCAGAGAAAGCGCGGTTCGGGCGTCTCGGTCCGCTAGTTCCTTTGCGCAGTCGAGAATGCGCCCTGCCGGTATGCGTTGTTGCGCCGAAAGATTGGCTGTGAAGCGGACGCGCTTGCCCAGTGGATAATCAACAACATCCCGATTTACGAATACGCCCCGGCCTTGCTCCGTCCGCACCAAGCCGCTTTCAGCCAGCGTCGCCAGGGCCCTGCGAACGGTGTGGCGGTTGACGCCAAAGCGCTCAGTCAGGTCGCGCTCAATTGGCAGGCGACCATCAGTTTCAATAAACCTGTCCGCCTTGATGTCATCCTCAAGCGCGGATGCGATCTGGCGCCAAAGCGTTGCGCCAGACCCCCGGAGCAGAGGCGGTTCGTCGCCAAATTTATCGGTCATGGAGGCGTCATCACGTCCAGCTTTACATCAGTGTGCTATAAAGATATCGTGCAGATATACAGATGTCTAGACAAATATGAAAGCTGTCTGATGTTAGATCAAAATCCTGCGGACCAAGCTCCAAGCCCTGACCAAAGCGGAGGAAACCCACGAGCCGACTGGATGGGCGTTCTTGGTCGTGCGCCGATCAAGGCTTTGGAGACTAAGATGAAAGGGCTTGGCGCACCTGTGCCATTCGATTGGCTGCGTCAACCTGAGATCGGGGCGATCATGGTGCAAGGGCGGGCCGGTGGCACGGGTTCAGCCTTTAATATGGGCGAGATGACCGTCACGCGTTGTGCGCTGAGATTAACTGGAGAAGCCAATGCTGTCGGGCATGGCTATGTGCAGGGTAGAGACGCCCGGCATGCGGAACTGGCTGCACTCGCTGACGCTTTGCTTCAAACGGAGAAATACGCCGAGGTTATGGATGCGGTGGTTCAGCCGCTGAAAGCGGAAGAGGCGGCCAAGCGGCTCAGCGCCCGCAAGAAGGCTGGGGCCACGAAGGTCGATTTCTTCACCATGGTTCGGGCCGAGGGGTGATGCCAATGCAGTCTTCCGCAATTGATATGACGCAATTGAAGGCTGGGTTTCATGCCCCTGTGCTTGATGCGCAATCGAGCTTCCGTGCGATCCTGAATGCGCTGTCATTCCCTGGCCGGAGATTCGATATCCCCGCCCCGCCGGAAGCGCCAGACGGATGGCCGCCAGCGCTTGCCGCCGCCGCGCTGACATTGCTGGATGCTGATACGCCTGTTTATTTGGATGCGGCTGCCCGAAACCCGTCAGCTGAGGCCTTCATTCGCTTCCACGCTGGCGCACCGATTGTGGATGTGCCGGGTGATGCCCAGTTCGCGATCCTCTTGGACCCGGAACATGCGGACTTAGGCGCCTTTCGCATCGGCGAAGACCAATATCCAGACCGATCCGCGACATTGCTCTGTGCAGCAGAGAATTTCGACAGCGGCGCGCCGATGCGGCTAACAGGCCCTGGCGTTAGAACCACGCAGGACATCGCTCTTAAAGGTGTGGGTGCGGCTTTCTGGAAGGCATGGGCGCGCAATCAGGCGCTTTATCCGCTTGGGTATGACGTTGTTTTCGCCGTGGATTCTGGCGTCGTCGGTTTGCCGCGCAGTATCGCCGCAAACCCTGTGAAGGAGTAAGCGCTCATGTATGTTGCGACCAAAGGCGGCGAGGCAGCGATTGAAAATAGTCATGCGCTGATCGCCGAAGAACGCCGGGGCGACCCGGCTGTGCCAGAGCTTGAAGCAGCGCAAATCCGGGAGCAGCTCGGCGGTGCGGTTGATCGGGTAATGACCGAAGGCTCACTTTATGACCCAGACTTGGCCGCGCTGGCGATCAAGCAAGCGCAGGGGGACTTGGTCGAGGCGATATTTCTGCTGCGGGCATTCCGCACGACCCTGCCGCGTTTTGGTGCCAGCGCGCCTATAGATACTGCCGCCATGACCATTCGCCGCCGCATCTCTGCCGCGTTCAAGGATTTGCCGGGCGGACAAGTGCTGGGGCCGACATACGACTACACCCATCGCTTGCTTGATTTTACCCTGGCGGCACAGGGGGAGACGCCACCGGTGGCACCAGAGGACGACGCGACTGATGCCGCCATGCCGCGTGTTGCCGATATTCTGGGCCATGAAGGATTGATCGAGGCAGAAACGCCGCCGCCCGGCCCCGAACAACCCTACGACTTAACGCGGGAGCCAATGCAGTTTCCAGCTGGCCGCGATCAACGCCTCCAGAACTTGTTTCGGGGCGATGAAGGCTTTCTGCTGGCGCTTGGGTATTCGACCCAGCGCGGCTACGGACGAAACCATCCGTTTGCCGGTGAAATTCGTATGGGAACCGTGCAGGTCGAATTCACGCCGGAGGAACTGGGTTTCCCAATAGCACTTGGTGAGATTGAGGTGACGGAATGCCAGATGGTCAACCAGTTCAAAGGCGCCAAAGGCATCGCACCGCAATTCACGCGCGGATATGGCCTGGCTTTCGGGCAGGCTGAGCGCAAAACCATGGGCATGGCACTGGTTGACCGGGCGCTGCGGGCGGATGAGCTGGTGGAGGACAGGCTGCATCCACCCCAGGATGAGGAATTCGTGCTTTCCCACAGCGATAACGTGGAGGCATCCGGCTTCGTTTCGCACTTGAAATTACCGCACTACGTTGATTTCCAGTCCGAGCTGGTGATGCTGCGCGGCATGCGCGCCTCGGCGGAAGCCATGCAGAAGGAGGCAGCAGAATGAGCCTCCTTCAGCCAGCCGGTTCCGGCGCACAGTTCCATTCTGTCGATGGCGTCTACAATTTCGCCTATCTGGATGAACAGACCAAGCGGATGATCCGGCGCGCCCTACTGAAGGCCGTCGCCATACCCGGATATCAGGTGCCGTTCGGCGGCCGGGAAATGCCGGTCGCTTATGGCTGGGGGACGGGCGGCATGCAGGTGACGGCGTCAATTCTTGGGCTTGATGATGTGCTGAAAGTGATTGACCAGGGTGCAGACGACACAACGAACGCAGTCTCCATCCGCCGCTTCTTTAATCGCACCGCAGGCGTTCCGGTGACAGAGGCGACGACAGAGGCAACGGTCATTCAGACCCGCCATCGCATCCCCGAGAAGGCGCTCAGGGAAGATCAAGTCATTGTCTATCAGGTGCCGATGCCGGAACCGCTACGCAAGCTGGAGCCGCGTGAAACCGAAACCAGAAAAATGCACGCGTTTGCGGAATATGGCCTGATGCAGGTCAAGCTGTATGAGGATATTTCCAGGCATGGCGAAATCACCACGACCTATGATTACCCGGTTGAGGTGAACGCCCGCTACATGATGGCGCCGTCACCGATCCCGAAGTTTGATAATCCCAAAATGCACGCGATGCCGGCTTTGCAATTGTTCGGTGCCGGGCGGGAAAAACGCATTTACGCGATCCCGCCCTATACCAAAGTCCGTAGCCTGGATTTCGATGATTATCCATTCGAGCCGCAGCAGTTCGATGACCCATGTGCGCTCTGTGACGCTAAGGGCGTGTTCTTAGACGAAGTGATTTTGGACGACAAAGGCGATCACATGTTCGTCTGTTCTGATTCAGACCATTGCCGGGACAGGCGGGCCGAAGGGCATATGGGGCCGCGCGCCAGAGAAGCCGCCGAAAAGGGCTATGGAGCGGACCAATGAGCGATGCTCCGTTATTAGAGGCCGTGGGCGTTAGTCACACATATGCCGGTGGACAAGTTGGCTGCGCGGATGTGGATTTTACGCTCTATCCGGGCGAAGTGCTTGGCATTGTGGGCGAGTCAGGGTCTGGCAAGTCTACTCTGCTCTCATGCCTCTCGGGCGCGCTGCCACCAAGCCGGGGGCATGTGCGTTTCGCCGTGCGCGGGCAGGGGATGCAGGACGTTTTCCAGCTTTCAGAACCGGAACGCCGCCTGCTGATGCGCACGGACTGGGGCATTGTCCACCAGAATCCGCGCGATGGCTTGCGTATGTCTGTCAGCGCTGGCGGTAATGTCGGGGAGCGGCTAATGGCCGTTGGTGCTCGGCATTACGGTGATATCCGTAGCGAGGCGCTGGATAGGCTGGGCCGGGTGGAGATTGATGCAGAGCGTGTCGACCACTTGCCGCGCACGTTTTCTGGCGGCATGCAGCAGCGCACCCAGATTGCGCGGATATTGGTCTCGCAGCCACGGCTTGTCTTCATGGACGAGCCGACGGGTGGGCTGGATGTATCCGTGCAGGCGCGCTTGCTTGATCTGTTGCGTGGGCTTGTTCGGGACCTGGGGGTGGCAGCAGTTGTCGTCACCCATGATCTTGCGGTTGTTCGGCTGCTATCGGATCGGCTGATGGTCATGCGGCAAGGGCGGGTTGTTGAATCTGGCCTGACCGATCAAGTGCTGGATGACCCGCAGCACCCCTATTCCCAACTTCTCGTATCATCGGTGCTGCAGGCATGACCCAAGAACTGATGCTCCAGGTTCAAGACCTGTCGAAGACATTCACCCTGCACACCCAAGGTGGGGCGACATTGCCCGTATTTGACCGGGTGAATCTCGCCGTCGAGGCGGGGCGGTGTATTGCACTAACTGGCGCTTCGGGCGCTGGGAAATCGACCCTGCTTCGCAGCCTTTATGCCAATTATCGGCCATCTAGCGGGCAGGTTCTTGTGCGGCACCGGGACGCGATGATTGATCTAACAGGTGCTGAACCAAGGCTTCAGTTGGAAATCCGGCGCGAGACAATTGGTTATGTCAGCCAGTTCCTGCGCGTTATTCCCCGTATTCCGGCGGAGGAGATTGTAGCGGAAGCTGCCGTTGCTGGCGGGATTGATAATGCCGAAGCACTAGACGCTGCAAGGGCACTTTTACAGCGGCTCAATCTGCCAGAGCGGCTTTGGTCTGTTCCGCCCGCCACATTCTCAGGCGGCGAACAGCAGCGGGTGAACATTGCACGCGGCCTCATCCGCGCATTTCCTATTCTACTGCTGGATGAGCCGACGGCGTCCCTGGATGCCGAAAACCGCAACGTCGCCGTAGCGCTCATCATGGAGGCGAAAGCCAAAGGGGCTGCCATCGTTGCCATTTGCCATGATGAAACGGTGCGCGCCGAGATCGCTGACGCCGTATTCGATGTTTCCGCCTTCCAAGCCGCTGCCTGAGGTTCCATTCTATGCCCGAAACTATGCTCGCCAACGCCAATATCGTGCTGCCAGATGGCGTTCTGCACGGTGCAGTTACTGTTCTAAATGGCAAAATCGCCAGTATTGAGGAAGGGGACGCTATTCCTCCGGGTGCCGTGGATTTTGCGGGGGATATGCTCATTCCCGGTCTCGTCGAACTGCATACGGACAATGTTGAGAAACATATGGTGCCGAGGCCGGGCGTAGTATGGCCCGCACCGGTTGCCGCGATCCTTGGCCATGATGCGCAGATGGCGGCTGCTGGCGTCACGACTGTTTATGATGCGATCGCCGTTGGTGAATATATGGACCGGAACTATCGCCGCGCTTTGTTGGCGACGGTGATGGGCGCGATTAAAGATGCCGCTTCCAGTGGTTTGTTCAAGGTTGATCACCGGGTGCATCTCAGGTGTGAAATTGCGGACGATATTGTGGCGGAACTGTTTGAGCCCTATGCCGATGATCCACTGGTCGGCCTGATCTCTGTCATGGATCACACGCCAGGTCAGCGCCAATGGCGAGACCTTAAGTCATTCAAAACGTTCAAAAATGCCAATATGAGCGACGATGAGTTCCAAGCCTATATCGATCAACGCATCGCCAATTCCAGTGATCAGACGGAGAAGAACCGGCGCGCGATTCTTGACCGCTGGGCCAAGCGCGGCCCAGTCGCCAGCCACGACGACACGACGCCAGAGCACGTGGACGAGGCTGTCGCTGACAACATCATGATCTCCGAATTTCCCACCACATTGGTAGCGGCGGAAGCGGCGCGGGCTGCTGGAATGCGCACTGTTATGGGCGCGCCAAACGTCGTGCGCGGTGGTTCGCATTCCGGCAATGTCTCCGCGATTGATCTGGCAGAGGCCGGTCTACTGGACGCGTTATCTTCTGACTATGCGCCGATCAGCCTCGTCCACGCTGCCTTCGCACTGCATGAGCGGGTCGGCCTATCGCTGCCGGATGCCATTGCAACCATCTCCGCCAATCCCGCGGATATGTTGGGCTTGGATGATCGGGGCCGTATTGCACCGGGCCTGCGTGGGGACTTGGTCCGGGTGGCGCGTATTGGTGACACTGCGATTGTGCGCGGCGCATGGGCGCTTGGCGAACGGGTCGCCTGATGGTCGCGCGCTACGCCATCTATTTTGCGCCAGCACCAGATAGCCCATTCTGGCGGTTCGGCTCAGCCTGGCTTGGCCGCGACGCTGGGCTGGGAATCCCGCTCCAACGACCGGCGCTTAGTGGTGATGCTTTGACCGATTGGGATGATGCGGCGCTCGAAACGCTAACCGCTTCGCCCAGAAACTACGGATTTCACGCAACGCTGAAGCCGCCATTTCGGCTGGCAGAAGGTCAGGCTGTCGAAAGTTTGATTCAGGCGGCTGAAGGCTTTGCCCGCTCTCAGCAAGTGTTTGACTGTCCTGCCGTCGGCGTTGCACCACTTGGGCACTTCATCGCCTTTCGAATGATGGAGCCATGCCAGGTGATGGCTGGTCTTGCAGAAGCTTGTGTGAAAACCTTTGAGCCATTTCGCGCGCCATTAAATGCCGCTGAACTGGAGAAGCGTCATGCGGCCGATCTAACACCGCGCCAAAGTGCACTTACGGCAGAATGGGGCTACCCATACGTGTTCGAAGAATTCCGCTTTCACATGACGCTGACCGGTGCGATCGCAGATGCTGCCGTTCGGGAGCGGCTGGCAGCTTCGTTGAAAGAGATGGCGGAAGCTGAGGGTGCCTCTGGCCTGATGCGGGCGGATGCAATCGCCGTGTATGAGCAGCCTTCGCCCGGCGCGCCGTTTCGGTTACTCCGCCGGATTCCATTCCAAACTTGATGCTGTCTCAAGCGCCTCTACCATTCGGACGATCCCGTCCTCAGGCGACCCGTCATTAAGAACAGTAATAACGTCGCCGCCTGATACGTCAAAAGCTGAAGCGCGCGCGATCCGGGCTTCAATATCGGCTGCATCTTCGCGACCGCGGGCTTTTAACCGGGCGCGAATGGTATTCGGGCTGGCAGTCACAGAGATTATGCGCACTGGCTGCAGGCGATTGCGCGCACAATCCAGAACGCCTCGGGAGACGTTCACGACGACGGCCCGCCCGTGGCGTCTTGCGGCTTCGGCTGTGTCCTTGTCGATGCCGTAACACAGCCCGTGAGCACGCCAGGACATAAGAAAGTCGCCGCTGCTCTCCCGCGCCTGGAAGTTGGCTTCCGTGGTTGCGATATGGTTTTCGCCGCCCGCATCTGATGGCCGCGTTATGACGCGTGCTGGAAAGAAGAAGCGCTTCGATGGTGCCACGACTGCTTTTGCACCATCCACTAGCGTATCTTTGCCGACGCCGCTTGGCCCGACCACAAGGATCAACGCCCCTAAACCTGACATATTATTTTTGTGCCTCTCTTTGATGCTGTTCATCAGACATAGTTAGGCCCTGTTCGCGGCTGGTATGTGATGCTTCTGTAACGGTTTTGTTACAGCGCCCGCCTGCGCCATAATGCGGGTGAAACCCTGTATCCTTTTTCTGGAGACGCCGTTCATGCGCATCGTCGATCTGTCTCGCGAACTATACCACCGCACGCCCGCACATCCGAGCCATCCACCAGTCGTGATCACCGTTTGGAATGATCATGATGAGAAGAAGGAAGCGGATGGGGTGCAGTTTTCCTCCAAGGCTATGTCGCTCGCGATGTCTGATCATGCTGGAACGCATATTGATGCGCCCTGCCATTTCGACGACGCTCCAGACGCCGCTTCCATCGACGAAATTCCGCTGGAGAACTTCTACACTGGCGGCCTTTGCCTAGATCTTTCCCACGCCCCGCTCCGCCACGAAATCACGGTGGATGAGATGGAAGCGGCGTTGGCCGCAACTGGTGAAGAAATCAGACCGCGCGATACCGTGCTGCTGCATATGGGCGTTAATGCGCGGCTTTGGGGATCGCCCGCATATCAGCATGACTTTCCGGGCCTTCACGTCGATTCCGTGCACTGGCTCGCTGACAAAGGCATTCTGCAATTCGGTGTGGAGGCGATCAGCCCGGCACCGGAAGGTGGGCCGAACTTTAAAGCGCATCTGGCTTGCGGCGAACGCAACATCACGCATATCGAATGCTTGTGGAATTTGGAGGCGCTGATCGGGCAGGGGCGCTTCACATTCGCCGGGTTCCCGCTGAAAATCCGGGGCGGCACTGCCAGCCCCATCCGCGCTGTCGCGATTTTTGAGGATTGATCTCTATGCCGAATCTAGATGCCGGCCAGCAGACTTGGCGGCGTGACACCAACCATAACCGCATGATTGAGCTGCAGGGCAAGGCGATGGACCCGGCTGCACCGGGTTCGGTGCAGATCGCCTATTTCGGCTCGTCAGCGTTTCGGATCACGTCGCCCGAAGGCATTTCGGTGATGATTGATCCTTGGCGCAATCATCCAAGTGGCAAATGGGATTGGTATTTTGCCGACATGCCGGAAGTGGCAGTGGATATCGGCGTATCCACCCACGCGCATTTTGACCATGACGCGTTGGAGCGGTTGGATGCACATGTCCTGCTGGATCGCCCGATAGGTCGGTTCAGTTTCGGCGATGTCACGATCAGTGGTATCGCCGACAAGCACGCAACGGATTCAAGCGCTGCCACATATGACTTCAAGGCAATTCACTACCGCTTCACGGGCGTTGATATCTCCCCGCCAGATAATCCACGGTCTTGGGACAATGTGCTGGTTATGGTTGAGACCGGCGGTATGCGTATTCTGCATTGGGGCGATAACCGGCATAATCCGCCAGAAGCCGTGTGGGACATGATCGGCGACGTCGATATTGTGTTCTTGCCCGCAGACGATTCCCAGCACGTTATGGGCTACACGATGGTGGACGAGATTATTGCCCGTCTTCAGCCCAAAATCGTTATCCCCCATCATTATTTCATTGTTGATGTGACACAGCGGCAGAGCACGCTGCTGCCGCCAGACCAGTGGCTGGCAACGCAGCCAGTTGTGCGCCAGTTGGCGGCACCGGAAGTCGCCTATACAAAGGATGCGCTGCCTTCGAACACCGAAGTGCATTGCTTCGGCGAGCACGTCGCGTTCGATGCGGAAGCTTGGCGCATTGCTGCGTCTGATTAAGTTTTAGGAGATTTCATCCCATGCCCGCCGTCGCTCCAGGTGCGATTGACTGCGATCTGCACCCAGCCTTGCCAAATGTGAAAGCACTGCTGCCGTATTTTGACGACCACTGGCGCGATATGATCGTGCAGCGGGGCGTGCATGAATTGGATTCCATCAGCTATCCGAACAATGCGCCGATGACGGCTAGGCCCGATTGGAAGCCTGAAACTGGCAAGGCTGGCGTGGACTTGGATAGGCTTCGCGCCGAAGCGCTGGACGGGTTCCAGACCAGCTTGGCAATCTGTAACTGCCTTTATGGCGTGCAGCTGCTCTACACAGAAGATATGGCCTATGCCTATGCCCGCGCCGTCAATGACTGGATGGCAGCGGAATGGCTGGACAAGGAACCACGCCTCCGCGCGTCTATCGTTATTCCGCCCCAGAACCCTGAATACGCCGCGGCGGAAATTGACCGCCTAGCCGCCGATAAGCGCTTCGTTCAAGTGCTGATGCTGGTGATGGATGAAATGCCCTTGGGCCGCCGCCGCTATTGGCCAATCTATAAAGCCGCAGAACGGCACGGCCTGCCCATCGGCATTCATGCGGGCAGTGCTTACCGGCATCCCGTGACGCCCGTTGGCTGGCCCTCATATCATGCGGAAGATTCCGCTTCGCAGGCCCAAGCTTTCCAAACAACGCTTTCCAGCCTGATGACTGAGGGCGTATTCGCAGAGTTCCCCGAGTTGAAAGTCGTTCTGTTGGAATCTGGGTTTGCCTGGCTGCCCTCCCATATGTGGCGGCTTGGAAAGTTCTGGCGTGGTCTGCGTATGGAGATCCCTTGGGTTGACCGCCATCCGATGGAAATCGCCAAGGACCACGTGCGCCTTACTATCAATCCCCGCGACGTGCCGCCAAGCGCTGAAGCGGTCGAGCGGTTGATGAACCATTTCGAAAGCGATGAGATGCTCTTATTCTCGACAGACTATCCCCATTGGCAGTTTGACGGCGACGATGCGTTGCCGGAAGGCCTGTCGGCTGCGCTCGCACAAAAAATATGCCAAGATAACCCCCTCGCCACGTATCCAAGGCTGAAGGAGACCGTGTCATGAATGTCAAAACTGAGACCAGTACGTCCCCGAGCGCAGACCAATCCGCCAAGCTCGCGATTGCAGATTGCGATATCCATCCAAGCCCAAAATCCGTCGAGAAAGAGATTTATCCCTATCTCGAGAAGCGATGGCAGAAGCATAACGAGACCTACGGTCTGCTCCTGCGCCAGCCCTATCAATCCGGCCCAGCCTACCCCAAAGGCCAGCCAGACGCCGCTCGCCGGGATTCCTATGTGCCGGACGGAAGCCGCCCGGGCTCTGACGTCAAATATATGGGCGAGCATCATCTGGATGTTCATAATGTTCAGCTTGGCGTGCTGAACCCGCTGCGCTCCGGCCAGGGCCTGCAAAACGTTGATTTCGCCGCCGCATATTGTAAGGCCGTGAACGACTGGCAGATTTCCCATTGGACGAGCCAGGATGCGCGCCTCAAAGGCTCCGTCTGCTTGCCTTATGAGGATGCAGCCCTGTCCGTTGAAGAGATTGAGCGTCGGGCAGGTGACCCGAATTACGTCCAGGCCTTCATGTTGATCCGCACGTCTGAACCCATGGGCCAACGCCGCTACTGGCCGATCTATGACGCCTTGGCCGCTGCAAATATGCCGCTGGCTGTTCATGCGTTCGGTTTTGGAGGAACGCCCAGCACGTCATCTGGATGGCCGAGCTACTACATTGAAGACATGGTCGCCCATGCCCAATCGGCGCAGTCCATGGTTATGAGCTTGGTGATGGAAGGCGTGTTCGAGCGCACGTCGGGCCTCAAAGTCGTTGTGGTCGAGGCAGGCTTCGCGTGGCTGCCGCCGCTCGCATGGCGGCTGGACCGGATTTGGGAGAAGAACCGGGCTGAACTGCCCCATGTGAAGCGCCCGCCCTCCGAATATATTCGTGATCATATCTGGCTGACGACGCAGCCATTCGAGGAGCCGGATCGGCGCAGTCATCTCAAGGACACCATGGAATGGATCGGTTGGGACAAGCTGCTATTCGCCACCGATTATCCCCATTGGGACTTCGACGACCCGGCGCGTTTGCCGCTGCCAAAGGTCGATAAGGCGACGCGGGAGAATTTCTTCCTCGGCAATGCGCTGGATCTTTACGGGCTCCGCTGATGACGAAACATGTCGTCGCCGCTGCAGCAGACGTGCCGCCAGGCGAGCGCCTCAAAGTGGATGTCGCCGGAACGCCCGTCGCCATCTTCAATCTGGACGGCGAGTATTTCGGCCTGATGGACCGGTGCCCGCATATGGGCGGTAGCCTGTGTGAAGGCAGGCTGATTGGGTTGGTCGAGTCCGAAGGCCCAGGCCGCTACAAATACTCCCGCGGTGGCGAGATCGTGCGCTGCCCGTGGCATGGCTGGGAGTTCGATATCCGCACTGGCAAATCCCGCTTTGACCCCAGCCGCTGGAAGACGCGCGCCTATGCGTTCGATGTGGCCAAAGGTGAGGAAGTGGTTGAACAGGCCTATGAGGCCGAGACCGTAGACGTTACGATTGAAGATGAATATATCGTCGTTGATATCTGATATTTAAGGATAAAAGCATGCGCGCAATCGTCTGTGAGCGATTTGGCGGCCCGGAAGCCGTCGCCCTTCGAGAAAATTGGCCAGAACCTGAAGCGGGGCCGGGCGAGGTCAAAGTGAAGATCGCAGCGCGCGCTGTTCAATATGTCGACGTGCTGATGGTCGCTGGCAAATATCAGTTCCGGCCAGAGCCTGAATTCGTGCCCGGTGGCGAAGCTGCTGGTGAGATCATTGCGCTTGGCGATGGCGTTACGGGCTTCAAAATCGGTGATCAGGTGATGAGCCGCCACACGCCAGGCGCCTTCGCTGAGTTCGGTGTTTCTCCAGCGGCAGAGACGGTGCTGGTGCCCGATGGACTTTCGATGGAGCAGGCAGCCTGTTTCCGCTCCGCATACGCCACCGCATATCACGCGCTGGTGCAGCGGGCGAATACCCAATCCGGGGAAACTTTGGTCGTCCTGGGCGCCGCTGGCGGCATCGGCCTTGCCGCTATCCAGGTTGGCAAAGCGCTCGGTGCAAGTGTGATTGCCGTCGCGTCCTCAGACGTCAAGCGTAAGGCCTGTATTGAAGCAGGCGCGGATGACGCCATCGACTATGGCCCGCCAACAGATGGCAATCCGGGCCGGTTCAGAGAGATGGTCAAGGAGCGGACCGGCGGCAAAGGTGCTGATGTTATCTGGGACCCGCTCGGCGGTTGGGCGTTTGATGAGGCGACCCGCTGCCTGAACTGGGGCGCGCGTATTCTCATCCTTGGCTTCCTAGCAGGCGCGCCAGCTTTAGCGAAGACGAATCACCTGCTAATCAAAGGTGCCAGCGCCGTTGGCGTCCGCCTTGGCGGGCTGACGGATTTCCAGCCGGAGATTGCCGCCGCCAACATGACAGCCCTCTGCGATATGGCGAGCGCTGGCAAACTGAACCCAATGGTATCCACTGTCCTGCCTCTGGCGGATGCCGCAAAGGCGCTGCAGATGCTGATTGACCGCGAAGCCATTGGCAAAGTCGTGCTGACCTAAAGTGTTTGCGACACTGCGCCATATGTACGCCCTAGCCTGCGCTGGGTGGACGTAGGACGGGTGCAGGCGTACAACGCGGCGCATAGTTTCAAGGGAACTGGGAAAGACCCGATGTCAGTCGTGCCGTTCACTGCAGCGGAGCCAATTCGGCTCGCCTTGCCCAAAGGGCGGATCCTTAAGGATCTGCGTCCTATCCTGGACGCTGCCGGTATCCATCCAGAAGCCGCGTTCGATGATAGTGACGCCCGTCAATTGCGCTTCAAAGCGAATGTGCCGGGGCTGGAAATCGTCCGGGTCCGCAGCTTTGATGTCGCCAGCTTTGTTGCGTTTGGCGGTGCTGATATTGGCGTCGCCGGGCGCGATGTCGTGATGGAGTTCGATTATCCGGAGGTTTATGCGCCCCTGGACCTCGGCATCGGCAAGTGCCGCTTGGCGGTCGCGGAGCCAAAGGAATTGGCGCCAGACGACGATCCAAGCCGTTGGAGCCATGTGCGTATCGCCACCAAATACCCAAATGTCACCCGTCGTCACTTCGCAGCACGGGGCGTTCAGGCGGAGTGCATCAAACTTTCCGGTGCCATGGAATTGGCTCCGGTCTTGGGCCTATGCCAGCGTATCGTCGACCTTGTCTCAACAGGATCCACGCTTAAGGCAAATGGTCTTGTCGAGATTGAGCATATCGCTGATGTGTCATCGCTCCTGATCGTGAACCGTACCCAGATGAAAACCCGTCCAGAAGTCGTCCGCGCCTGGATTGATCGGTTTCAGCGAGCGCTCGATGACCGCGCGGCTTAGCTCAAGCCAGCCGGATTTCGACACGGCACTGGCCGCATTCCTGGCAAGTCGCAGGGCAGGGGTTGCCGCGCGGGTCGATGGCCCGGTGCGTGAGATCATTCTGGACGTCCAAACACGCGGTGCTGCCGCCGTTCTGGATGCAACAGCAAAGTTCGACCGCTTCACGGCGGCAGACGCTGATGCGCTTCGTGTTGATCCGAGCCTCATGCAAGTCGCGCTCGCAGGGTTAACGAAACCGCTGCGCGCAGCGCTTGAAACTGCAGCCGCCCGTATTCGCACATTTCATGAGAAGCAATTGCCGGAAGACTTTGATTATACGGATGAAATCGGCGTGCGCCTCGGCATGCGTTGGTCTGCGATTGATGCAGTGGGCCTCTATGTCCCAGGTGGAGCCGCCGCTTACCCAAGCTCAGTGCTGATGAACGCAATCCCGGCCAAGGTCGCTGGCGTCCAACGGCTCGCCATGGTGGCACCAACGCCGGACGGTAAGGACAACTCCATGGTGCTGGCAGCAGCGGCACTTGCCGGTGCCGATGAAGTTTGGCGTATCGGCGGGGCGCAAGCTGTTGCAGCGCTGGCTTATGGGGCAGCCCCAATCCGTCCAGTTGATAAGATCGTCGGCCCCGGCAATGCCTATGTGGCAGAGGCTAAGCGGCAGGTCTTCGGTCAGGTCGGCATTGATATGATTGCTGGCCCTTCCGAAGTCCTCATCGTTGCAGATGAAACTGCTGACCCGCGTTGGCTGGCGTTAGACCTCTTGGCCCAGGCGGAACACGACGCCGATGCCCAAAGCATCCTGATTTCCGATAGCGCTCGGCTGCTCAACCAAGTCGCCGCTGCCGTTGATGCCGAGCTTGCCGTTCTGCCACGTGGAGAAACCGCTGGTGCTTCCTGGCGAGACCATGGCGGCTTGATCCTTGTCAGTGATCTGATGACCGAAGCGCCCAGCATTGTGGACCGGATTGCGCCGGAGCATCTGGAACTCGCCGTCTCAAACCATGATTTGCTCGCAGGTAAGGTCCAGCACGCTGGCGCAATTTTCCTTGGCACGCATACGCCGGAAGCTGTTGGTGATTATGTCGGCGGCCCGAACCATGTGTTGCCAACTTCGGGTGCGGCTCGGTTCTCATCTGGCCTTGGCGTGCTTGATTTTATGAAGCGCACGACCCTGCTTGGCTGCGATCCAAAATCTCTGGCCGAAATTGGGCCCCATGCGGCCATCCTTGCAGAAGCTGAAGGCCTGGACGCCCATGGCCTCTCTGTGACAGCCCGCTTTAGCCAGAAATGACCGCGCCTGACCGCATTCAGGAGATCACGTTGGATCAGGCGCTTGGTGGGAGGCTACGGCCTGAACTGGAGCATGATCGCGCCATTGCCATCCAGGATCTGATTGACGAGAACACCTTCCGCCTCGTCGATGGTGCAGGCGGGCCGTATTCCGTGAAGCTTGGTGTCGATCAAGGGCGTCTGTTGATCCATGTGATGCCCGCGAACGGTGGCGACCCCGTAATCTTCGGTCTAGCGCTTGGGCCTTTCCGGCGCATAATCAAAGACTACTTCGCCATCTGTGACAGCTATTTCGATGCAATCCGGGACATGACGCCATCGCAGATCGAGACCATCGATATGGCTAGGCGCGGCGTTCACAATGACGGTGCGGAGAAAATGATTGAGCGGCTACAGGCCAAAGCTGAGATCGATATGCTGACCGCCCGGCGGCTCTTCACGCTGCTATGCGTTCTGCACGCGCGGCGGTGATATACTCTTTGCATCATGACGACCCGCCCAATCGCCAGCGTCCTGTTCTGTTGCACCTCCAACGCCATTCGCTCACCTATTGCAGCGGAACTGGCCAGGTGGCGAACGCGGGGCCGGGTGCACATTGATAGCTGTGGTGCCCGCCCAGGAGAGGCCGATGGCTTCGTTATCGCTGTGCTGGATGAAATCGGCCTTGATGGGCCGGAAGAAGAGCCTAAAAGCTTTCGTGACCTAGAAGATAGTGACTTCGACTTAATCATAACATTATCCCCAGAAGCCCATGAGGCAGCATTGAAATTTTCAGAACACCTGGCCGCAGAGGTCGAGTATTGGCCAACGGTTGACCCCTCACTCGTTGAAGGCAGTCGGGAGCAACGGCTTGAAGCGTATCGGCGTACGCGCGACGAGATTCTTCAGCGAATTTCGGTACGCTTGTCTGGCCCATCGGCACCGGTGGTATGAGTAGAATCATGGTGGATAACCCAAAACTCATCCTGGCCTCAGCCTCCCCACGTCGGGTGTATCTGTTGGCGCAAATTGGCGTTACAGCGGATGCGATCCAACCAACAGATATTGATGAAACGCCGCTGAAGCAGGAACTGCCGCGCGACCTGGCCAAACGGCTCGCCCTGGCTAAAGGTGCCAAAGCAGCGGAAGCAACAACTGACGCGATGGTGCTTTCGGCAGATACGGTGGTCGCCTGTGGCCGCCGCGCACTGCCGAAGGCTGAAGATGCTGATCAAGCGGCATTCTGCATTGATCTTCTATCAGGCCGGAGCCATCGTGTTTTTAGCGCTGTGGCCCTGACATTGCCGGAAGGGCGCGTCTTGCACCGTGTTGTGATGACAGCTGTCACCTTTAAACGCCTGGATAGCCGTGAGCGTGAATCTTATCTGGCTGGCAATGAATGGCGCGGCAAGGCTGGCGGATATGCGATACAGGGGCAGGCAGCAGCCTTTGTGCGGCGTATCAATGGCTCGTACAGCAATGTTGTCGGGCTACCATTATTCGAAACAACAGCTTTGTTGCAGGGGGCCGGATACCGGGTATTTCAATGAATGTACCGCATCTGGATCGTATTCTACTTGAAGCCAGTCCTGGTGAAATTCGGGCAGTGGCGCTGGCGGATGGCGTGCCCTGGGATATCGCGATTGAGCGTGTAACTGCCGCTGCAGGTGCTGGCGATATCTACATGGCGCGCGCTGGGGCTGAAGGCCCGAATGGCAGCCGTTTCTTTGATATCGGTGAAGCGGAGCAAGCACTGCTCCGCAATCCACGCAATGCGTGGACCAATGGCGCTTACGGCCTGATCCAAGTGCTGCGCGGGGAGGCGGGGGACAAAGGCCCGCGCATTACGGACCGCGTGTGGCTCGATGGCGTTTGGCTTTCGTTGGGACAGGGTGCATCTGGCCCAGCGGAGGACCGTATTGAAGCACCACGCAGCTTCCCCAAACTGCGACGCGCAGCATTGCGGAGACAGCTGGCGCGCGATCTGCCACGAGGTATAGCAATCCGCCTCCATGCGGACCCAGGCCAGGGTATAGAAGCGGCGCGCACACTACTTGATGAGCGAGATCGGTTGATTGCGGCCATGTCCGCGCTTACGGCCAGTGAACACCGCCCAAAGCGGCTCGCTAGAGCGGCTGGGGACGTTACTCAGCTAATCAGTCGGGCAAAGGTGGCCAAGATTGCCCCGGCAGACCCTGCGAGCGCTGCATGGGCTGCATCGGCCTTAGAGTATAGATCGAGGCTAGACGCGCCCGATGCCGCCGTGGCGACAGCAATTGACGACGCATTAGATGAGGCGCTGTCGCCAGAGGCGGAGATATTGGATGGCGCGCGCATATGGGTTGAGCCGACGCATGCTTTGATCGCCGTGGACGTTGATGTTGCGCAATCCATTGCCGATGCTGGTGCTATCAATGATGCCGCTGCGCATGAGATTGCGCGCCAGCTCCGCCTTGGGCGGCATGGTGGCTTGGTCGTTGTTGATTTCCTGCGCCGCGCGCCCGTCCGGGAAAGTTTGCGGCAAATGGCTGAGCTTGGGGAGGTCGACCCGTGGCCTTGGGTGCCGCCCGACAAACCAGACGCGCTGGGCCTTACATCCTTTGCCCGTCCGCGCATGGGCCCCAGTGTAGCAGAGCTGACGACTGGTGAGACTGCTATGGCGCTTGCTGCGTTACGCCAAGCCTGCCGTTTGGCAAAGAACGGCACCTTGCCTGCCGCCATCGCTGCACCACCTGCAATCATCGGCCTGCTGCAAGGCCCACTGTCAGATGCGCTAGCCGATACAGTGAGCCGGGTGGGGCAGGCTATCGACTTGAAACGGGACCAGGGGTTACGCTCTGCTCAGATATTGGATGCGACAGGCAAGCGGCTGGAACTCTAATGACGGACCCGAAGAAAAAAGATAGCGCCGGTGAGGTGAAGCAATTCCGCGGGAAGGTTGGGATATGCCCAATCTGCAAAACGCCTGCGGTGGTAGAGCACCGGCCCTTCTGCTCAAAGCGTTGTTCCCAGATCGACCTTGGCCGCTGGCTGAGCGAGGTTTATCGCGTGCCAGCGCCTGACGAAGAGGTGAGTGACGCAGAGACTTGGTCCGCAGATACCTCACCCAGGCGCAACGACCCCTGAGGATGATTTGGCAGCTCCGGCGCTAAATGGAGTATGCTTTCAGCTTCATAACACAGACTCCTAGCGTTTCTGGCGCAGGGAGCATGCCTGGGGGCAGGTCGCATGTCCGGAATGAAAGTTATACTCGTTGGCGCTGGTATCGGTGGATTGGCCGCTGCGAATGCGCTTTTGCGTGGAGGCCATACGCCTATTGTCCTGGAACAAGCGACAGCGCTTGGCGAGGTCGGCGCTGGAGTGCAGCTTGGTCCTAACGCAACGCGCGTTTTACAGGCAATGGATTTGCTTGAACCCTTGATGACACGAGCCGTCACGCCTGAAGCTGCGATGATCTTTTCGTACAAGTCCGGCGAGGCGCTGCGCAAGGTCGCGTTTGCCGATGCTCTGAAATCAACCTTCGGCTTCCCGTATCTGCACATGTACCGCCCAGACCTTTTGGATGGCCTTGCGCATGGTTATGAGGGCGATCTGCATTTAGGTGCTAAGACGATCAGTATTATCGAGGAGCCAGGTCGTGTCGGCGCTAGGCTGGAGAACGGTGAAACAGTTTGGGGCGACGTGCTGGTTGGATGTGACGGCATTCATTCGGCCGTACGCAAGCATTTGCACGGGGATACGCCTGCAAACTTCTCTGGCAACATGGCTTGGCGCGGCCTTTGTCCGGGTGATGCGGCGCGGAAGATCGGCGTGCCGGTGGTATCTGCCAATTGGTGGGGGCCGCACCGGCACTTCGTCCACTATTACGTCGCTGGCGGATGGTATTTGAACTGGGTCGGCGTCACGCCCCATGACGGCAGCGCTATCGAAAGCTGGAGCGCCGCCGGCGAAATCGCCGACGCGCTGCATGACTATGCCGGTTGGAACCAGCAGGTTACTGACATCATCTCCGAAACGCCGCGCGCGATGAAATGGGCTTTGCATGACCGGGACCCACTGCCGTTCTGGTCCAGAGGCCGCGTGACGCTGTTGGGGGACGCTGCGCATCCAATGGTGCCGTTTATGGCCCAGGGCGCGGCGCAGAGTATCGAGGACGGGTACGTGCTTATGCGTTGCCTGTCAGAGAGTGACGATGCAGAGGCCGCTCTCAGCCGCTATGAGCGCAACAGGCTGGAGCGTACAGCTTGGGTGCAAGCGGGCAGCCGCAAGAACGAGCGCCTGTTCCACATGGCGGACCCCAAAGAGGTCGCTGAGCGCAACGAGCGCGTTCAACAGGACGTGGACACAAACCCTCAGGCTGTATTGCCAGAACAATCACGGCTTTTCGGTTATGATCCCGTCAATGATGCACTTGCGGATTGATGACGATGACAGACACTAACCAACCAGCGATTGATGCAGCGATGGCCGTAATGGCGACGCATATAGCGGGCCTAAATGCCCGGGACAATGATGCCATCGCTGACAGCCTGCATTTTCCGCACTACCGACTGGCTTCCGGCCAGATGCAGGTATGGGAGACCAAGGAAAGCTATCTGGATGACTTTTACGCTAGAGCCGGTGACGGCTGGAGTCGGTCCCAATGGGATAGCTTGGACGTGATGGCGGCGGCGGCGGACAAAGTCCATCTGGATGTGCGCTTCACCCGTTTCGACGGGGAGGGCGCGGCCATGGGCCATTTCCGCTCGCTCTGGGTTATTACCCGTGAGGACGGGCGCTGGGCAGCGAAGCTCAGGTCTAGCTTCGCGGCGTAGAGTACAAACGCAAACGGCGCCGACTGACTATGTCAGCGGCGCCGAATTCGAGCGATGCGCTTCTATCCAGAGATAGAAGCGAGCCGCATCATTTCATTTTTTGCTCGCGGAACAGCACGTGCTTGCGGGCTTTGGGGTCGTACTTCTTCAGCTCAAGCTTCTCCGGGTGGGTCCGCGGGTTCTTCTTGGCGGTGTAGAAGTAGCCAGTCTCAGCGGTGCTGACCATTTTGACCTGCAGGGTCGGTGATTTAGCCATGGAATCATACTCCTGAAATTCGGCGTTCTATATGACGGCGAAGTCGCCGTTCGTCAACCGGCGCGTCGCCACAGAAAGGGGGATTGCGCGCTATGCCGCGCCGGAGAGGCTGGCGACAGCGCTGTCTGATAGGCCCGGCGGTTATAGATGAGCGTGCGGGCGATCTCGATATCCAGATCCGGGCTTTCGTCCGACTTAGGGCAGGAAGCGCGAAGGCTCTCGGCCATTGTCTTATCGGGCGCTCTGTAAGCACGCCAGTCTCCAGCGATCCCAGGTTGGGCAGCTTTGCGCATTATGACTGCGGGCTGAGCATTGGCCGCAGCATTAGCGGTGCAGATCGTCGGGCGCACGCCCAGGCCGTCCAGGAGATATCCAGACGGCGCATGCATCCTGGACCAAGTGACGATCAATTCGCCGCCATTCACCAGATTCTCAAGGTTCTGGATTGAACCTTTGCCATAGGTCACGGTTCCGACGGCTGCAGCACGCCCAGCGTCGATCAATGCCGCTGCCAGAAGCTCTGACGCTGAAGCTGAGCGGCCATTGAGCAGCAGAACCATTGGTTTGCCCTCAGCAAGCCTGCCACCGCGGGCGTCATAGCTCGTAGAGGATGACGGGTGCCGCCCTCGAGTTGAGACGACAACGCCTTCGTTCAAAAATAGATCTGCAATCTCAACCGCTTGTGTGAGGTACCCGCCGGGGTTGGAGCGGAGATCAAGTACGATGCCCGGTAAGCCGCCAGGACGTTTTTCAGCCTTGGCTATAGCTTCCGCCAAATCATCTGCAGTCGTGCGATTAAAGCCAGTGATGCGGAAGCGAGGCAGATCTTTATCCGTTTCAAAATAAACGGTTGCGGGAATAACCTCAGCTCGTTTGATCTGTACGGAAAAGGGTGCTGTATCCTTGCGGGAAATGCCGAGCGTCACGATGGTCCCGACAGGTCCGCGCAACCGCTCGGCTCGGTTGTCGCGCGGTATAGACGCCAGTGGCACACCTTCCAAGTGGGTGATCGCGTCGTCTTTCTGCAGGCCAGCATTGGCGGCTGGCGCATTCGGGATCACATCCTGGATGATGGTTGCTGCTTCTTCATTGCGGATCGTCACGCCGATGCCCGCATAGCCTTCACGGCGGGCGCGGCTTTCAACGGCGCGCTTTGGTGGCTCGTACCGGGAATAACCATCCAGTGTTTCGGTGGCGCCATCCATGATGGCGGAGTAGAGTACATCCGGCTCAGCGCTGGTAAGGCTGGCTGAATGCATCCGGGCTTTCGTCAACCCACGGGCCAGCACATCGCCCCATCCAGCAGCATCCCGGTCCAACGGTGGCTTCAGCGCGATTTCGGCACCGCCCGCAGAAATGGACAGTCCGCCGTCCGCAAGTGCTGTCGCTTTGATCGCAGGATCAATGTCCGTCAGGCCATTCAATCCAGCTACTGACATATGTTGCAGGTTTACGTTTTCGATGTAAGTCTCTGTAAGGTGGCCGAAAGCATCGCTGAAAAGCGCGGAGGCTGATGCTGTATCGAATGCCTCTTGCTTGAACGCCGGCTTGGTGGCGCACGCAGCGACAAGCGCTAGCGTGAGCGCAAAGGTTGCCGAGCGGAGGCTAAATGTGCGGCGGAAGAGCATGCGCCAGATCATTCACCTCCGGCGCTTTTTAATCAAGCGTTTACCACCACGCTTCCGGCGTAATCCACCTTCCGGCGGGGATAATTCCAGTGTGACAGAGCCCGTCGCCACTTCGACCTCTCGTATCCGGGCAGTCACGCTGTCGCCAATTCGGTAGCTCATGCCACTGCTGCGGCCATCCATACTCATGCCATCACGGGACAGGCGCCAGTAGTCTTGTGGCAGCAATGCGGCTGGTGCGAACCCATCTAGATAGGGGTCTTCGAAGCGAACGAAGAGGCCGACACGGTTGATCCCGGCAATGCGGCCTTCCAGCTCTTTGCCCTCAAAGGCCTTCCCAAGCAGCGCCACATAGCGATCAACAACTGCGCGCTCGACGGAGATGGAGCGCCGTTCCGTTTTGTTGATTTCGCCTGCGATCACTTCTAGTTCAGCTCGGTCTGGTGCCTCGCCGCCCGTGCCAAGCTTTAGCGCTTGAATCAATGAGCGGTGCGCTACCAAGTCTGCATAGCGACGGATGGGTGATGTGAAGTGCAGATAAGCCTCAAGCGATAGCCCAAAATGCGGGGTGCATTCAGGATTGTAGCGAGCTTGGGCCTGAGCGCGCAGAATTAACTCACTAAGGACGGTGCGCACTGCAGGGTCATCCGCTTTCCCAAGCACGTCGTTGATGAGGCGGGGGTGGTCCAGGCGCGCACCCGGATGCATTATGCCCATGCGCGCCGCTTGTTCCGCTAGCAGGCCAATCCGTTCGGCATCTGGCTTTTCATGCACGCGGTAGAGCGCCTCAGCCCGTGCTTCCAGCACAGACTCTGCGGCAGAGGCGTTAGCCTGCACCATCATTTCTTCGATGAGCTTGTGGCTGGCTAACCCACGCCGCTTGGCGATGTCGATAGCCACACCTTTATCATCGAACACGACAACGCGTTCCGGGAGATCAAGCTCAAGCGGCGCACGCTTTTCGCGGCCCTTGAGCAGGCAGTCGAAGGCCGCGTAGAGGTTCCGGACTGCAGCCTGTGCCGGATGATCAGGGAGTGCGCCATCAGCGATAGCTTGCGCATCCTCATAAGTCAGCCGCCAATGGGACTGCATGAGACCACGCCCGACTCTATGTGCCGTCCGCCTGCCTTCCGCACTGAATTTCATCTCTACGAACAGGCATGCCCGATCTTCTCCCGGCTTCAGCGAGCATAGGCCGTTGGAGAGCGCTTCTGGCAGCATCGGGATTGCGCGGTCCGGCAAATAGGTTGAATTACCCCGTGCCCGGGCGGAAACATCCAGGGCCGAGCCAGGCTCGACGTAGCTCGAAACATCGGCGATGGCGACGATGATGCGCCAACCTTTGCGTCCAAACGGCTCGGCGAACACGGCATCATCGAAATCGCGGGCGTCCGCGCCATCAATTGTGAGCAATGGAAGTGTGCGCAAGTCCTCGCGCCCGCCCAGTTCTGGTGGCTTGGCGGCTTCGGCTGCAGCGATGACATTCGCGGGGAAGTCTATCGGCGCGCCAAGTTGTTCCATCATCGCCAGGCCAAACATGGCGGGGTTTTCAGCGTCTCCGTGGATGGAGATGATGCTGGCCCGGAAATCACGGGACGCGCGGCCAGGACGGCGCGGTTCAGGCTTTGCCAGCACCAATTGCCCAACTTCAAGGCCTTGCGGGCGCTTGCCATCCAGCTTCCAGCGTCGTGGACGGCCGGGCTGGGCTTCACGGAGCTCCAGGCTACCGCGATGGCCTTCTTCAACGATGGCCAGAACAGCATCTGGGCGCGGCGGTGGGCCAGTAAATATTTTAATGGGATGGGCGACGACCTCGCCGCTCTCTTCTTCGATCCGCGCCAAAACACGCGTGCCGACCGCGAGCGCGCCACCCTGACGACCAGGATTAACAATCACGGCGGGGGCAGGCGGCTTGTCCCATTTCTCAGGGATCGCGATCAGATCGCCGTCATTGCTGATGCGTTGGATGACAAGCATCGTTACTGGCGGCAAGCCACCGATTGTGTTCGCGCCATCCCGGCCAAGTTTGCGGGCGTCTTTGTATAGGGATTTAAATGCGCGTCGGTTTTCCATACCGCGAATGCCGAAAGCTTGCGTCGCTTCGGTCGTGCGTGGAGCGCCGTCTTGATCAGCAAGCCAGGCGGCGATCTCCTGGACAGTGGGGAGGGCGCCGGCCTGCTTTCGCGTCACGCGTCGCCGGCCTCAGTTTTTCCCGCAGTCTTTGTCGCAGTCTTCGCCGCTGGCTTCTTTTTAGGCGCGGGTTTCTTCTTGGCGGCAGGCTTCTTGGCTGCCGTTTTCTTCGCAGCGGGCTTTTTCTTTGGCGCTGCTTTCTTTTTCGCTGGGGCCTTCTTTTTGGCCGGCGCCTTGCCGGATTTGGCCGCTTTCGCTGCAATCAGCACAAGCGCTTCTTCCAGCGTGATGTCCTCGACCTCTTTGTCTTTCGGCAGTGAAGCCATGATTTTGCCGTGCTTCACATAAGGCCCGAACCGGCCTTTGTTGACGGTAATATCGGCGTCATTGTCAGGGTGTTTGCCAAGCGTGCGCAGAACGGATGCGCCGCCCCGGCCACGGGTCTTAGCTTCAGCCAGAATCGTCACTGCACGATTGAGGCCGACGACCAGGACATCGTCATCCTTCGGTAGGGATGTATAGCCAGCATCGTGATGCAGATACGGCCCGAACCGACCAAGGCCAGCCTTGATGACTTTCTTCGTTTCTGGATGCAGGCCAACTTCACGCGGCAGCGATAGCAGCGCTAGCGCTTTCGCCAGATCGACATCCATTGGGTCCTGGCCTTTGGGAATAGAGGCGCGTTTTGGTTTCTTTGCACCTTTTTCCTCAGACGGTTCACCAAGCTGCACATAAAGGCCGTATGGACCGCGGCGCAGCGTAACCATCTGTTCGGTTTCAGGATCCAGCCCAAGCTCTTTCGGTCCATCCAGCGCGTCTAGCTCACCACCTTCAGGTGCGGCTAATGGGCGGGTGTGCTTGCATTCGGGATATCTGGAACAGCCGATGAAAGCGCCGTGCTTGCCGAGACGCAGGCCTAACCGGCCCTCGCTGCAAGCCGGGCAAAGGCGGGCGTCGCCATCGCCTTCGGGCTTCGGGAAAAAATGATCGCCAAGCTGCGCGTCCAGTTTGTCGATCACTTCCGTAATCGTAAGGTCTTTGGTCTCACCGATGCGGTTATTAAAGCCACTCCAGAACTCTTGCAGCAATGAGCGCCAAGCGAGATCGCCGTTGGAGACATCATCCAGCTTATTTTCAAGCTCTGCCGTGAAGTCATATTCCACATAGCGCGGGAAGTAGCTTTCCAGGAATGACGTTACCAACCGGCCACGGTCTTCCGGCATAAAGCGGCGGCTCTCTAGGCGGACATAGTTTCTGTCCTGCAGAACCTGAATGATTGAGGCATAGGTGGAGGGGCGGCCAATGCCCAGCTCTTCCATGCCTTTGACCAGGCTGGCTTCCGTGAAGCGCGGCGGTGGCTGGGTGAAGTGCTGTTCTGGCAGGATATCAGACGCATTGACGCCTTCTTTTTCTTTGAAGGCGGGAAGGATCGCCTGCTGGCCGTCATCCTCTGATTTTTCGTCCTGGCCCTCTTGATAGAGCTTCAGGAAGCCATCAAATACGATGACCGACCCAGTGGCGCGGAAGCTGGCTGCACCCTTGGCGTCAGCAAACACAATCGCCGTTTGGTCTAGCTTGGCCGACGCCATCTGTGACGCGACAGTCCGGCGCCAGATCAAGGTGTAGAGCGCCAGGTCCGCATCGCTCAAATAAGCGGACATGACATCCGGCGTGCGGCTCATGTCCGTTGGGCGGATCGCTTCGTGTGCTTCCTGGGCGTTTTTGGCTTTGCTGCGATAGATGCGCGGCTCTTTTGGCAGATAGCCGGCACCATAATCTTTGCCGATGAGCGCGCGCGCACCGTCAATCGCCTCCTTCGACAGGTTCACGCTGTCCGTTCGCATATAGCTGATGACGCCGACGGTCTCGCCGCCGATTTCAACGCCTTCATACAGCTTTTGGGCGGATCGCATTGTCTGACTGGCGCCAAGACGGAGCTTCCGGGACGCTTCCTGCTGAAGGGTCGATGTTGTGAAGGGCGGTGCTGGATTGCGTGTTGTCTGGCGCTTTTCAATCGCAGCGACGCTATAATCTCCGGCGGCTGCTTTTGCGACGGCTGCTTTGGCTTTAGCTTCGTCATTCAGATCAAACTGATCAAGCTTTTCGCCATCCAGATGCGTCAGCTTAGCTTTGGCTTTGCGGCCATCAGCAGTTTGGAAAACGCCGTCAATCGTCCAGTATTCGCGCGGATTGAATGCTTCAATTTCAGACTCCCGCTGGCAAATCAGCCGGAGCGCTACGGATTGTACGCGCCCGGCAGAGCGAGACCCTGGCAGTTTCCGCCAAAGCACTGGCGAGAGGTTGAACCCCACAAGGTAATCCAGGGCGCGGCGGGCGAGATACGCTTCCACCAATTCCTGATTGATCTCACGCGGATTGGCAACGGCCTCTTCGACAGCAGAGCGGGTGATTTCATGGAAAACGACGCGGCTGATTTCTTTGCCGTCGAGCGCGTTCTTTTCTTTCAGTAATTCTTGGATATGCCAGGAAATCGCCTCGCCTTCACGATCCGGGTCAGTCGCGAGCAGGATGGAATCGGCTTTTTTGACCGCTTTGGCGATATCGGTGACCCGCTTTGTCGAGCGCTCATCGACGGTCCAGGACATGGCGAAATCTTCATCGGGACGGACAGAGCCATCCTTCGGCGGCAGGTCGCGGACATGCCCGTAGCTCGCCAGGACTTCATAGCCCGAGCCCAGATACTTATTGATGGTCTTCGCTTTGGCTGGCGATTCGACGACGACGAGTTTCAAAGGCGGTCTCACAAATTCACGGTTCTCGGATACTGACGTTAGCAGCTTGATGAATCGTGGTTAGTAAGAAGCTAACGCAGCATTACCCGTTGGCCAGGCAAACGTTCAACCGCACCGTCCAATTCCAAATCGAGCAAGATGGCGGCAGCGGCTGACGCCTCCAATTGGCACTCGCGCGCCAGTTCGTCAACAGTTACTGGCGCAGCACCAAGCGCTGATAGCAAACGATCCTTCGGATCGGAAATAGCAGACTCAGCATCTTGGGTGGGTGGCGTGGGTGTATGCGGCGTGCTGGTTTTTGTCTTTTGGTGTTTTGCTTTGACCGGGCGGATCATAGGTTCCGGCTGCGGTGTATGCAGGACTGTCAGGACGTCGTCGGCGGATTGCACCATTGTTGCGCCCTCTTGGATCAGGCGATTGGCGCCGCGAGAGCGTGGGTCGCCGGGGAATCCAGGGACCGCCATGACTTCGCGGTTTTCTTCCAGTGCGAAACGGGCGGTGATCAAACTGCCGGATCGTTCCGCTGCCTCAATCACGACAACGCCCGATGCGAGGCCCGCGACGATCCTGTTCCGGCGGGGGAAGTGTCGGTCTGTCGGTTTTGCGCCGATGGGTGATTCCGCCACCAGCACGCCATTGGCCGCTATTGACGCCTGCAGGTCTGCATTTTCTGGCGGATAGACAATATCTATGCCGCCAGCGACGACGCCTACTGGTGTTCCATCAAGCGAGCCGCGATGGGCGGCGGCGTCAATCCCGCGGGCAAGGCCGGACACGACGGCGATGCCGGCTTTGCTAAGGTCCCGGGCAAGGTCCTCAATGTAACGCTTTGCGGCGGCGGAGGCGTTTCGGGCGTCGACAATGCCGACCATCTGCCGGTTTAATATTGCTTGATCGCCCATCGTATAGAGCGCCAGAGGCGGCCGGGCCGTCTCCGCCAGTCGGAAAGGATACAGATCATCGCCGCGCAGCAGGATATCGGCGCCCGCTTTTGCTGCCTTGGTGATGGCGGCTTCAGCGTCTTTCAGCGATGCGACCCGCACGTCTTTTCGGCGCATGTCCGCCAGCCCGGCCAAAGCGGCGACAGGTTCGCCAAATTGCGCAAGCAGTTGTGCATACCGGCAGGGGCCAATGCCGCTGCTCAGCGCCAGACGGAAAATTGCCAGGCGCTTTGGAGTCCATGAATTACTACTATCAATTGTATTTGGCATGATTGATTGAAGATGGCGAATTTGTCGTCGCTCGTCAAGTAATCAAGCACCTTTGCCAATCTTAGGTTCTTTGCCCTTGAGGAGGCGGGCGATATTTGACCAATGGCGTAGCCAGACCAATGCAGCCATGGCGAGTGTGGATTCGAACAGTTGCTGGTCGCCTGTGATAAATGCCGTGATGGGTGCTGCTGCCGTCAGCAGCAGTCCGGCAACGGATGAAATCCGGAATATTGCGGCGCTGGCGATCCACGCAATTGCACCGACCACTCCAAACATCCACGCGAGCCCGGCGACAGCGCCAAGGAAGGTCGCGACGCCTTTGCCACCCTTGAACTTGAGCCAAATTGGAAAGCAGTGCCCAAGCAGCGCGCCATATGCTGCCAGCACCGCCATATCTGGCCCACCGTAACGCCAGCCGAGCCATACGGCGAGAAAGCCTTTGCCGATGTCCAGCAGTAAAGTAGTTGCAGCGATGCCCTTACGGCCAGTGCGCAGAACATTGGTCGCCCCAATATTGCCGGAGCCGATTTTGCGGATATCGCCTGCACCGGAAACGCGGGCTAGGATCAGACCAAACGGGATTGCTCCGATCAGATAGGCAATAAGAAACCCGACCGCCAGCGGCCATGCATTCGCCCACCCTCCCAGCGGTTCAATCATTTTTTAGTCCCGTCCATCATAAATCATGCGGCCATCAACCATGGTCGCCATGACCATGCCTTGTACAGGCCTGCCATCAAACGGCGTGTTCTTTGACTTCGATGCCAGATTGTCTGCATCAATGCGGCATGGGCGATCAAGGTCAAATACTGTGATGTCTGCTGAGCGACCCACCGCTAACGTGCCAAGTTCCAACCCTAGCAGATTGGCCGGGTTTATCGTCATCTTGGCGAGCAGGTCCAGCAGTGGAATTTCACCCCGGTGATACAATTCAAGTGCTAATTGCAGCATGGTTTCTGTGCCGACTGCACCGGGTTCAGCCTGTGCAAACGGCAGGCGTTTGGTTTCCTGGTCCTGGCCCCAATGGTCGCTTGCGATCACATCAATTGCGCCGCTGATAAGGCCTTGCACCACCTCGCGCCGGTCGTCCTCTGAGCGGAGCGGCGGCGAGAGGCGGGCAAATGTGCGGTAGTCCATCAGCGATGTTTCGTTGAGGGCGAAATAGGCGGGTGCAGTGTCAGCGCTGACATCAAGCCCGCGCCGCTTGGCACCGGCCAGTTCCGATACGGCGGCACCGGTTGATATCTGTGTTGCGTGATAGCGCGCACCCGTCAGTTCGACCAACCTTAGATCGCGCTCCAACATCATGGCTTCAGCGATAGCGGGTCCGGCAGGTAGGCCCAACCGTGTCGCAATCTCGCCCTCAGTCGCGACGGTGCCGTGGGTGAGATCAGGCTCCTCCACATGCTGCAATACCAGTGCATCGAAGCCGCTGGCATAAGCTAGAACCCGGCGCATCACGACAGCGTCGCTGACGGCATGCAGTCCATCTGTGAATCCAAGGGCACCTGCCTGCTTCAGCAGGCCAACCTCTGTCAGCCGCTTGCCTTCCATGGCTTTAGTTGCGGCACCATAAGCGAAGACTTTAACACCGTGCACCTCACGCCCGCGCCGGGCCAGAAATTCAACGACGGCAGCGTCGTCAACCGGCGGGTCTGTATTTGGCAGTCCGACAACGGCCGTTACACCGCCCTTGGCGGCGGCCTGGCTGAGGGTGGTCAGTGTTTCCTTGTGCTCAGCGCCAGGTTCGCCCAGATGCACGCGCATGTCGATCAGGCCGGGAGAGAGGCAGAAGCCATCACAATCAATAACGTCTGCATCGTCAGGCGGCGTATCCAGATGCGCGCCGAAACCCGCAATTATGCGGCCCTCAACTAAAAGCCCGCCTGTTTCATCCAGGCCCGATGCGGGATCCAGTAGGCGGGCGTTGGCGAAGAATGTGCGCTCGCTCATGCTTCATCTCCCGCATTGTTGGAGAGGTCGCGGGTGAGAAGGTCCAGGCAGGCCATCCTTACGGCGACGCCCATTTCCACCTGCTCCTGAATGAGCGAGCGGTTGATATCGTCTGCCACGTCGGAATCAATCTCAACGCCCCGGTTCATCGGGCCGGGATGCATGATCAACGCATCCGGCTTGGCATTAGCGAGCTTGGCGCGGTCCAGGCCGAAGAAATGGAAATACTCGGACGTAGACGGGATGAAGCTGCCACGCATGCGCTCCTGCTGCAGGCGCAACATCATGACGATATCGGCGTCCCGCACGCCCTCTGCCAGGTCGTGGAAGACCTCAACGCCGTAACGGTCAATATCTGCTGGGATTAATGTCGGCGGCGCAATGACACGGACATCGGCGCCCATGGTCTTCAGCAGCAGCATGTTGGAGCGGGCGACGCGGCTATGGGCGATGTCGCCGGAGATCGCAACGATCAGGCCGTGCAACCGGCCAACACGGCGGCGAATAGCCAAGGCGTCGAGCAGCGCCTGTGTGGGATGTTCATGGGCGCCGTCGCCGCCATTGACGACAGAGCAGCTGACTTTTTCCGCAATCAACTGAACGGCGCCGGATTCCGGATGCCGCACGACCAGTAAGTCTGCATGCATAGCGTTCAGCGTCAGCGCCGTATCCAGCAGCGTTTCGCCTTTGCGAACAGCGCTGACTTCTGGCGAGATGTTGATCACATCAGCACCAAGCCGCTTGCCTGCCAACTCAAATGATGTGCGCGTGCGGGTGGAGGATTCGAAGAAAACGTTGATGATCGTGCGTCCGCGCAACAGATCCGTTTTCTTCGATCCGCTTCGGTTCATATCCACGTAATGCTCAGATAAATCGAGCAGCAGATTGATTTCCGACGGCGTTAAATTCTCTATCCCCAGAAGATGGGGAGAGGCGAGGGAGGATGATTCAAGGAATGTCATACGCTCATATATAAAATGCTATGCCCCGTGCCGCTATCGCTTCCGCATACCTAGCCTGTGGATCGCTTCGGAAAAATCCCTAGCCCCAGGCATAGATCAGATTGCGGGAACGCCATAACGGTCCGGGGTCCGTGTATTCACCGACATGTTTGCCACCGAGCCGTTCATAGAACGCGATCGCCCGCTTATTCCCGTCTACAACGCCGAGCGCGATGCCGGGAGCGTCGATTGATTTTAGATAGCTCGAAGCTGCATTGAACAGCAGGCGACCAAGCCCGCGCGATTGCTCGAAAATTGAAACATAAAGGTGCTTGATCTCGCCCCGCCCTTGCATCGGGCTGCTCGGATCAAGCTGCGCTTTCGCGAACCCGGAGAACGCATCCCCGGACCGAATGACGAATATCCCAGCGGCACTCACCGGGTCGGCAAGCGCCGTCTGCCATTGCAGCAGGCGGACGCTGACGCCCAACCGTTCGAGCGCTTCGGGCGGCGCCAGGTCAGCGTATGTCCTGCGCCAAACATCGACATGTAGTTCGGCAATGGCGCGGGCATCAGCAACCTTGGCCAGCTCCACTTGCACTAGGAGCGCACCTGCACGTAGCTGCCCGGGGCTGCTTCAATGGCTTTCAGGCCATTTTCGCCGGGGACGCGCGCAGGCACCGTCTTGCCGGCCTTGCGCGCGATCCACTTCTGCCAGTCTGGCCACCAGGAGCCTTTGCTTTCTGAGGAAGTTTCGAACCATTCTTCCAACGTTGCGGGTGATTTGGTGTTCGTCCAATAGCCGTATTTCTTTGGCGGTGGTGGATTTACAACGCCAGCAATATGGCCAGATGCAGCGAGCACGTATTTCACCGGTCCGCCGAATAGCTTCGTACCCTGATAGACCGCATCAGCGGGGGCGATATGGTCTTCTTTAGCGGCAACGAAATAGGATGGCGTCTTGATGTTCCGTAGATCAATCGGCGTGCCGTTCATCTCAACGCCGCCGGGCTCTTTCAGTTTGTTTTGCTGATACATGTTGCGCAGATAGAAGCTGTGCATGGCCTCCGGCAAACGGGTCGAGTCTGAATTCCAGTACAGAAGATCGAACGGGAACGGGTCTTTGCCCAGCAGATAATTGCTGACGACGAAGGACCAGATCAAGTCGTTGGAGCGCAGGCTGTTGAACGTCATTGCCATATCGGCGCCGTCCATAAACCCGTCCTTGGCCATCTTCCGTTCGATGCCTTGGATTTGCTCTTCATCAACGAATACGGTCAGCTCGCCGCCGCGTTCGAAGTCCACCAATGTCGTGAAGAAGGTGGCGCTGGCGAAGTTATCGATCTTGTGTTCAGACGCGTAGGCTAGGGTGGAGGCGAGCAGGGTGCCGCCGAGGCAATAGCCAATGGCGTTCACTTTCTCTGCACCCACATCCTGCTTGATCGCTTCCACGGCTGCGAGTGGACCTTCTAACATGTAACTGGAGAAGTCTTTATCGCGGAGATCACCTGTGGGGTTCACCCAGGAAGTCACATATACGCTGTGGCCCTGCTCGGTGGCCCAGCGGATGAAAGAATTCTCCGGCTTCAGGTCCAGGATATAGAACTTATTGATCCAGGGCGGCACGATCAGCAGCGGCTTATCGAACTGCGTTTCGGTGAGCGGGGCATAGTGGAGCAATTGCATCAGGTCATTCTGGTAAACGACCTTGCCTTCCGTCACCGCAATATTGCCGCCGACTTCAAACGCATCCAAATCCGTCTGGCTGATACGCAAGCTGCCGTGACCTTTCTCCAGGTCATTCAGCATATTGCTGAGGCCGTGGAGCAAGTTTTCGCCCTTGCTTTCAATGGTTTCGCGGAGAACTTGGGGGTTCGTTGCGACAAAGTTCGTAGGTGACATCGCGTCTACGAATTGGCGCGTGTAAAAATCAATGCGGTGGGCGGTGTGGTCGTCTAAGCCTTCAGCGTCGTGCGCTTGATCCTTTAGCCACCCGGACGTCAGCAAATAAGACTGCTTGATGTAGTCGAACACAACATTGTCCGACCACTCCTGGTCTTTGAAGCGACGGTCGCCTGGCTCTGGAGCGGCTACAGGCTCTGCCTCTTGGCCGGCCATGCGGGCCATCGTTGATTGCCAAAGGTTGGCGTATTGCGTCCAGAGCGTCGTCTGCGCCTCTATGACGCGCGCAGGATTCGCGGCCATCTGCCCGGCAAATTCCATGAAAGTCTGCCCAATCGCGAAGGCGTCCTGCATGGCGCCTTGGGCTTCTTCTGGCGAGGCCGAAGGGTCTGTCGTTTTCTCTACAAACTCCGTAACCAGGCGTTGGCTGCGCTCGGCGATATCCGTAATTTCGGCGGCAAGGCGCTCTACATCCTCGGATGATGGCGGTTCAACGGTCTTGTTCATGGACAAAGCCCCCTATATTGCTTGCTCAGTCATTATAGCACACATGTGGAATGTCATGCTGCGCTGCACAATAGTCCTTTTAGTCGCACTAACCCTCGCGGGTTGCCGTACTGGCTTTCCGAGCCTGAGTGTTGGCCCCAAATCTGCGTCAACAGTGCTTTCTGACGCCAAGACAGCAGCACCAGCGGCGTCTTCGCAGTTGCAGCAAGAGCAGGCTGGTTTGGCGGATGCCCGCGCTGAAGCCGAACGGGAAACTTCAGGCGCGCCAGTGATTGCGCCCCGAAAACTGTTGGCCGCATTGCCGCTCGCCTACGCTGAAACAATGCCGGAGGGCGTCATTGGCCGGGCGATAGAGTCTGCGCAAACTAGTAATCGCAGCTTGATTATTGTTGGCGTTGGGGCTGGGGCTGAGCGGGCCGTGGCCGCATTGGCTGCGGCGATGGAAGCGCGTGGTGCCCGTGTCCGGCAGGAAGTCTCCAATGACGAAGCGAACGCGCCAAGCCGGGTTGACCTATACCTGGGCACCTGAAGGCGGTATGTCTCCCGCCGCTTTCCATATTTTTCGATACTTCGGAGCGCCCAAGCGATGAGCTTTCAGTTCCATAAAATCCGCCGGTTGCCCCCGTATCTCTTCGCGGAAGTGAACGCTATGAAGGCCGCCGCCCGGGCCGAGGGCCGGGACATTATTGATTTCGGGATGGGCAATCCGGATTCAGCAACGCCAAAACACATCGTCGATAAGCTTTCGGAAGCCGTGGCCGACCCACGCACCCATCGCTATTCAACGTCCAAGGGCATTCCAGGCCTGCGCCGCGCTATTGCCGGATATTATGACCGCCGATTTGACGTGCAGTTGAACGCCGATAGCGAAGTCGTCGTCACGCTTGGCTCCAAGGAAGGGCTGGCGAACCTGGCCCAGGCCATCACCTCGCCTGGCGATATCGTTCTGGCCCCAAACCCAAGCTATCCGATCCACGCATTCGGCTTTGTGATCGCGGGCGCATCGCTCTGGAATATCTCAGTGACCCCGGACGCAAGCTTTTTTGCTGAATTGGAACGCGCCGTGCGCCATGCCGTACCGCCGCCGACAGCATTGCTGCTGAGCTATCCGTCAAATCCAACGGCGATGATGGCGACCCGGGATTTTTACCGGGATGTTGTAGCGTTTTGTAAGCGCCACAACATCTTCATTGTGTCAGATTTGGCGTATTCTGAAATTTATTTCGATGATCAACCGCCGCCGTCAATCCTCGAAACGCCAGGCGCGCGGGATATTGCGGTAGAGTTTGGCTCGCTTTCCAAGACCTATTCCATGCCCGGTTGGCGGGTTGGATATGGTGTTGGCAATAAGGACCTGATCGGCGCGCTAACGCGAGTGAAATCCTATCTTGATTATGGTGCATTTACCCCGATCCAAGTGGCAGCTACGGCGGCGTTGAATGGTCCGCAAGATTGCGTGGATGAAGTGCGCGCGCTCTACCAGCAGCGCCGGGATGTACTAACGTCATCATTCGGCCAAGCCGGATGGGACGTACCGCCGCCGCCTGCGACGATGTTTGCATGGGCGCCTGTGCCGCCTGCGTTCGAAGAACTGGGCTCCTTAGGGTTCGCCAAGTTGCTTTTGGATGAAGCGGATGTCGCTGTGTCGCCGGGTGTGGGCTTCGGTGAAAACGGCGAAGGCTATGTGCGATTGGCGCTTGTAGAGAATCGGCAGCGTATACGGCAGGCTGCACGCGGCGTTAAACAGTTCCTGGCCAAAGTGCGTGATAGCAAAGATGCAGCGGACATGGCTGCGGCCCAAAATGCAAAGCAAGCGGAGGCGGCGGAATGACCGTACGTGTCGGACTTATCGGATTAGGCACTGTCGGCGCTGAGGCTGCGCGGACGCTAGCGGCGCACGCTGAGATGATTACGGCGCGCGCTGGTTCTCCCGTGGTAGTGACGGAAGTGTCCGCCCGCAGTCGATCCAAAGATCGCGGTATCGATATTTCCGGCATGACCTGGCGGGACGACCCATCCCAGCTCGCTGTCAGTAATAATGTTGATATCGTTGTTGAATTGGTTGGTGGCGAAGACGGGCCTGCATTGGCTGCTGTTGAGGCCGCCCTCGCTGCTGGCAAGCATGTCGTCACAGCGAACAAAGCGATGATCGCCCGCCATGGCGGACGCCTTGCGGCATTGGCTGAAGCAAACAATGTTCAACTGGCGTTTGAAGCTGCGGTCGCAGGCGGCATTCCTATTTTGAAGGCGCTGAAAGAAGGCCTTGCCGGGAATGAGGTCGAGCGGGTTTATGGCATTCTGAACGGCACTTGCAATTTTATCCTGACAGAAATGCTCAGCACCGGTCGAGCGTTTGATGATGTGTTGAAGGAAGCCCAGGACCTGGGCTACGCTGAGGCTGACCCTGGGTTTGACATCGATGGTGTCGACGCGGCGCATAAACTGGCGATCCTATCCGCCATCGCGTTTGGCGTGACACCTGATATTGACGCCGTGGAGGCATCCGGCATTCGTGATGTGTCTGCGCTTGATATCAAATTTGCGAAAGAACTTGGCTATCGCATTCGTTTGCTCGGCGTTGCTGCAAAGTCTGAAACGGGTGTCGAGCAGCGCGTTTCCGCGTGCCTCGTTCCTGAAAGCGCGGATTTAGCGCGCATCGATGGCGTCACCAACGCTGTCATGGTGGATGCAGAACCTGTTGGGCAGGCCTTGTTAGTTGGGCCGGGGGCAGGCGGCGGCGCTACAGCGTCTGCGGTTCTGGGCGACATCGTAGACATCGCCGCTGGCCGAACGGCGCGCGCATTCGGTCGCGATACGGCAAACCTGGGCGCGCTGAAGGCGACACCGATCGCGGACAGGCATGGCGCATACTACATCCGTCTGAACGTTATCGATCAGCCTGGTGTTATTGCTGACGTAGCGGGCGTGCTCGGCAAACATGGCGTGTCGATCAAATCCGTATTGCAGCACGGTCGGCAGCCGAATGAGCCGGTGCCAGTTGTGATGACGACACATGAGACGACCGAGGCGACGATGCGGGATGTCGCAAGCGCGCTAAGCGCGTTGGACGCTGCTGTCGAACCACCTATTCTGATGAAAATCGAATCGCTTTAATCAATAAAAACTCCCGCACTAAGTAGGCGCGAGGACATTCCAATTAGGAGGACGCCCCTGTGGCTGACTTGACGATGGACCGTAATTTGGCGCTTGAAGCTGTGCGCGTCACCGAATTTGCTGCACTTGCCGCTTCCCGCCTTATGGGGCGTGGCGACGAAAAGGCTGCCGACCAGGCGGCGGTGGACGCAATGCGTCGCGCTCTGAATTCCTTGGACATTGATGGCAAAGTCGTCATTGGCGAAGGCGAGCGCGACGAAGCGCCTATGCTGTATATCGGCGAGAAAGTTGGCACCGGAAACGGCCCGAAAATCGATATTGCCCTCGATCCGCTTGAAGGCACGACCATCACGGCGAAAGGCGGTTCCAATGCGCTCGCCGTTATGGCGATGGCGGATGCTGGCGGCTTTCTGCACGCGCCGGACGTCTACATGGACAAGCTCGGTGTCGGTCCAGACTTGCCGGAAGGTGTGGTCGATTTGGACAATACGCCGGAACAAAATCTGGCGGCTCTGTCCAAAGCTAAGGGCGTGAAGGTCGAGGACCTTGTGGTTTGCATCTTGGATCGCCCGCGCCATCAGGAAATGATTGGTCGTGTTCGCGACGCTGGTGCCCGGATTATGCTGATCTCTGACGGCGACGTGTCCGGCGTTATCGCAACGACTAAAGCTGAAAGCGGCGTTGATATCTATATGGGTTCTGGAGGCGCGCCGGAAGGCGTGTTGGCGGCGGCTGCGTTGCGCTGCATCGGCGGCCAGTTCCAGGGACGGCTAATTTTCCGCAATGATGATGAGCGCGGCCGGGCAGAGCGGATTGGCATCAAAGATTTTGACCGGAAATACAGCTTGCTCGAACTCGCCAGTGGCGACGTTATGTTCGCTGCAACGGGCGTTACCAGCGGCACGATGCTGGCTGGTGTGCGTCGCGAGGGCCTTGGTGTGCGGACTGAATCGCTCGTCATGCGCTCTAAAACTGGCACGGTCCGCAAGCTCGATACATTCCATAACTTCGACCGGAAGCCGATGTTCGACGACTGAGCGGCGGTATGACTGACGCGCCCGTTCTTGGCGTAGCAAGGTCAGCGACTGGTCGGCGCTGGCGCTTGCGTGCTGGCGACCCTGATCTTGCCCGTGAGATTGAGCGTCAGCTTGAATTACCGGGCGTGGTCGCAGGCGTACTAGCAGCCAGGGTGAATTCGCTGGAGGAAGCGGAGCTGTATCTCAGCCCGCGCCTCCGCGATGCACTACCGGACCCATCGCACCTTCTGGACATGGACAAAGCCATCGCTCGTGTCGCGGCGGCGCTGGATGCTGGCGAGCAAATCGCGATCCTGGCCGATTATGACGTTGATGGTGCTACATCCGGCGCCTTGCTCCAACGCATCTTCCGAGGTCTGGGTGCAGAGCCGCTTATCTACGTGCCGGACCGTGAGCGTGAGGGCTATGGCCCGAACCCCGGCGCTATGCAGTCGCTTAAAGACCAAGGTGCCAGCTTGGTTATCACTGTCGACTGCGGTGCCACGGCTTTTGAGGCTATAGACGCTGCCAATGCGCTCGGGCTCGAAGTCATTATCCTGGACCATCACGTTGGCGCAGATGAAACACCAAACGCGCTCGCGGTCGTCAATCCGAACCGGGCGGACGAGGTCTCGCCGCATCAGCAATTGGCGGCGGTCGGTGTGTGCTTCCTATTTGCTATCGGCCTAAACAGACATTTGCGGGCGGCTGGGCAAACTGAAATCGACCTCATGGCGCTGCTTGATCTGGTGGCGCTTGGCACTGTGGCAGATGTGGCATCGCTAACGGGCATTAATCGCGCACTTGTGGCCCAGGGCCTGAAAGTTATGGCCGCGCGCCGCAACCCCGGTATTGACGCGTTATTGAACGTCGCCAGCGTGACAGATGCGCTTCGGCCCTATCACCTGGGCTTCATGCTCGGCCCTCGCATTAATGCAGGCGGGCGGATCGGGGATAGCCGGGCAGGGCTCGAGCTGCTTTCAACGGATGATTATGGGGCAGCGGAAGCCCTGGCCCAGACGCTGGATGGCCTGAACCGCGAGCGTCAGGAAATCGAAGCGCGTGTAATTGATGAAGCGACGCCACTGGCGGAAGCGCAAGCGGCTGAAGGTGTGCCGATCATTGCAGTGTCCGGCGAAGGCTGGCGGCAAGGCGTTGTCGGCATTGTGGCAAGCCGGATGGCGGAGCGGTTTGAACGACCAGCATTGGTTGCGGCAATAGAAAACGGCGTTGCGGTGGGTTCAGGCCGTTCGGTCAGTGGTGTCGACCTGGGGCCAGCCATTATCCGCATGCGGGAAGCTGGCCTGCTAACGTCCGGTGGCGGTCACGCTATGGCGGCTGGGTTTATATGTTCGGCTGATGGGTTTGAGGCGTTCACGTTGGCCTTGGCTGAAGCTTTGGCGGATGATGTCGCAGTGGCGCGGACGAAGCGGGGATACTCCCTTGATGGCGTTGTCGGGCCAGCCGCGTCCTTGGACGTGGCGGAATCCTTGGAGCGCCTTCAACCATTCGGCGCTGGCAATCCTGAGCCGCGATTTGTGCTGGCTGGCGTGCGGTTGGAGCATGCTGCGCTGATTAAAGACGCGCACTATCGTCTGCGCTTCACAGGTGCTGATGGCACGGCCATGCAGGCGATGGCTTTCCGAGCTGCGGGCCGTCCGTTAGGTGATTTTTTAGAGGCGTCCAAGGGTGCCGTTATTCATTTGGCAGGACGGGTTGAGATAGACACATGGCGTGGCGGGCGCGAAGCCCGCATGATCGTTGAAGACGCCGCATCTGCGAACTGAGAGTTCGATGTTCCGGTTTGAGCATAATCGGGATATAGTCAGGTCCAGTGGGTTAGACGTTGGGTGCGGCGCCAGCCAATAAGCGTCATGGAACATGCCGTTCCGTGACATGACATTATTATCGGGGGAAATTCATCATGCAGCTTAAAAACAAGGCGCTGTTCCGTCAGCAATGCTACATTGACGGTGTCTGGGCTGATGCCGATTCAGGCGAAACGATCACTGTTTCAAATCCAGCGAATGGCGAGGCTGTAGGAACCGTGCCCCGCATGGGCGCTGATGAAACCCGTCGTGCGATCGAAGCGGCTGAGGCTGCATTCCCCGCGTGGCGTGCGAAGACCGCCAAAGAGCGTTCAGATATTCTGCGCCGTTGGTTCGAACTCATGATGGAACACCAGGATGATCTGGCACAGATCATGACCCTGGAGCAGGGCAAGCCGTTTGAAGAAGCCCGTGGCGAAATCGTTTATGGCGCATCATATGTTGAGTGGTTTTCTGAAGAAGCGCGCCGGGTCTATGGCGACATTATTCCACCGCACCAATCCGACAAACGCATTGTTGTTCTGAAAGAACCGGTAGGCGTCGTCGCTGCTGTAACGCCGTGGAACTTCCCGAATGCGATGATCACCCGGAAGGCAGCACCTGCGCTCGCCGCCGGCTGCACCATGGTTTGCAAGCCCGCCAGTGAAACGCCGCTGTCGGCGCTGGCACTGGCTGAGCTGGCTGAACAGGCTGGCGTGCCTAAGGGCGTCTTCAGCGTTGTGACGGGCGCTGCCCGGGCGATTGGCGGCGAGATGACGGGCAATCCGATCGTCAAAAAGCTGACATTCACTGGCTCCACCGAAATTGGCAAAGTGCTGATGGAGCAGTGTGCGGGCACCGTTAAGAAAACATCGATGGAACTTGGCGGCAATGCGCCGTTCATCGTCTTCAATGACGCAGACCTCGATGCTGCCGTAGAAGGCGCGCTGCTTTCCAAATACCGCAATGCTGGCCAAACCTGCGTTTGCGCCAACCGCTTGCTTGTCCAAAGTGGCGTGTATGACGAATTCGTTGAAAAACTGCGCGTTGCGGTTGGTGCCTTCAAAATTGGCGACGGTATGTCCGGCGGCATGGATATTGGCCCGCTGATCAACATGGACGCCGTCGCGAAGATGGAAGAGCATATTGAGGATGCGACGTCGAAAGGCGCGCGCGTTGTGCTGGGCGGAACGCGTCACGACCTTGGCCACAGCTTCTTCCAGCCGACAATTTTGGCCGACGTGCCAAAATCTGCATTGGTCGCGAAAGATGAAACCTTCGGCCCATTGGCTCCGGTCTTTAAGTTCGAAACCGAAGAAGAAGCAATCTTCATGGCGAACGATACCGAATTTGGCCTCGCCAGTTACTTCTACACCCGGGATCTGGGCCGCGCCTGGCGCGTTTCCGAAGGCTTGGAATATGGCATTGTCGGCCTGAACACTGGCTTGATCTCAACGGCAGTCGCACCTTTCGGCGGCGTGAAAGAATCCGGCAGCGGCCGTGAAGGGTCCAAGTATGGCATCGATGATTATGTTGAGACGAAGTATGTGTGCATGGGCGGTATTGACGGGTAATCGGTTCTGCCAATGACACAAGCTGAAGAGAAGCTCCAGGTCGGCCTTGCGGCTGCGGAGCTGGCCGAGGCTGGCATGACGCTGGGCCTCGGCACCGGCTCTACCGCTGGCGCATTCATTGAAGCCGTCGCTAAACGCAAGCTGGATGTACGTTGCGTTGCGACATCAGAAGCGACGGCTGCAATGGCCAAACGGCTTGGTCTCAACGTCGTGGGCCTGGATGTCGTCACGGAAATTGACCTGACGGTTGATGGCGTCGATGAGGTGAACAAAGGCCTGCAGGCCGTTAAAGGCGGCGGCGGGGCGCTTATGCGGGAGAAGATCGTCGCAAGCCTGTCCAAGCAGGTCGTTTATATTGGTGATAGTTCCAAGCTTGTCGGCGTGCTTGGGAAGTTCCCGCTGCCGGTTGAGGTATCAGCTTTTGCTATGCCTGCAATCAAACGGGACATGGAAGCTTTTGGCGCAAAAACGAGCCTGCGGATGGCAAATGGCAAGCCATTTGTCTCAGATGAAGGTCATTGGATACTGGATGCCGGGTTCGGCGAAATTCCAGACCCGGACGAGATGGATATTTTCCTGAATATGACGCCCGGCGTGGTTTGCCACGGTCTATTTATCGAAATGATTGACCGGATGTTGATCGCGCGTGGCGGTCGTATTGAAGAGTTGACGCCGCCAAACCAATGAATGCCACGCTAGTTGAGCTCGAAGCGCAAGTTCGACGGGAGCTAGAACTCACCGCGCATCCAACTTTGGACTGGATGCCGAATACGAGCGGCCCAGGCGGTGCGCATGTCTATGACGTCGTAATTGCAGGAGCTGGCCAAGGCGGTTTGATCCTGGCGCACCATCTGATGCGGGATCGTGTGCGGAATATTCTGGTCTTCGATAAAGCTGCATATGGCCAGGAAGGTGTGTGGACCACATATGCGCGCATGCCGACTTTGCGATCGCCAAAGGACTATACGGGCCCCGATCTTGGGCTTGCTTCCCTAACCTATCAGGCTTGGCATGAGGCGAAGTATGGCGTCGCCTCGTGGGACGCGCTTGAGCTTATTCCAGCTGGTCATTGGGCAGATTATCTGCTTTGGATCCGTGCCGTCACTGAGGTGCCCGTTCGCAATGAAGTCGAGCTGACCGGCATAGCTCCAGAGCAGAATGACCTGCTGAAGGTTACGTTGAAAACCAAAGCTGGTGAGGAGCAGGTCTATGCACGGAAGCTTGTCCTTGCGACCGGGCAGGATGGCGCGGGCAAGTGGTTGGCACCGTCCTGTATAGAGAATTTGCCGCGTCAGTATTGGGCAACGACCGCTGACCAGATAGATTTCGCTGCACTTGAGGGCAAAGATGTTGCCGTGCTGGGGGCAGGGGCATCTGCTGCAGATAACGCGGCGACTGCGCTGGAAGCTGGTGCGCGGACTGTCCGCATGTTTGTTCGGCGCGAATGCCTGCAAAGGGTCCAGCCATACAGGTGGCTGACTTTCGCTGGGTTCCTGCGCCACTATTGCGACTTAGATGACGCTTGGCGCTGGCGGTTCATGAGCTACATTCTTGGTCTTAGGGAAAGCATTCCGCAGCCCACCTATGATCGTGTGCGGGCATACCCCAATTTCAAGATTGTCAAAGGCGGGGGATGGGAAGCGGCAGAGATGCGTGACGGCCGAGTGCGGCTAGAGACCGGTGCCGGTGCTTTCGATGCCGATTATCTCATTTCCTGCGTCGGAATGGATGTAGATTTTTCGGCGCGTCTGGAATTAGAGACTTTCGCATCGCACATCAAAACTTGGCAGGATGCATATGCACCGCCGGCGGATGAGCAGAATGAGCGGCTTGGGCGGTATCCGTATTTAGATGGGAATGGAGCCTATCAGGAGCTGAACCCTGGGGCGGCCCCGTACCTTCGGCATATATATGACTACACATTTGCCGCCACGATGAGCTTTGGCGCGTCGGGTTGCTCAATCAATGCAATGAAGATAGCAACGCCGCGCCTTGCGGCAGGCATTACGCGAGCGCTCTTCCAGGAAGATGCATCGCGTCATTGGGAGACGCTGAAGGCGTTTGATCAAACGGTGTTTGAGCCGACTGCAACTGACGCTGACGACTGATGCGCCTGCTTTAATATTGCTTTTTGCTGCTTGAGAAGAGCCTGTGACAGAAGGCGCGCTTCCATCGCAACGCTGCGATTGAAACTGGCTACCTTCTTTAACTCATCGCTGATCTTGAAAAGACTGTCCATTTCATCCGGGCCATAAGGCTCTGATTGGACCTGACTAAATTTCTGCCGGGCGATTTCGTTCATGTCGGCAATTTCTGCGAACATGTCATTTGTCACGCGATACATAGATAGTCCCGTTGCAAGAAGTCTTCTAAAGCAAGTAAGATGCCCAGGCAGAGTTCCAAGATTACAGATATAGCGCATTTGTTAACAAATGTTTAGGGGCTGGCCTAGCTAAGGGTTTCTGTTCAGAGGTTTGCCCACTTGCGTAATACTTTCAAGAGGTTTTCGGTGGGCCTGTGATTGAAGCGCCATTCGCACTCCTTCAGGTAGAGATGGAAGTGCTGGCTTGGTAC
>JBDQJI010000008.1:0-67899 GCA_040263875.1 Alphaproteobacteria bacterium
CTATAACCGCAAGCGCCCTCACAGCGCTTTGGGCTGGCGGCCGCCCGCCCCAGAAGTGGTCATGCCCCGAGAGCAGAGACCGTATATCCACGAACATTGCAACTGGACCACTCAGTGGGGGCTGACCAAACGGAGCCACCTGGCCCGCGAATAACTTCAATACGCTCAATATCTTCAAGCGGTGGGTTTTCCTTGCTCCACACAGCACCTGCAAATAGTGGTGTGTACACGGTGCGGCCATCAATCATCACCAATAACTTGTTTGAAAGCGCGCCACTCAAGCCGCGCACACTGACGGCAGATGTATGTCCGCTCACCAAACCGACATGAACGCCTGGAACATAGCGCAGCAGGTCCGAAATCGTCGTAGCGCCGGAGCGTATGATATCAGCGTTGCTCAGCACAAAAATCGCTGCGGCAGCATCTTTGGCCGACTGCCCACGCCTAGCGACCGAGGTAACTTCGACCTCAACCGCCATCAAATCCTGCAGGCTAAGGTCGCCGAGCGCCTTAGCGTCACGCGCTGCCGCCGGGCTTTCCGCAATGGCCAATAGGCCCACACCCGCAGCTACCGCTGTGAGAATTTTCCGCATATCTGAACCAGTTCGGTTTGCTTCAACCTACAACCTGCGCCAGTCAGATAACCCATCGGTTAATTTAACTCTCTGATTAACAAATAGATTTAACGCCAACCTTCCAAAAGTCGCGCCTCATCACGCTTCATTAGCGGGATAAGAACGACGCCCGCAAGGAAGCCGCCGATATGCGCCCAGTAGGCCACATTGTCGGACCCAAACATGCCGCCGCTTGCCAGCGCCTGGAAAATGAACCATCCGCCGATCCAAACCCAGACTGGTAGGCGAAGCGGGATAAATATCGGCGTGATTGCCGTGATGCGTGCCGTTGGGTGCAGAATGAGATATGCCGCCAAAATTCCTGAAACGCCCCCGCTAGCGCCAATTAATGGCGCCTCAGACATCTCGTTCGTCATGCCATGCGCAAGCGCAGCAACCGCGCCGCAGATCAGATAGAAAATGATAAAGCGCACAGTACCGCAACGATCTTCAACATTGTCCCCGAACACAAACATAAACGCCATGTTTCCAATCAGATGCCACGCACCACCATGCAGAAACTGATATATCAGAGCTGACCAAGCTGCTGGAATATGTATAAGCGCCGGGTCAAGCTCCCGGTGGCCAAAGATGACGGCTGGCAGAAAGCCAAAGCTGAAAACGGTTGAGACTTCTTCAAACTGAGACTGGCCAGATTGCCAAACATATACAATCACGCAAATCAGAATCAGCGCCCACGTGCCGTAGGGCGTATTGATCCAACGGCGCGGATTGTCGTCGTGAACAGGCCAGAATGCCACGCGGACTAGAGTCTGGGCGTAGGCGGCGCGTCGGCCAGGTCACACCAAATTGGCGTGTGGTCTGACGCTTTGGGCCGCCCCCTGGGCCGGCGATCAATGTCGATATCCGTCATCCGGTCCAACGCCGCACCCGTCAGCAGCACATGGTCAATGCGAATGCCGTTATCCTTCTGCCAAGCACCGGCCTGATAATCCCAGAATGTATAGGCTGCCGGTGCATTGGGCTTGGCCGCCCGGAAGGCGTCATAATAGCCGAGGTTCAGGATGCTGCGGAACTCGGCCCGGCTCTCTGGTCGGGTCAGCGCGTCGCCGTCCCAGGCCCTTGGATCGTAACAGTCCTCATCCGTTGGGATGACATTATAATCTCCCAGCAATGCCACAGGTTCCCCCGTCGCCGCCAGTTCAGCTGCGCGTGCATAGAGCCGCTTCATCCAGCCGATCTTGTAGGGAAATTTCTCCGTGCCGACCGGGTTACCGTTCGGCAAATAGATTGAAGCGATGCGTACGCCGTTGATCGTCGCCTCAACATAGCGCGCCTGCTCATCGCTATCGTCGCCAGGCAGGCCGACCAACGGGTCTTCGATCGGCAAGCGGGATAGGATTGCGGAGCCATTATAGGTTTTCTGGCCAGTGATGACGGCTTTGTAGCCCTTTGCTTCGAACTCCAGCCGCGGGAAGACATCCTCCACACATTTGAGTTCCTGCAAGGCCAGAACATCTGGTTGGCCCTCATCGAGCCAAGCCAGTGCGGCGTCCAAACGGGCTTTGATCGAATTTACATTCCAGGAAGCGATGCGCACGTCAGGCCCGCTAAATCGCGAAAGAGGAGCCGCAGCCGCAAGACGACGCCGCGTTCGGGTTCTCGACCACGAACATCGCGCCCGCCAAATCTTCTTTCCACTCGACGACAGAGCCTCGCAACAGATCAAGTGAGACTTCATCGACGATGATTTCAACGCCGTGACGCTCATAAACGGCGTCATCTTCGTTCATGTCTTTGTCGAAGCTAAAGCCGTATTGAAAACCAGAGCAACCGCCGCCAGAAACCGAAACGCGCAGGCGTGATCCGTCCTCGCCTTCCTTTTCCAAGATGCGTTGCAACTGGGCGGCAGCCCGTTCTGTGACGCCAATTCCGTCTTGAAGACTTCCGTCCGGCATGGCAATGCGCTCCAAATCAAGCGGTTAGAATGTTTTGTCGCGGGTACGCGCCAATCATTCTATATGATATTACCTTAATATATGGATGTTCCTGCGACTTCGATCAACGGGGCTGCAGTAAGAGGATCGCGCGACCGTGCCATTGGCCCCCTATGCTACGACAAATGAGGAATGCCACGGGCGCCGCATCAGTGAGCCAGAGGCAGAAAATCGCTCGCCATTTCAACGCGATAGAGATCGGATTATCCATTCCAACGCGTTCCGTCGCCTCAAACACAAGACCCAGGTTTTTGTGTATCACGAAGGGGATTATTTCCGAACCCGGCTGACGCATTCGATTGAAGTGGCGCAAATTGCGCGCACCATCACCCGTAGCCTTGGCGCCAATGAAGACCTGGCGGAGGCCGTTGCCCTTGCCCATGACCTTGGACACACCCCCTTCGGCCACGCCGGAGAAGACGCGCTTTCAGCCGCACTCAGTGACGCTGGCGGATTCGATCACAACGTTCAAACGCTCAGAATCCTTACACGCCTTGAGCAGCGCTACGCAGACTTCGATGGCCTGAACTTAACCTGGGAAACGCTGGAAGGTGTGGTCAAGCATAACGGGCCAATGGCCGGGCCGGGCATTGAGACGCCCAAAGCCATTGCAGCCTTTGACGCATCATATCCCCTTGATCTTGCGAGCTATGCTGGGCTGGAGGCGCAGATCGCGGCGCTTTCAGATGATGTGGCTTATAACAGCCATGATATCGATGATGGCCTTCGCGCCGGATTGTTTGATCTCGATGATCTCCGCGATCTTCCACTGCTGTCTGACCTTCTGGCAGAGGTTGACCGGAAGTGGCCTGGATTGGAGCGTCAGCGGAAGATTTACGAACTTGTTCGCCAGCTTATCGGCGCGCTGGTCATGGACCTCACTCAGGAAACTCAACGTCGCCTGAAAGCGACCAATCCCACCTCCTCGGCGGGCGTTAGGGGGGCGGGTAAGGCTATGGCCGCATTCTCTGAAGACATGGAAACCACGGTTAACGCGTTGCGTATGTTCCTGAAAACGCATATGTACCGGCATTATCGGGTGAACCGGATGACGAGTAAGGCGCGCCGTATTGTGACGGATCTCTTCCAACTCTTCGTAGAAGAGCCCGAAAATTTGCCAGAAGCTTGGCGACAGGCCGCCGTGGTGGACGCGCCGCAACATCGAACACGCATTGTCGGCGATTACATTGCCGGCATGACAGACCGCTACGCCATGCTGGAACACCAGCGTCTTTTTGATATTTACAGCCGGACAATATGAACTACTTCAAACATTTCGACGGGCTGGCCCTTTCTATTTTGGAGCGCATGCAAGCGGCAGGCGATCTGCCCGATGGCATTGACTTTTCGCGCGTTTCAGCTGGATCGCCCAGGGACCCCGCCCATGGCGATGTCGCCCTGAACGCCGCCATGGTTCTGGCAAAACCGGCAGGCATGAAACCACGCGACCTCGCGACCCGAATTGCTGCAGGTTTAGCCCAGCACGAAGACGTTGAATCGGCAGAAGTGGCTGGCCCCGGCTTCATCAATATCCGCGCCGCTGCATCCTTCTGGCCAGCACGACTGGCTGAAATTCTGGCGGCAGGCCGGAATTATGGCGCATCTAATATTGGCGCGGGTCGGACGACCAATGTCGAATATGTCTCCGCCAATCCAACAGGCCCGCTGCATGTCGGCCACGGTCGTGGTGCCGTATTTGGCGATGCGCTCGCAGCATTATTGGAAAAAGCCGGACATACCGTAATCCGCGAGTATTACGTGAATGACGCTGGGTCCCAGGTGGATACCTTGGCGCAATCCGCATTGTTGCGCATGCGTGAGGCCCAAGGCGAGGACATCGGGGAAATTCCAGAGGGCCTGTATCCGGGCGACTATCTGAAAGCCGTTGGCATTGCGCTCGCGAAACTGCCGACCTCTGAACAAACCCCAGACGGTGCGCGCACACTTGCTGTTGAAATGATGATGGACAGCATCCGCGAGGACTTGGCCGCTGCTGGGATCAAGCAGGACTTGTTTTCGTCTGAACGCGCACTCGTAGAAGCTGGTCGCGTTGAAGATGCAGTCGCTGCCTTGGAAGCCAAAGGCTTTGTTTATGTCGGCGTATTAGAGCCGCCAAAAGGCAAACTGCCCGATGATTGGGAAGCCCGTCCGCAAACGCTATTCCGGGCCAGCGAATTTGGCGATGATACAGACCGGCCCTTGAAGAAATCTGATGGGTCATGGACCTATTTCGCAACCGATATCGCTTATCATTTCGACAAATATGAGCGCGGTGGCGAGACTTTGATCGATGTCTGGGGCGCGGACCACGGTGGCTACGTTAAGCGCGTCGCAGCCGCCATGCAGGCGCTGACAGGCAAGAAAGACACTCTCGACGTCAAGCTTTGCCAACTCGTGAAACTCATGCGGGATGGCAAGCCGGTTATCATGTCAAAGCGCGCGGGCACGTTTGTCACCCTCCGCGAAGTAATTGATGAGGTGGGCGCCGATGTTGTTCGCTTCATGATGCTAACACGAAAGAATGACGCGCCGCTTGAGTTCGACCTTGCCCGGGCACTTGAACAATCGCGGGACAACCCTGTGTTTTATGTGCAGTATGCGCACGCACGCTGCCGCTCTGTCTTGCGACACGCCGAGGAAGCAGGTGCGGATGTTTCAGTGGCAGGGCTTGCAGCAGCCGATCTGGCGCTCCTCAACGATCCCGAAGAGACCAGCCTTGTGAAACAGCTTGCATCCTGGCCGCGTATGGTAGAGCAAGCCGCCGAAGCGCATGAACCCCACCGGGTTGCATTTTTCTTGCAGGAAACAGCCGCAGCATTCCACCAGCTCTGGAACAAAGGCCGTGAAGACACAACATTAAGATTCATCCAGGAAGATGCGCCAGAATTGACAAAATCGCGGCTAGCGCTTGTGTCTGCAGTGACGACCGTCATAGGCTCTGGCTTGGCCGTGATCGGAGTCGAAGCGGCGGAGGAAATGTAGTCTATGGCGGGGCCGGAATACGACCCAGAAGCAAGACCGGAACGCGCGAAGCTGGCCATGTTTGGTCGCATCGCGTTTGCGGTCGTTTGCGTGAGTTTTGCGCTTGTCGCCGCCATGTGGTTACTTTTTGGCGGCGAAGATATTGATGGTCCAGCACCTGTAATTTCGGCTGAGGTCGGCCCAGACCGTGTCCGCCCAGACCCTGGAACACCTTCAGGCCAGCAGATCCCGCATCAGAACCAACAGGTTTTCGATGTTGTCACTGGCGACAGCGGCAAGTCCCGCCAAGAGCTTCTGACGGATGGTGGCGAACAGCCCATGCTGGTTCCAGGATCAACAGACGGCGCTCAAATTACAGCTAGGCCTGCCCCCGCCAATGGGTCACCTATTCAATTGCTGCCGCCCAAGCCCTTGCCTTTGAACATTGATCCACCAGCGCCACAGCAGCCCGCCCAACAGCAGGCAGCGCCGCCGGTTGTGCGCAGCCCGCCGCTGAACGTCGTTCCATCGACTACGGAGGCACCACCTCAGCAGCAGCGCTCCGCTCCACCGCCGCAGCGGCCACCATTGATTGTTACGCCAGCACCTGTAGTGCAGGCACCAGCCCCTGTCGTTGCACAACCAGCACCAAAACCAGAGCCGGTACAAGCAGCACCTAAGCCGCAGCGCCGCCAAGTTGCGTCTCTGCCGCCATCGGATTCCTACCGTATCCAGATCGCCGCCCTGCGCAGCAATGCGGCAGCGCAGCGTGAATGGCAGCGTCTCCGTCGTCAGAACAAAGATATTCTTGGCAGCCTGCAGCTCTTCGTCCAGCAGGTGAATATCCGCAATAAGGGCGTGTATCATCGTATTCAGGCCGGGCCGCTGCCAGATAGAATCTTGGCGGAGATCGCTTGCAGTAATCTGAAGTCGCGTGGCGTGGGGTGCCTGATTGTCGCCCAATAACCGCCCCGCCGCAGCGATCTTGGGCTGCACGGGCCCCATGCTCACCGACAAAGAACGCAGCTTCTTCCGTGAAGCCAATCCATTCGGCCTGATCCTATTCGCCCGCAATATTGCAGCGCCAGAAACCGCAGCCCGCCTCGTCGCTGACTTCCGGGACGCTGTCGGTCGCGCAGATGCGCCCGTTCTGATCGACCAAGAAGGCGGGCGGGTTGCACGGCTGAAGCCTCCACACTGGCCCGCCCTCCCTTCTCAAGGTGCGATTGGCCGGATGTATGAGACCGCACCGGCCAAAGCGCGCGAGGCCGCTACATTGCTTGGGGAAACCTTGGCTGCAACGGTCGCACCCATCGGCATAGATGTCGCCTGCGCCCCAGATGCAGATGTGCGCGCCCCCGGTGCCCACCCAATTATCATTGGCGATAGATCGTTCAGCGAAAACCCAGCAATCGTCGCCGAATTAGCGGCATTGACCCAGAAAGCCTTACTCGCCGCTGGCGTCGCAACGACTCCAAAACATGCGCCGGGCCATGGCCGCGCTGCGCTTGATAGCCACGAAGCGCTCCCAGAAGTCTCTGACGGGATTGACGCACTTTCTGCGGATCTAGCGCCCTTCAAGGCGCTCAAGGATGCGCCGTTCTGGATGACCGCCCATATTCGCTATCTGGCATTAGACGGCGTTGCCCCCGCCACATGCTCCCCGGCCTGCCTGAATTGGCTGCGCGAGGAAACCGGCTATGCGGGCATGCTGCTGACAGACGACCTGGCCATGGGCGCGCTTGAGGCCGGTATTGGCGAGCGCACTCGTACAGCGATGGCAGCTGGGTGTGACGTGGCGCTTTATTGTCCCGGAGATATGGCCGGGAACCAAGCGGCGGTCACTGCAGCCGGTGAATCCAATGATCGCGTCATGGATATATGGAGTACCTGGACCAAAGCCCGCACCGGCAGACTTGCCCCTAGCGACGCATTCCAGCTTGCCGCCCAACTCTGGGCGCTAGTTGAAGGCGATGTATCCACCGAATAGCCTATCGCCAACACGGCAGGCGCAGTATTCTGCGATGAGAGACTCGCGGGACATTCCACCAGCGCTGAGGCAGCCGTGGCAGAATCCGAAGCCATAAACACATTGGCGGCAGCCGCCGCCCGGGACGATGATGGGCCAAAGCTCCTCGTTGATCTTGGGCTATATGAAGGCCCTGTTGACCTTCTGCTGCAATTGGCGCGGGACCAAAAGGTCGACCTGCTTCATATCTCCATCCTGTCCCTGGCAGAGCAATATCTCAAATTTATTGCAGAGGCCAAGCGCCTGAAGCTTGAGATCGCAGCCGACTATCTGGTGATGGCGGCATGGCTGGCCTATTTGAAATCCCGCCTGCTCCTGCCAAAAGAAGACCCACCGCCTGAGGATGAGCTATCGCCCGAAGAGATGGCTGAAGCGCTCGCCCAGCAACTCCAGCGGTTGGAAGGCCTGCAGGCCGCCGCTAAATTGCTGCTGGCCATGCCACGGCTCGGCATTGATAGGTTCGGACGCGGCCAGGCGGATGCATTGCCGGAACACATCGAGTCCCGCACTGAGACCGATATCACCGAACTGCTACAAGCCTATGCTGGCGTGCGCCGCCGCCAGGACAGCATGGCTCTATCGATCAGGCCATCCCATCTGCACACTGTCGAGGCTGCGATCAGTCGGCTGAACGCGATGCTTGGCATGGCTTTTGAGTGGCGCACTTTGGAGGCATTCTTACCCCTAATCACCGGCGATAGTGTGCTGCAGCGATCCGCCTGGGCCTCCACATTCACAGCCAGCCTGCAATTGGCCAAAGAGGGACAGTTGCAAATTCGCCAGGAAGAACGCTTTGGCCCAATCTATCTCCGCGCCCGGAAATCGGATGACCCGCAGCTCGACGTGGACGTGACCGATGAATGACATCGACGATAAGAACATCCCAACAGACGAGGCTGAGGACTTTGGCGAGCTGGCAGTTGGCCCCCGGGTTGTTGACCCCGAACGGCTTGAGCTGGCCGAACGATTGGCGGAGGCGATCGTGTTTTCCTCCGCCGATCCCGTGCAGATAGAGGCACTTGCGGAACGGCTACCGAGCACGATTGACCCCATTGAGATTATGGAACGCCTGGAAGCGCGCTACCGGAACAGGGGCATCACGCTGATGCGGATTGCGGGTGGATGGACGTTCCAAACTGCGCCCGACCTAGCCGCTGCCCTAACCGTGGAGCGGGTCGAGCAGAAGAAGTTGACCCGTGCCCAAGTCGAGACCTTGGCTGTGATCGCCTACCACCAGCCAATTACGCGGCCTGAGGTCGAAGAAATTCGTGGGGTATCACTATCCAGCGGCGTGATGGACACATTGCTTGGCCTTGGCTGGATTCGGACGGGCCGGCGCCGGGATACACCGGGGCGCCCACTCACATTCGTGACCACGAAGGACTTTTTGCAGCATTTCGGCCTGGACTCACTTCAAGACCTACCGGGTGCTGACGAACTGACAGCCATGGGCTTGCTGGATGATCGCGCTGGATCAATCTCAGACTTCGTCAATCGTGAAGAAGAGCTTGATCTGCCAGAACCCGCGGTCGCCGCTGATGTCGATATCGATGAAGCATCCGGCATCGGCGGCATTCTATCGCCGTTCGACGAGGAAGAAGAGCGCTAGACAAGCCGTGGGAGAGACGCTTTAGCTAGAGGCTTTAGCTCGCCATGCTTTCGACCTTGCCCGCACGCTGGCGCTGCAGGTCTTTTTCGGTAGCAACCCGGTTGCGACCGCTATGTTTGGCGAGATAGAGCGCTGCATCTGCCCGTTCAACAATGGTTTCCATCGTGTCGGAGGGCTGCAGCAGCGCCGCACCAATTGAAAGCGTGACGTTGCCATAGCTCTGGCCCGTCTTCGCGCTTTTCAGCACTTTGGCCGCAATGGTCTTGCGGATTTGCTCGGCAACAACGACGCCGCCTTTTAGATCGGTGGTTGGCAGAATGATGCAGAACTCTTCACCGCCATATCGGGCCGGAATATCACGGCCCTTCAGCATGGATTTCATCACCCGACCAACAAGCTTCAGCACTTCATCGCCAACCCGGTGGCCGTAGGTGTCATTGAAACGTTTGAAATGGTCGACGTCTGTAATCAAAAGCGTCAGTGCTGTGCGGTCTTCACGCGCGCGCTCAATTTCCGCTTCGAGGCCAAGGTCAAAGGCGCGACGATTGGGTAAATTGGTGAGACCATCGGTTTCGCTGGCCCGGCGAGCGTCATCGAGGTTGGTTTGCAGTTCAGTAATGCTGTTGCTGGATTCATTCAGCTCCCGTTCAAGTGCTGCATTCTTCGTGATCGCCTCTTTGGCGTCCATCAGCGCTTTCTTCACAAGGGCTTGGATTTGCTCTGGCGCAGCGCCATTTAGATCGCCGCTAAAGCCCAGCAGTTTTGTGCCGTAGTCTTTTGCATTGTCTGAAGCAGCGCAGATCGACGTCGCAGCTTTGCCGATGATGTCCTCAACGCTTTCGCTCGCACTTTGGATAATCTGGCTGGCGTCTTCACCGAGGTAGGACTGCTTGATGTCCTGATAGGAGTGCGGGTCGAACTCTTCCACGCTCTCAAGCATGCCGCTCAGCTGCCGGGAGAGCTCGGCATCAATGCCAGTATGAAAGGCATACCAGATTTCGAAGTTGTCCGGATGCGATGCGATCTGCAACGTATCCATCTGCTCCAGCGCTTCTTTCGCGATGGCGGCAGCGCGTCCGTAACTTTCTTTGTAGCTCATTCGTCCCTCGATTCCTGAACCGCAGCGCTATCGGGCTGGCGCTTTTCAGCGGATCAGATGGGACTTTAGCGAGTAAGAATGAAGAGAATATTATCCAAACCCTCTACCGTCGCTATTTAAGACTCTTCAGATAGGCGATAAGCGCAGTCCGAGACCGCTTAAAGCGCACGACGACATCAGTTTTGACACCTGGAACCGTTTTCTTTGGATCTTGCAGAAAATCATCCAACTTGTCCTCATCCCAACTAAAGCTTGCTTCAGTCAGAGCGCTCGACTGCCGAAACCAATTTGTCGAGCCAACTTCGCGCCCATAAATGCCGGCAAGATGCGGGCCATAGGCTAGTTTCACGCCTTCCTTTCTGGAATGGCACACAGCGCAACGCTGGCGAAAGATGAACCCGCCCATCAGCACTGGGTCCGATGGCCGGGCTGTGTCTGTCACGCCGTAATCTCTAGGGCTTGGAGCAGGTTTGGCCGCCGGGGCAGCATCGCCAGAAGCCTGAGGCTTAGCATCCACAGGTTTTGCCTGAGCGAGCTGGACACCAGCTCGGGCTTGGCCGCCCGCTGCCGCCGCGAGCGCCAAGCTGAACGCAAATAGCGCAACGAGTGCAAAACTGATCCGTACTGACATTCTCAAGGCCCTCCAAAGGCATTGCTGCTTCTCTTGGCTATAAACTTATGCAGCTGCCGCCATCGTGCAAGGATTTGGCGCATCATCTGTAAGATCAGTCACATACGGCATTAGGCGGCTATTCGGTGATCGCTTGATATACCAAGGACCGCAACTCACGCCGAATAGGGTATGAGGACGATGGCATGAGCTGCGTCATAAAGATCGCAACAACGCCTTCCACCCGGTCCACCCAAAAACCAGTAGAAGCGACGCCGCCCCAGGCGAACTCGCCCTCAGAACAGAGCGCCTTCGCCTTTGCCGCGTCAATGACCACAGACCCGGCAAGGCTGAAACCAATGCCGTCATAGGCCGTTTCACTAAAGACAGGTTGCCCCATGGATGTGAGATCAGCATTGCCCGGCAAATGATTGCGCATCATGTATTCTGTAGTCTTGCGGCCAAGCACACGCGTGCCTTCATATGCGCCCAAGCCCCGCAGCATTTCGCAGAACTTCAGATAATCGCTCGCGGTTGAGACGAGCCCGCCGCCGCCTGAAAATAACGTCACCGGCTTCACCCATGAGGATGCTGCGCTGGCAGGATCAGTCTCAATGCGAGAACCATCTGCTTGCTTAGTGAATAGCGAGGTCAGCCGGTCTGCTTTTTCTGCCGGAAGCTGGAAATAGGTGTCGTCCATGCCAAGCGGTTCGAATATGCGCGTGTGCAGAACCTCATCCAAAGGCGCGCCCGCAACAGCTTCAATGAACCTGCCGAGTGCATCCGTTGATACGCTATATTCCCAGCGCGTGCCCGGACGCCAGCGGAGCGGCATGGCCGCCAGCCGTTTGGTCATATCTTCCAGCGTGCCAGCGTTGCGGCTACCAGAGAAATCCACACCCGCCGCACGATATGCGGCACCCACAGCCCCATCTTCACGATTGCCGTATACGAGGCCGGATGTGTGGGTCATCAAATGCCAAACCTGCATGGCGTCGCCAACAGGCTCGGTCTTCATGTCTGCACCCTCGCCGTCTAGCCATAACTGGCCATCGCCGAATTCCGGCAAGTAGCGCGCGACGGGGTCATCCAGCTGAAACAAGCCCTCCTCATAGAGCGCCATAGCTGCAGCGGACACAATTGGTTTGGACATTGAGTAAATGCGAAAAATATCATCCGGGGCAATCGGGCGCCCCGCCGCCTCATCCGCCATGCCCCGGCTATCCAAATAGGCGACCTGGCCGTGCCGGGCGACCAGTGTCATACAGCCCGGCAGTTTACCGCTATCGACATAGGCATCCATCCACCCACCGATCCGTTCCAGACGATCTGCCGACATGCCGACACTCGCCGGCCTCACTGTGTTAATCACGTTGCGGTTTCCTTAGTTACGATAGCTGGCATCAGTTTTATCAAGCTTGCGCATAAGCGCCGCGAACTCTATGTCGCCCTTGGGTTTTTCAGTGAGGCCTTTTTTCATGTCTTCCCGGCTGCGGGTCGCTACATTATCTGTCAGTAGGCGAAGCGTACCCGCAGCTGCTGCATCAATCTGCACCTGGCAGGCACGCTCTAGCCGATAAAGATATAGGAATGCTTCGGGCACAGTTCGCCCGACAGTGAGCAAGCCATGGTTTCGCAGGATCATCGCTTTAGAGTCGCCCAAAGCGTTTAGCACACGCTCCCGTTCATCCAGATAGAGGCTAACGCCTTCGTAGTCATGGTAGGCGATATCGTCATAAAACTGCGTGGAGGTCATCGAGATTGGTAGCAGCCCATCCTCCAAGGCCGCCACCGCCATGCCAGCGCGCGTATGCGTGTGCATCACCACACGGTTCTCCGCATCCTTCGCCACATGTATGGCGGAGTGGATAACGAACCCGGCATAGTTCACACCATGCCCCTGGCCTTCGATCACATTCCCCTCCAGATCAATCTTGACGAGGTTGGATGCCGTCACCTCATCGTAGTTAAGGCCGTAAGGATTGATCAGAAAATGATGTTCTGGGCCGGGGCACCGGGCTGTCAGGTGACCATAGATTAACTCAGTCCAGCCAAAATGGTCGACGAGCCGATACGCCGCCGCAAGCTGCACCCGAAGTTCACGCTCTGCTTCACCGGGCGCCAATTCATAGGCCGAGGGGAGTGGGGACATGCCATCCATGGCTGGGCTCCTTCGCGTTTGCGGTCCTGACTGTAGCGTTGATGTTGCCAGCTTTAGCGACTCTGGGAAATGGTATGCATGGAAAGAATATTTGACTATCTGAGGATAGGGTATACCTCTCCGCACACGATGACCTTTCCCGCCCGCGCGGCGCCGGAGATTTCCTTTGAACAGTCTTTGCCTCATTAATCGCGGTTTTGCTGCTGCCGTTTTCATGGCTATTGCAATGAGCGCACTCTTCGCGGCACCAAACCCTGCGGCCGCTCAAGTTCTGCCGGGCGCAAAGACGGAAAGCGCGATGCCGGCGGAGCAGGCCCGCGTGCTTGCAGACGTGCTGAAAGATGACACCGCACGTGCGGCACTCATCAAAGAACTTGAGCGTATCGGCGCGCCTACGTCTGGCAGCGCCAAGGCTGCAACTGAGGCACACGAACCATCCCTTGGTCGCAGGATTGCGGAGACAACCGCATCAGTTTCAATCCACATTGCTGAGGGCGCCGACAAAGTCTGGACCCAGCTTTTGTCAGCCCCAGAACGGCTTGCGGCACTTGAAGGTGCCAAAGCCTCCATCCTAACGGAGGCATTGCTTGATCTGGCGCTGATCATTGTTGTGACCGTGGGCGTTTTCATCGTGCTACGGCGGTTCGCCAAACGGCTCTACCGGCGAATTGGCGCGAAGGCTGACGGCGCTGGTTTTCTGCGAAGTGCGATGCTCGCACTTGGGTCCGTGGTTATCGACGCCGGGGTGGTCCTGCTGGCTTGGGGCCTTGGATATCTGGTTGCCGTCGCCATTATCGGCGAATACGGGGCTATCAGTACGCGGCAGGCGCTTTATCTGAACGCCTTCCTGATCGTCGAGATGATCAAGGTCGCCATGCGGACAATCCTTTCGCCAGCCGCCAGCGAACTTCGGCCCGTTCCCGTACCAGACAGGGCGGCGCGTTTGCTGACCAAATGGGTCGGCGCTGCCGTTAGCGTACTCGGCTACGGCCAATTGCTGATCGTGCCCATCATCAATGAAAACGTCTCATTCATGGCGGGCCAGGCGGCTGCAGTGCTCATTTACCTGACCGCGCTATTGATCCTCATAACGCTCACACTCTCGAACCGTGCCGCCGTTGCAGATTGGCTGGTCGGTGGCAAAGGCTTAAAGGACCGCCCTGGCGCACTCCGCTTCCTGGCGCGCAATTGGCATGTCCCTGTGCTGCTGTATTTAGCCGTGCTGTTTATCATCGTTATCACACGGCCAGGGGGGCTGCTGTTCCCGATTCTTGCCGGATCAGCCCGTGTTCTAGCTGCGGTCATTATCGGTGCGATCGTCGGTGCCGGATTACGGCGCTTGATGGCTCGCGGTGTCCGCCTGCCGGAGCAAGTCACACAACGACTGCCGCTTTTGGAACGCCGCCTGAATGCCTTCGTGCCGAAACTACTGCTGTTGGTGCGGTTCGTAATCATCGTCGCCGTGGTCCTGTTTGTGGTCAACACGATTGACCTTATCGATGTTCATGGCTGGCTGGTCAGCCAGGTTGGCGTAAAGCTAACCGGCATCCTGTTCAGCCTATTCTTCATTCTGCTGCTTGGTTTCGCCGTTTGGTTGGCGATCTCCTCCTGGATCGATTTCCGCCTAAACCCAGATTACGGATCTTCACCGACGGCGCGTGAGCGCACATTGCTCAGCCTGTTCAGAAACGCGATGACGATTGCGCTGATCGTGATCACGATCATGTTCGCGTTTTCCGAAATCGGCATCGACATCGCACCCTTAATCGCATCAGCCGGCGTCTTTGGCCTGGCCATTGGCTTCAGCGCGCAAAAGCTGGTGCAGGACATCATTACCGGCATTTTCATTCAATTCGAAAATGCAATGAATGTGGGTGATGTAGTAAATGTTTGCGGCACAACTGGAACAGTTGAGCGGCTGACGATCCGATCCGTCAGCTTACGCGACCTGCATGGCGCCTTCCACATCATCCCATTTTCATCCGTGGATATGGTCACAAACTTCATGCGGGAGTTCGGCCAATATGTCTGCGACATAGGCATCGCCTACAAAGAAAACGTCGACGATGCCAAGATCGCTATGACCGACGCGTTTGAAGAACTGCGCGCAGACGAGCAATGGAGCCAGGTCATTCTGGAAGACATGACATGGTTCGGCGTCACAACGTTCGGCGACAGCGCAGTCACAGTTCGCAGCCGCATCAAATGCGCGCCCGGCAAGCAATGGGCCGTCGGTCGCGCCTACAATGCGATTCTGAAACGCGTCTTCGACGAACGCGGGATCGAAATTCCATTCCCGCACCAAACAATCTACTTCGGCGAAACGAACGAAGGCGCGCCCTCGGATGAGCAGAAAATGCTGATGCAGGGAAAAAGCAGCGAGAAGTCTGACGAAGCTGGATCCTAACTAATCAGACGCAATCGCCTGCTGCATCCGCTCCAAGCTTTCCGGCGGCCAATGCGCCTTGCGGTCATAGAATTGCGCTACAGATGTCGCATCTTCCGGCAATTGGACCCAAGGCTGCTTGCTGTCCGTAAAAATATGGATATCGGGTGGGGCAAGCTCCGGTTGATCCATAGCCCCGACCCGCATGAACAGGAACTTTGGACCTGCGCCGGCATAGATGCTCCACACTGCCGTTTTGCAGGTTGGGCAGAAACAAACCTGTTGGCCTTTGCCACTTTCACTTGGGGTATCGATCACTTCAATCTCACCCGACGTCAATCGCACCCGGTTCGCTTCGATCATCGCATTTAGCGCAAACGCAGCGCCCGATTGCCGTTGGCATCGCGTGCAGTGGCAACAATGTACGAAGAGCGCAGGCAGTTCGGCCTCGTACCGAACTTGATCGCAGGCGCAGCCACCTTTAACGGTCGTCATCTGGAAAACCTCGCCTACATCACCGCGCCGACTTGCCAGGGAATAAACTCAGCATCGCCGAGGCCCTGGGCTTCGCTTTTGGTTTGCTGGCCAGATGCGACAGCCAGAAACATCTCGAAGATTTCTGTGCCGATATCTTCAACGCTAGCATCGCCATCAGCGATGGGACCACAGTTCACATCCATATCTTCGCTGAGCTTGTTGTACATGACCGAATTGGTCGCGAGTTTTATCGAAGGGCAAGGCTTGTTGCCGTATACGCTGCCGCGCCCAGTCGTGAAGCACACCACATTGGCACCGCTTGCGACTTGGCCAGTGATCGAGGCCGGATCATAGCCGGGGCTGTCCATGAAAACAAAGCCGTGTGCATCCACCGGCTCGCCATATTTGTAGACGCCGGCAAGATTGGTCGTGCCACCCTTGGCAGCCGCGCCCAGTGATTTTTCCAAAATGGTGGTGAGGCCGCCTGCCTTATTGCCAGGGGAGGGATTATTATCCATCTCGCCGCCATTGCGCGCAGTGTAATCCTCCCACCACTTGATCCGCTCGATCAGTTTTTGGGCAACTTTGTCTGAGACCGCGCGTCGGGTCAGCAGATGTTCTGCGCCGTAGATTTCAGGCGTTTCCGCCAGGATAGCCGTGCCGCCATGGCGAACTAGCGTATCCGCCGCAAAGCCAAGGGCTGGGTTGGCGGTGATGCCAGAATAACCATCCGACCCGCCGCATTGCAGCGCTACAGTCAGATGCTCAGCGGAAATCGGTTCGCGCTCGGCTTTATTCGCTTCGGGCAGCATTTCTTTGATCTGCTCAATGCCCCAATCGACAGTTTTCCGGGTACCGCCGCCGTCCTGAATGTTCATCGTGCGGAACATTGGGCCGCGCTCAATGCCATATGCTTCCAGCAGAAAATCAATCTGATTGACCTCACAGCCGAGCCCGACCATCAGCACGCCAGCGAAATTCGGGTGCCGCGCATGGCCCCACAGTGCCCGCTGCAAGTTCTCATAGCCTTCACCTGCGCCCGCCATACCGCACCCGGTTGAGTGCGTCAGTGCGACAACGCCATCTACATTCGGATAGTCATCCAGCACACCAGATTTTTCCATGTCCCGCGCAATAAAGCGCGCGACAGAGGCGGAGCAGTTCACGCTTGTCAGGATGCCAATATAATTCCGTGTGCCCACACGACCATTCGAGCGCTTGTAGCCCTGGAAGGTCGCCCGGTCAGCTTCCGCCACGTATTCAACGTTCTTCAGATCTTTGCCGATGGCGTAATCGCGCTCAAAATCCCCCATGGCGCAATTATGGACATGTACATGGTCACCAGCAGCGATATCTGTGGCCGCAAAGCCGATAATCTGGTCATATTTGCGGATAGCCTCGCCCTCTACGATGGCCTTCACAGCAACCTTATGCCCAGAGGGTACGGGTGCTGTTGCGGCGACACCGTCTTCGACCGGCACACCAGGTGCCAAGTCTACGCGGGCGACGACGACATTATCTTCTGTATTCAAACGAAGGGTTGTTGATGCGGCCATGCAATGGGCCTCCTCGGCTTTAGGGCTTTCATTTGCAGGAACCCTACGTCGCAGATGAACTTGGCGCCAGAGCGAACTATACTCAGGTGAGAATTTCCCCTTGCCCGTCGTTACGAAGGCCTAGCATTGCCGCATCTGATCATCTTCATATTCGTGCTTATCCTGGCTGGAATGGCGTCATGCGTGTTTATGTAGCTACGGTTCTAGCGGCACTGATGCTCGCAAGCTGTGGACTGCCGCCAACCGTATTCCGCACGGACAGGAACAGCGAACTGCTGACCGCCCCGCCGCTGCAGGAAACCGCTATCGGTGGGATTTTTATTGCCCCCATTGAGAATGCGAACGCGGACAACCTCGCCTTCCGCCGACGCCTCGCCCGATCCCTCGTTCAGCAGGAAGTGGCCGCTGGGATCGACGTCGCCGGAGCCTATAGTGCCAAACTGCTCTCTGCCGCCGCGCCCGCCACCTTTGATGGCAAAGGGTATGTCGATGTCTGGTGGCGCCTGGAAGGCCCAGACGGTGCTATTTGGGACGCATTCTCCATCCCAACACCGCTGGATTTCCGGGTTGAGCGCGGCGAAACCATCGCCGTCATCAACGCAATCACATCCCGTGTTGTTGATATCTTGGGGCCAGTTGAACCCCCACCGCAGCAGGCCATCGCCCCATTGGTGGTCGCTATTCCTCCAGCGAAGACACAAGGCTTCGAGGACGGCGGACCGTTATCACGGGCCATGGCCGCCCAGCTCGCCGCCCGTGGCATGCAACCCGGCGAAGAAGATGCAGCCAATGCTGTGATCCATGTTCGTGCCGCCATTGAGCCCGTGAAAGCGGGCGGCCAGGAAACCGTGCAAATTCAAATCCGCTGGACTGTTGTTGATAAAGTGGGATTGGTTCTGGGTACCGTCAACCAGAAAAATCAGGCTCCGCTTGCTGCAATTGACGCTGGCCTGGCTGCGATGGCGCCGGATGCCGCAGGTGCAGCCGCTGACGCGGTGGCTGATCTTGTCAGGAAAGCCCGGCCAGCAGTGACCGCACAGCAATCCACAGGCCAAGTTAAACAGTAAGGGCGCCCGAACCGGCCTTTCCGCGCTATATGATGATGCATGAGCGATTCCTCTAACCCATTCGACGATGACGCCTTCTATGATGGTGCCAATCCCGGCTACGCGCCGCCGCCTCCACCAGCGCCGACGATGGTCGCAGGACGCCCGGTTTATTTGGATGGGCTGAACGAAGAACAGCTAAAAGCGGTGGAGACGCTGGACGGCCCGGTGCTGATGCTCGCAGGTGCTGGCACCGGCAAAACCAAAGCCCTGACAACACGGATCGCGCATCTTCTGGTCGCTGGCAAAGCTTGGCCGCGGCAAATTCTGGCGGTGACATTCACAAACAAAGCCTCCCGAGAGATGAAAGATCGTGTAGGCGCGTTGATTGGCGGCGTGGCGGAAGGCATGTGGCTTGGCACATTCCACGCCCTAGCCGCACGGATGCTTCGCCGCCATGCGGAACTTGTGGGCCTCAAGTCCAACTTCACCATTCTGGACTCCGATGACCAACTCCGGCTGCTGAAACAACTCATGCAGGCGGAGAACATCGATACGGGCCGCTGGCCCGCCCGCGCCCTGATGGGGCGCATCCAACGCTGGAAAGACCGGGCGCAAACGCCGGACAAGGTCTCCAAGGGGGACGCGGGCGACTTCGCCAATGGCCGCACGCAAGCGATTTATGCGCAATATCAAGAACGTCTCAAAACACTGAACGCCGCCGACTTCGGCGATTTGATGCTGCACATGACCACGATCTTCCAAGAGCACCCAGACGTGCTGGAAGATTGGCGGCGGCGCTTCAAATACGTTTTGGTTGACGAATATCAGGACACCAACGTTTCCCAATATCTCTGGCTGCGGCTGTTGGCGCAGGAGCACAAGAACATCTGCTGCGTCGGCGATGATGATCAGTCGATCTATGGCTGGCGTGGTGCAGAAGTCGGTAACATCTTGCGGTTTGAGAAGGATTTTCCAGGTGCGCGCGTAATCCGGCTTGAACGGAATTATCGCTCTACTGGCCACATATTAGGTGCCGCCTCCGGCCTGATTGCCAAGAATGAGGAACGGCTTGGCAAAACGCTCTGGACCGAAGCCGACATGGGCGAACCTGTGCAGCTTCGCCTGCTTTGGGACGGGGACGAAGAAGCCCGCATGGTCGGCGACGAGGTCGAAAACCAACAGCGGAAGAAAGTTCCACTGACAGAGATGGCAGTTCTGGTCCGCGCCGGGTTCCAAACCCGGGCCTTCGAGGAACGCTTCGTCACACTTGGCCTGCCCTACCGCGTCATCGGCGGGCCACGCTTTTATGAACGGGCGGAAATTCGGGACGCTTTGGCCTATCTGCGCATTGTTGTGCAGCCGGACAATGATTTGGCGTTTGAGCGGATCGTGAATACGCCGAAGCGTGGGCTTGGCGCTGCAACGATTCAGGCCGCGTATACCCTGGCGCGCGCCAAACGCATTTCACTGTTTGAAGCCTCCCGCCAGCTTTCAACAACAGATGAGTTGCGCCCAAAAGCCCGCAACGGCCTTGGCGCTGTCGTCCAGATGTTTGATCGGTGGCGCGCCCTCAGTGACGGCGTCGATCAGGTCGAGCTGCTGGAAACGGTGCTAGATGAGTCCGGCTACGTTGATATGTGGCGCAATGATAAATCGCCCGAAGCGCCTGGCCGTATTGAGAGCCTTAGAGAACTCGTCCGTGCCATCGGTGAGTTCGAGAACCTGATGGGCTTTCTGGAGCATGTCAGCCTAGTCATGGAAAACGACCAGAACGCCGGTGATGATGTTATCAGCATCATGACACTCCATGCCGCTAAGGGCCTGGAATTCGACATCGTATTCCTGCCGGGATGGGAGGATGGGATGTTCCCAAACCAACGGGCGTTGGATGAGTCTGGTCGTGCGGGGCTCGAGGAAGAGCGCCGCTTGGCTTATGTAGGGCTAACGCGGGCTAGGCGGTATGCCATCATCTCCGCTGCCGCAAATCGACGTGTCTATAACCAATGGGTGTCGTCCCTGCCCTCTCGTTTCATTGACGAGTTACCAGCTGACCATATTGAGCGGGATGCGCCAGAAGGCCTTGGTACCAGCTATCTGCAAACGCCTGAATTTTCGGGCGGACAAGGCATGGCAAGCGGCGGGTACCAATCCACAAAGTCCCGGGCGATGGGCGCACGCGCTGCCGGGCCGCGCGCCCAAGTGATTGATGGCGTTGGGTTCGAAGTGAAGGCCCGCGCCAAGCCCAAGGTTGATTTTGCGATCGGCGAACGCGTGTTTCATCAGAAATTTGGCTATGGCCGGGTGGAAGACGTAGACCATGACCGGCTTGAGATCGCGTTTGAGCAAGCAGGCGATAAAACTGTCGTCGCGAGTTTCGTAGAGAAAGTCTGATATGTCCCCGCATACCCAATGGCGTGTCGCGGTCGCTGTTTCCAGCGATGCTGCCCCCGCCTATGAGGCTGCCCTTGAAGCAGACGCTGTCGCTATCTCGATCTATGAACGCGCGACCGACACACCGCCCCGCAGCGCCCCGGAACCAGCCACCTGGGCCGGTGATATTTACATGGCTGACGCCTGCATCGTTGAAGCGATCTTCACTGACCGCCCGAACCGCAGTGCGTTAGAAGCATCCGTTGCCATTGCCGCCGCTGCGTCCGGCGATGCCATCCCTGACCTCATCATCGAAGCATTAGAAGATGCCGATTGGGCGGCCAAAGTGCTGGAAAGCCTGCCGCCCATCCGTGTATCACGCTTCCGCGTACGCGGAAGCCACGTGACTGAACGCGCACCTCCGGGGGTCATTGATCTGCTTGTGGAAGCGGGCGGTGCGTTTGGGTCCGGTGAGCATGAAACCACCAAAGGCTGCTTGCGCGCACTGGATTACGTGCTGAAGCGACAGCCGCTCCGCAACGTACTGGATTTGGGCTGTGGCACAGGTGTGCTTGGTCTCGCAGCATATAAGGCTGCAAAACCAAAGGTGCTGCTGACAGATATTGACCCCCGTGCCGTTGCCGTCGCCGATGAGACAGCCCGACAGAACCATGCACCGCACAATCTACGGGCCGCCACCGCCAACGGATGGGACTCCCAACGAATACAGCGCGCTGGGCCTTTTGACCTGGTGCTAGCGAATATTCTGGCTCGCCCACTGCGCCGGATGGCTGGCGATTTGGCGCGTGGCTTAGCGCCGGGCGGACGGGCTGTGCTTTCCGGCTTCCTGTATTGGCAGGAGCCGTTTGTGCTGGCACCCCATCGCGCCCACGGGCTTGTGCTGGAGCGGCGCATCCGCCAGGGCGATTGGCTGGCGCTGGTATTGCGCAAGCCAATCCGGCCCTGACATTAACTTATGCGTGCGCAGCACCCTTGCGGTGTGTGAACAGGCTTACGACCGCATCAACGATCCGGCGGAGCCAGCCACGAATTTCGGCGGCATCCTGACGTTCACAATCCAACCGCGCAGCTTCCATGGCGTCGAGCCCGGGATTATGCGCAGCTGTCATCCGCTGCCAAAGATTAGCGATCATCGCGCGGAGAGATTGAGCATCTTGCCGGCGACATTCCAGGATTTGTTCTTGCATCGTCATCATCTTTCTCCTGCGCCCGACTTATGTACGCCCCCTTGGGCGATCCCTAATGTGTCCAGGGCGCTTCCATTGCGATATACATACGCCTAATTTTCGTAAAATGAATCGCAGATATTGCAATGCAGCATGCCAAATTTGCATATCTGCGTTTAAGGAGCTGCAGCTATGACGAAAGCGCGTATCAAAGCCCTGCGGGAGGCGCTCACGGCCAATGGCTTCGCTGGATGGATTCAGCCCCGCGCGGATGAATTTCAAGGCGAATATGTGCCACCTTCCGCTGACAGGCTGGCGTGGCTGACAGGCTTCACAGGATCGGCCGGGATTTCCGTCGTATTGCAGAAGAAAGCCGCCGTGTTCTCTGATGGCCGCTATACGCTACAGCTCACCCAGGAAACTGACCCCGATATCTTTGAAACCCACCATAGTATTGAAGAGCCCGCCAATGATTGGGTCGCTGCAAACTTGGCCAAGGGCGATGTGCTGGCCTACGACCCTTGGCTACTTACGCCAGGCGAGGTCAAGAAATTCAAGGAAGCGGCGGCGAAAGCGGGCGGCAACCTTGCAGCAGCGCCGCAGAACCTCGTAGACGCCGTTTGGGCAGATCGCCCAGCCCCGCCGCAAGCACCCATCACCCCGCATCCGCTGGAATATGCCGGTGAAGCCTCTGCCGACAAGCGGGCGCGGCTCGCAGCCGATCTCGCGGGCAAAGGCCTGGATGCGGCGCTCCTGACGGCGCCCGATGGCGTTGCATGGTTGCTGAATGTGCGCGGCGGCGATGTGGACCACACACCCCTGCCCCTCTCCTTCGCAATCCTAGGTGCCGACGCTGGCGTCTCTTGGTTTGTAGACGCTGCAAAGCTGGATGGCGGCGTGCGGGAATGGGTCGGCAATCAGGTGGATATTCAATCGTTTGAACAGTTTCCAACAGCACTCGAAGCCTTCAAAGGCAAGCGCGTGCTGGTTCCCAGGTCAGCACCAGCCGCCACCAGCCAAATCTTGGAAGCAAATGGTGCGGAGACCATATCTGGCGATGATCCGACAAGCCTGCCCAAGGCCAGGAAGAATGCGGCTGAAATTGCTGGAACCCGCGCAGCACATCTCCGGGACGCAATCGCTATCGCCCGTTTTCTGTATTGGCTGGATACAGAGGCACAAGCCGGCGGTGTTACGGAACTGCAGGCTGCAGACCAATTGGAAGCATATCGACGAGAACTCGAAGGTTTCCGCGACCTCTCATTCCCAACGATTTCGGGCGCTGGGCCGAATGGTGCCATCGTCCATTACCGCGTGACGCCCGAAAGTGATCGGGAGCTGGAGCCAGGTTCACTCTACTTAGTCGATTCAGGCGGGCAATTTGTGGATGGCACAACGGATATCACCCGCACAATTGCCATCGGCGCACCGACAGATGAAATGCGGCGGGCTTATACGTTGGTGCTCAAAGGGCATCTCGCATTGAGCGCCGCCAAGTTCCCTAATGGTGCCACAGGAGCGCAACTAGACAGCTTGGCTCGCGCGCCGCTATGGGCGGCAGGGCTCGATTTTGACCACGGCACAGGCCACGGTGTTGGCAGTTATCTATCCGTGCACGAAGGCCCACAACGGATTTCAAAGGCCGGGTCAGCAGTACTGGAGCCGGGCATGATCCTTTCAAACGAGCCCGGCTACTACAAAACGGACGCTTTTGGCATCCGCATAGAAAATCTCATTTTAACGGAACCTGTGGATATCTTTGGTGGCGAGCGGGACTCACTTGGGTTCGAAACGCTCACTTTCGCACCTTATGACCGGCGACTGATTGATTCAGGCTTATTGAGCAACGAAGAAAAGAGCCAAGTAAATGCCTATCATGCCCAGGTAAAAGCCTTAGTCGGCCCACAGGTTCCCGCAGCTGTCGCAAAATGGCTCACTGCGGCAACATTACCGCTCGAAACGTAATTGTGGCGCCAACAAAGACTTGGCAAGGCTATATCTAGTCTGGTAACCGTTTCAAAACCATGTGGGCGTATCTATAGCGACTGAGCGCGCCCCATTTCATGGCGACGGAGGATTTCTTGGACCACGAAGAACTCGAAGAGCGTATTATCTCGCGCCGCAAACTCCTTGCTCTCACGGCAGGCGTCGGCGCAGCCGGTATCGTTGGGCTTACACCAGACGATGCGGAAGCCGCGCGCGGACGCCGTTCTCTTAAGCTGGTGGAGACACACACGGGCGAAAAACTGAGTGTGGTTTATCGGGTCGGGAATAAGTATTCCAGGAACAGCCTCCGGAAGATTAATTCGATCATGCGTGACTGGCGTAACGATCAAAGCCGCGCAATGGATCCACAAGTTATCGATTATTTATATTCTGTCCGCCGCTGGCTGGGCACGAATAAGCCGATCAAGATCGTTTCCGGCTACCGCAGCCCCGCGACAAACGCCATGCTGGCACGGAAATCTGGCGGCGTTGCCAGAAACAGCTATCACGTCAAAGGCATGGCCATCGACATTAAGATCGACGGCTATTCCGTGAATTCTATCGCTCGCGCTGCAAAAGCAATGAAGCTGGGCGGTGTTGGCAAATACAGCCGATCCGGATTCGTGCACATCGACAGCGCTGAATACCGCACCTGGGGCCGCTAAATCGCTCCCATGGCTGGCCCTAAGACGCCTGCAGACCTATTTGAGCGCCTTGACGGCCTCGATATTTCTTACAAGACCATCAACCATCCGCCGTTGTTCACCGTGGATCATTCCAAGGCCCTGCGTGGCGCGCTAGATGGCGGTCACGCGAAGAACTTGTTCCTGAAGAATAAAAAGGGCCGGATATGGCTGTTGGTGGCGGAGGAATCTGCGCCAATAAACCTTAAAGCTTTCGCCAAGATGATCGGTGCTGGCAATCTATCCTTTGGCAAGCCGGAACTGCTGATGGAAATGCTGGGCGTGATCCCAGGTGCGGTAACGCCGTTCGCGCTGATCAACGCTGAGCCCGGCTCCATCACGCCCTTGTTTGACCAAGACCTACTGGCGGTAGACCCATTGAACTTCCACCCACTCGACAACACGATGACAACAACGATCGCCAAAGCAGACCTGCTACGCTTTGTTGAAGCGCTCGGTCACAGTTATGAGGTGGTTGATCTGAAAGCGATCGAAACGGCTTAGCCGAGCACTTCAGCCAATTCTGCGAAATCACTAACAATCAGATCCGGCTGCTCCGGCCAATCCCCAAACGGACGCTTGCGGCGGTCAATAAAGACTGTCCGCATGCCGAAAGACTTTGCCCCAACACAATCGAATGCATGGTTGGCGACGAATAGGATACCAGACCGGTCGATATCCAGAAGCTCCTCCGCCTTGGCATAGGTTTTCCAGTGCGGCTTGAAATAGCCCGCTTCTTCAACGGACATCACCTTATCAAACGGGAAGCCAATATGAGGCTTAGCCGCCTCCAGCATGTCTCTGTCGCCATTGGAGAGGATCGCCAGCTTGTAAAGCTTGTGCAGCTTGCCAAGCGCCTCCAATACGTCTGGGAACGGCTTGAGACGTTCAATCTCGCTCACCAGCCACTCAACCTCATCCTGGGTATAAGTAATGCCCGCACGGTCCATAACGTGGCTGACCGCGCGGTGCCCGATCTGGCGATATGGCGTGTGGCCGCGGTCGCAGAGTGCATCGATCATCGAATTTTCGAAATGCGTGCGCCGCCACCACGTGACAAAGCTATTCGGCTTACCCTCCCAGCCCTTCTTTTGCAGGAAAGGCGTCGCAACCTTCACCAAACAGCCCTGCATGTCGACGACGGTGCCGTATTGGTCGAATACCAACGCTTTGACTTGACGGCGAAGGATGGCTGGATCAGTGGTCATAGGGTCGCCTGTTTAGCTTGAGCAGCAGGAACGATGTCAAAGCCAATAGTTAGGCAATGAATTCTAGGTTGAGACCGCGCGCATCAGCCGGCTTCACCCTGACAACATCGCCTATCCGCTCAGCGTTGACGCCAGCGCTGGCCAGATAAGCCGCCGTCGCATCCAGATCATCAACACCAATGGTCAGCACATGCCAGATCGGCCGTTCTGCCGCCGGATGGGTTGCAAGGCCAGTATGGGAATCACCAATGCTGGCGTCAGTAGCCAGGCGAATGAAGCCGCGTCCGCTGTCGATCTCAACGCCATACGCCGTTTCGGTGATGGACGCCTTACCGAACAGCTTTGCAAGCTCAAGCGCTGTGGCCATGGGATCAGCAGCGATACCGGTAATTCCAGCAAAGCGGTTCGCACCGTTCTTATGGGTGAGCAGCCGCTCATTGCGCATCAATTCCGGCGTTTTATGGCCGCACATAAATACAGGCATGCCGCCCAGATCATCCGGTTCCAGGAAGAGATTACGGAACTTGACCATGCCTTCCGGCTCTTTCGAAGGCCGTGCCAGGTCATTCGGCCCGTCTGTACGCACGCCAAGCGCTTCCACTTGAGCCTTTACAGCGTCAGCATCCGGCGTACCAAGCGCCAAACGATGCAGGCCCTCACCCCGGGCTGCCAATTTATCGCGCAGCCCGCCATCTGGGTTCTCAGGCTCATTAACGCCAAGCAGTTCCAGATAAGTTTCCGGGAACATAAGGCAATGGTTCGCCGTCGCCCGGTTCTGGTGATTGCCAAGCGGCGCACACGTAAACCCAAGCTTTTCATAATCCTGCCGCGACCCTTCAAGGTCCTCAACGGCGATAATGCAATGATCCAGGCCAAGTACGGGGTTCATGATCAGTGTGCTCCTTCAGACAGGCTTTTGGTGGACGGTGACTTCGGGTAAGTCGCCGTCATAAAGCTCGACCTCGACAAGCGCTGAGTGTGCTGACGGGCCTTGGCCGAGTTTTGAGGTGCCCTCATCGCGGGTGAGGACGTTGGGGTTGCCGTGTTTTTCCAATGCAGCACCGGGGGATTTCCGGTCCAGCGGGTCAAACCAGGCTCCAGTTGGAAACTGAATGACGCCGGGCATCACGACGTCGGAAACAATGACACCTGCAAGCGTTTGGCCACGGTCATTGAATACCCGGACCACGTCGCCGTCGTTAAGGTCACGAGCAGTGGCGTCATCGGGATTGATCCACATTGGCTCCCGGCCTTTGATTTTCGAGCGGCGACTGGCACCGCCTGCATCCATCTGGCTGTGCAGGCGCGTTTTCGGCTGGTTGGAGAGCATGTGCAGCGGATACTTAGCGGCAGACGGGGAGCCCAGATATTCCTTTGGCTCCCGCCATGCGGCATAGCCTGGGCAGTCATCATACCCAAAGCCCGCAACGCGCTCTGAGAACAATTCGATCTTGCCGGATGGCGTATTGAGCGCGCGTTCATCGGGATCAGCGCGGAAATCGCTCAGCATCACGAACGGTTCAGCAGGCTTCGGCACTTTGAAGTGGCCATTCTCCCAGAACTGGTCAAAACCAGGCATCTCGACACCACGGCGTGACGCCAGCTGGCGGGAAACATTGTAGATATGCTCCAGCCATTCGCGCTCCGTTCGGCCTTCGGTGAAGGCGTCTTTGAAGCCCATACGGTCTGACAGGCCAGTGAAAATATCGTGGTCTGACCGGGATTGCGCCACCGGCTCCGCCGCTTTGTGCATGGCGATAATGTAAGGGTCGCGACCGCCGGAACCAACATCATTCCGTTCCAGCGTCGTTGTTGCGGGAAGGGCGATATCTGCGTGACGAGCGGTCGCTGTCCACCAGATATCCTGAACAATCACCGTTTCAGGCCGGCGCCATGCTTCGACCAAGCGATTGAGGTCCTGGTGGTGATGGAATGGATTGCCGCCGCACCAATAAATCAGCCGTGTATCTGGATAAACGCGCTCTTCGCCGTTGAAGTCATAGGTTTCACCCGGATGCAGCAGCATGTCTGCGATCCGTGCAACTGGAATCCAGCTATCAGACCTGTTGACGCCTGCGGGCAATGTTGGTGAAGGCGTGCGCTCGCGTGGGTTGCCCATGCCGTTGACGCTGCCCATACCAAAGCCGAACCCGCCACCCATCTGGCCAATCTGCCCGACCATCGCGGCCAAGCTAACCACGGCCCAGAACGGCAGCTCACCATAATCAGCGCGCTGAATGCCCCAGGCCATGTTGATATAGCTACGCGTTTCAACGAGCGCTAAAGCCAATGCACGAATTGTGTCTGCCGGAACACCGGTGATCTCCGCCGCCCAGTCTGGCGTCTTAGCCGGGCTGCCATCTTCCCCCATGACATGGGCTAGAAAGCGCTCATAGCCGACGCAATATGTATTGAGGAATGACTGATCCGCCTTGCCTTCGCTTGCGATCACATGCGCCATCGCCAAAATCATGGCCGTGTCGGTGCCTGGGCGGATTGGAATCCACTCGGCACTTGGCACGCCTTCTAAATCTTCACGGACCGGAGACACATTGACGAAGCGAATGCCTTGGTCTTCGGCCCGCTTCAGGAAGTTGGCCATGGTGTGCGAACCGCCACCGCCTGCGTCCACCTGCGCGTTTTTCAAGGGCATGCCGCCGAAGCAGAGAATAAACTTGCTTTCCCGCAGCAAGCCATCCCAATCACTAACCGGGCCTTGAGACGCTTCTGCAGAGCCAAGGATATGCGGCAACACGGCCAAGGCCGCTGCGTAGCTGTAATTGTGCAATTGGCCTGTGAACCCGCCAAACAGGTTCATGAAGCGCTGCATCTGCGTTTTCGCATGATGGAAACGGCCAGCAGATGACCAGCCATAGGACCCGGCAAAGATCGCCTCATTGCCGTGGTCTGCTTTTACGCGGCGCAATTCTGCAGCGACCACATCCAATGCCTGATCCCAGGAGACTGGCACAAATGGTTCCGCCCCCCGGCCTTCTGGATTAGCACCCGGGCCATGCTCCGCCACGGACTTCCGCATATGCGGCTCCGCAATGCGGGTTGGGCCGTAGAGCATCTCTGGAATAGCATCCAGAATTTGCGACGGGTCTTTGTCATCCTCGAACGGCGTTACGCCGACGACGCGGCCGTCCTCCACATTCGCCCTGAAAGCGCCCCAGTGGGAGCCGTGCATAATTCCGTCATCTGGCATTGGGCGCTCTTTTCATCTCGGGTGATGCCTGCTCCAATCATAACCATGAAATCAGAAGAGGGCGACAGGATGACCGCAGTCGAAATTTTTGATCCCCGCATGACGGATGTCATTGCTAAAGATGCAGCATTGGAGCAGGTCGCAACCGGCTTCATTTTCACCGAAGGCCCAATCTGGCACCCCCAAGCGCAGCACCTGACATTCAGTGATATGCCGGGCGATATCGTGCGCAGGTGGAGTGCTGCAGGAGGCGTCGAAACATTCCGTCAGCCCTGCAATAAGGCAAACGGCAATGCACATGATCAGGCCGGGCGGATGCTGACATGTGAGCATGCCAGCAGCAGCGTCACGCGCACGGAAGCAGATGGCACCATCACCGTGCTTGCCAGCCATTGGCAAGGCAAAGAGCTAAACAGCCCAAATGATATTATTGTCGGCAGCGACGGATCCATCTGGTTTACGGACCCGACATATGGCCGGATGGAAGGCTTCGGCGTCCTCCGCGATCAGGACCTCGATTTCCAAGGCGTCTATCGGATTGCACCCGATGGCACCTTGCATTTGATCGCGGATGATTTCGGCCAACCGAACGGGCTCTGCTTCAATCTGGACCACACACAGCTATTCGTGAATGACACCGATAACGCCCACATTCGCGTGTTTGATGTGGCAAGCGACAATACTGTGACGGGCGGCGGCGTGTGGGCAGCCCCCAAAGGCGATGGCCCCGGCGCGCCAGACGGTATGAAAATGGATGCAGCGGGCAATATATTTTGCACCGGTCCCGGCGGTGTGCATGTATTTGCACCTGATGCGACGCCGCTTGGCCGCATTTGCATGCCTGAAGTCACAGCCAATTTCACTTGGGGCGACGACGACCTGCATTCACTGTATTTGACTGCCTCAACCAGCCTGTACCGTATCCGCACCACGACTGCGGGCATTGATCTTTTTAACTTCTAGGACAGCTTTCCCATGACATCTGCTCCCTTGACTGCCCTGATCACCGGAGGTGCTGGTGGCCTTGCCCGCGCCATGATCGACGCCTTGCGCCAGGATGGCGTCACCTGCGTCGCAGCGGACCGAGACCCGAAGGCGTTAGAACGTCTAAAGGCGGATATGGGCGGCGACATTCACACGTTTCAATCGGACGTCGCCGACACTGCCAGTTGCGCCGCTGCCGTGCAGGCTGCTGTGGATGCAACGGGACGGTTGGATATTCTGATCAACAATGCTGGCATCGGCATGGGATCACTGCGGGCAGACGGCGAAACGCGCCTGCCAGACCTGGATGAACTCACTGATGAGGTCTGGGACAATTTCTTCCGTGTGAATGTTCGCGGCCCACTTGCCATGAGCAGAACCGCCATGCCGCACCTTAAACAAAGCCCGCGCGGACAAATTGTGATGGTGACGACCAGCTATTTCACCATGCACCGCGTGGCACCCTATGGCCCAACGAAGGCAGCGTTGGAGAGCATGACGGCCATCTGGGCCAAGCAATTTGCTGCGGATGGCGTCGCGGTGAATGTATTGGTGCCGGGCGGCGCAACAGATACACCGTTCGTCTCTCCAGCATCCGGCATTCCGCGTGATAAAATGCTGAAGCCTGGCGTTATGGGACCACCGATCCGCTGGATGGCGAGCCGCGCACCACGGGATTTCACAGGCATGCGCATTGCTGGTCAGGATTGGGATGCGAGCCTGCCAGAGACTGAGGCAGCCGCCAAAGCCGCGCGCCCTGCTGCATGGCCAGAGCTTGCACCGACGCCAGCCTGGTCAACCTAGAAAGGTTTACCTGATCAGGCGTCTTTGAACCGCGCATCTCGCCATGCGAGTGCGGCTTTCAGGCCCTGTTCATCTCGGATACGCGCAAACTCGCGCTTTTCCGGGCCGCCGCCTGCATTCAGCAGCACATCGATATCCAACCCGGTGCGGAGTGCTGTATCGATCCCCATCACTTGATAGGTTTGATTGATCGCCCGCTTGGTGAGCGTGACGGACCGCTCAGATGCGTTGGCGATCATCCGCGCTTTGGCCAGTGTCGCAGGCAGCGCCTCACCCTCTGGTGCCACGCGATTGATAATGCCCATGGTGACGGCTTCTGCTGCATCCAGCTTATCCTCCCCCGTCAGCAGAATTTCCTTGGCCTGCTTTGGCCCCGTCACCCACGGGAGCAACATGGCGACAATGCCGGTGCCGAAGCGGACTTCAGGCTCACCAAGCTTGGTTCCAGGCTCTGCGATCGTGATATCAGTCGCCAGCATCAGCTCGAAGGCTCCAGCGAGGCAGTAGCCGTGGATTGCAGATAGCGTTGGCGTTTTCGCATGCCAGAATTGCATGATGAAATCGAACTGGAGCTGCATTTGCTGCTCCCAGTCTTCAATATCGGACTTCGGATTCTCAGCCGCCGCCTTCAAATCAAAACCCGCAGAAAATGCCCGGCCAGCGCCGGTCACCACTATGGCGCGAACGGCTGGGTCGGCATCCAATTCTGCGACAGCATCCAAGGTTTCGTGCATGAGCGGATTATGGAATGCGTTCAGGCGGTCTGGCCGGTTGAATGTCAGCAGCGCTACCGGACCGTCTCGCTCAACAACGATATGCTCATAACCCATTGACCTATCCTCTTAGTCAGCCGCTCTCAGCGCGTGCCGTCAGTTGACCGTCGGCGGCTCATCATCATTGGCGGCGTTTGGCACAATGGCGAGCTGCATCAGCGCTTCCAGCAATTCGGCACGCGCTTGGAAGCTCGGCGCTTCCAGAAGCGCCTGCTTTTCCGCTGGAAGGAACGGGCATGCCATAGCGAGCGCATTCACCAGCGGCTCATCTGGCAGTTGGCCAATCGCATCTTCGTCCGCGCCAAGCCCCTGGGTTTTCAGGTAACCGCCGAGTGCCGCCAGCAGCCGATCCCGATCAAGCTCTGTCTCTACGGCCTTCGTGATGTCTTCCGAAAATTCAGAATAGTCGGCGCGGACGCGGCGATAACCGTCCTTCTCCGCAAGCTCTTCCTGAATACGCAGACGGATGACGCCCTCTAGCGTGAGTGTCCAGCGCCCATCCTCTAGCTCCTCGTGCTCGATGATCCGGCCCAGGCAAGCGACTTCATACAATTCTGGCGCGTCGCCCACACTTTCCGGGTCACGTGGTTGGATCATTGCGATTACTTGATCCGCTTGCATCACATCCTGCATCATCGCCTTGTAGCGCGGCTCAAATATCTGCAGCGGCAAGCGTGCGCGCGGCAGCAATAGAACGCCCGTGAGGGGGAATATTGGCGTTATCGCTGGCAGGGCGAGCGCCAAGGGATCATTCGTCATTGCCGCTGGCTCCGCGAAGGATTAGGAGAACAGGATGGAGGAGAGGCCACGTCGCGCAGCCTTGGATGCATCATCCATAGGACCCCAGGCCTCAAAGAACTTCAGAAGCTGCGTGCGGGCCGCCTCTTCATTCCAGGTCCGGTCTGCAGCGATGATGTCGAGCATGGCCTGCCCAGCTTCTTCCCGCTGATCTGCTGCGAAGTATGCCATTCCAAGATCAAACCGCGCCTGATGGTTTTTCGGGTCAGCATCAGCGGCGGCACGAAGCGCTTCGATCTCTGACGTGTCAGCGCCAGCCGTCTGCCCTGCCAAGTCTACAGCAGAAATTGCACCGGCAACGAACGGATCGCTGCGGTCGGCTTCCGCAATGCGTTCCACGAATGCAGCGGCGTTTTCAATGTCGCCATCCGCCAAAGCAACCCGGGCCAGACCAGCCAGGGCGAATGGATTTCCCGGCTCGTGTTGCAGCACCTGGGCCAGAATTGCGCCTGCCGTCTCAAAGTCATCCGCCTCGATTGCCGCGAGGGCTTGCTCAACAGCTTCCTCAATCGGGCTTTTCACTTCGCTGCCAACAAGCTTTTCAACGAAAGACCGCACCTGGCTTTCCGGAAGCGCACCCTGGAAACCATCCGCCGGTCGGCCCTGCTTGAAGCCATAGACCATCGGAATTGACTGGATCTGCATCTGCTGCGCGATCTGCTGGTTCTCGTCGATGTTGATCTTAACCAGCTTGACCTTGCCCTGGGCAGCATTCACCACCTTTTCCAGGATCGGCGTCAGCTGTTTGCAGGGACCGCACCAAGGTGCCCAAAAGTCCACAATTACGGGAACTTCCATGGATGCTTCGATCACGTCCGCCATGAACGTTTCGACGCCACTATCTTTGATAAAAGGGCTCGCACCGCTCGCCTGTGGGGCTGTGCCGTCGCCAGTCGTAATTTCCATTGCCGCTTACTTCCGAAATGCTGAAGATGTGTTCCTCAGAACATGGGCAAACAGACGCCATGTGGCAAGGGCAACCTAGCGGATATCGGTTATGCTGCGTCCAAGTTCTTAATGAACTCATCAATGCCGGCATATAAGCGCGTGCCGACGTCGCGCAGATCGTCCGCCGATTTGAGGATCAACTCAGACGCTTCATCCGTAACACCAGCACGTTCATTCACTGCGGCGCAATTTTCTGCAACGCTCGCTGCCCCCTTTGACGCCTCGTGCATACTTTCAGAAATCCCGCGTGCTGTGACGGTTTGCTCTTCAATGCTGGCGGCGATGCAGGTCGTCGCCTCATTCACGCTGGAAATAGTGTCTCCAATGCTGGAAATCGCACCGCCCGCTTGCTCAGACACACCCTGAATTTCGATAATCTGTCGGGAAATGTCCTCGGTAGCACCCGCTGTTTGCGCCGCCAAAGCCTTCACTTCAGCGGCAACGACAGCAAATCCACGTCCGGCCTCGCCCGCACGCGCTGCTTCGATGGTTGCGTTCAATGCCAACAGGTTGGTCTGTGCCGCGATCCCACTGATGAGTTTCACGACCTCTCCAATCTTCTGGGCGGAAAGAGCCAGACTTCGCACTGTTTCCTGTGTCGCCTCGGCCTTTTCCATCGCTTCCCGCACGATTGCTTCGGAGCGAACGGCTTGCGCGCTAATTTCTTGAATAGCGTATGCCAGTTCTTCACCTGCTGCCGCTGCCGAATTCACATTTTCTGATGTTTGAACAGTTGCACTCGCGACTTCGGTTGAAAGGCCTTCAGTTGCCTGTGCTGCGTCCGCAGCTGCACGGGCTGCATGATCAAGTTTTGCTGTTTGCCCCATAATGTCATGAACAAGCCCACCCAACCCGGAAGACATTTCGGCAGAAAGCTCACGAACCAATGCATTTCGCTCTGACGCAGCTTATTCATAATAAATGGACATCGCGACATCCATATCCAGGATCAAAGCTTTCTGTACAGCCTCTGATACTGCTTTAAGGCGCTCGGGCTTACGGCGGTACTTACGCAGCGCCACGCTGCCAATTAAGTTCAGAAAAGTCGCATAACTGCCAATGAACCAACGTGGCTCCATTCCGCTCTGGTAACGGGCGCGTCCAATTTTCTCGGCAGTGCTGATATAACTGGCATCGAAGCCACCTGTGAACATCGCCCGCCAATGCATTGCCTGGCTCTTGCGAAACTTGTCCTCGTTACCGCGCAAATGCCGCGCAGCAGTCGGTACGTTCATTGAATGCGCAATGAAGGCATCAAGCACCTCCGGCAGCGCAGCCTCGAGTGTTGGCCAGAATGCCTGCAACTCACGGAGGTCACTGTTTGCTAGGCCAATAAATTGATAACGTTCCTGCATATCGGGTTGCCCGGCATGCAGTATGTCGTGGCCATCGCTAGCGGGCTGATTGTGCCGAATTTGCATATCAATCACTGATTCTGGGATGCCTGCATGTGTATCCCTAGCATCGTGTGATAACCTTAAGCGGCAGTGAACACCTACCTTTGAGCGTGTTAGGTTGCCCGCAAAACCCCTACCTTCACCCATTCATCCAACTTGGTGAGGCTGCTGTCCCGGTCCATTGGGTCAAGGTTGATGACAACCCGTTCAATGCCAGCATCTTCGTAGCGCTTCAGCATGTCTGGCTCCGGCTCCCCGCCAAACACTGTGACGGGAATATCGCGACCAGCCTCATTCGCCATGGCGCGATATTCCGGCATCATATCCAGGATGTGATAGTGCGGGCGCTTAGAATGCGGCAGCCATGCGTCGCCATACCGAAGCGCGCGCCGAGCACCGTAGGGAAATGCGCCGCCAACATAAACTGGTGGGCCGCCAGCTTGGGCCGGTTTAGGCCACGTTTGCATCGGCCCGAACTCGACCATGTCACCGCCATATTCTGGCGTCTCATACGTCCAGATGGCGCGCATGGCCTCGGTTTTCTCCCGCATCAGTTTCATGCGTGTTTTGTAGTCGACGCCGTGGTTCGCCATTTCATCCGCATTCCACCCGGCCCCTATGCCAAACAAGAACCGCCCTTCGGACATCAGGTCGAGTGTTGCGACGGACTTTGCCGTTTGAAACACATCCCGCTGCGGCACGAGGCAAATGCCGGTAGCAAGTTTCAGCCGCGTCGTAACGGTCGCGGCTGCAGTCAGTGTGACGAACGGATCCATAGCCTGGAAATATTTACGGGGCAATTCCCCACCCTGGGGCCATTCAGACCCGCGCGAGAGTGGAATGTGCGAATGCTCCGGTGCCCACAGCGATTCAAATCCGCGCTCTTCCAACGCCAATCCTAAATCAGCCGCACGGATTGACTCCGCCGTAAAAAACAACGCGACACCGACATGCATATGCTCTGCTCCCCAGGTTCAGGGGCAAAGCCTACAGGATGGTCACGACAGAATGAAATCTGTTTCTCCAAGCTCAGCCACACTAACGCCGTTCAAAATAACCAAGCCCTCACTAACAAAATCAATGAGCGCACGGCTGCCCGAAGGTTCAATCAAGGGCTGCACTTCACCGGCGAAATCAACGAACCCATAGGCGCTGATATCGATTTTGTCCGTCCCGACGGTAAAATCGAATACAACATCAACGCCATCGCCCGGTGCAAACACAAACGTATCGGCACCGCCGGACCCCGCCATCTTGTCCGCACCGACACCGCCATTGATCACATCATCGCCGCCTTGCCCCAAAAGTACGTCGGCACCGGCTCCGCCCAGGATCACATCCGCACCACCGCCCGCTTTAACGAGATCATCGCCACTGCCAAGACCATATATTTCAGCACCAGAGCGGCCAATATAGAACAAGTCGTCGTCAGTGGAGGTAACTTGCTGATTTGCCGCCACGCGCACTTGCTCCATGCCCGTGAACACATCGAGCAGGGTCAGGTCCAGGGTGCCAGACGACTGGACCACGAGCGTATCGCGAACACCCTCGCCGCCAAAAATCTTGTCGCCGCCCCAAGCTGGTCTGCACGCTCGAAGATTAAGTCGTCACCCTCTCCGCCAAAGGCGGTATCAGCGCCGAAGCCGAGCACAAGACGGTCCGTGCCTGCGTCGCCGTGCAGGAAATCGTCGCCCAACTTGCCATTCAGAACATCATCACCGGTGCCGCCAAAGCCAGTATCGTCACCGCTGCCCAGCGAGCCGGTATCGCGCCCTTCGCCGCCGCGCACAACGTCATCCCCGCCGCCCGCGTTGAACACATCGTCGCCCTGCCCTAACCGGAGCACATTGTCCTGGCCATTAGCGATTATTGTCTCTGATGCAGCTGTTCCAGCATGGGTGATGGCCCCGGTATCAAACCCGAATACAACGTAACCCTCACCAGCTTCATCATTACCGGCTTCAGGTCCGCTAATAATCACATCATCGAAGCCGTCACCGTTCACATCTCCGCCGCCAGAAACGCGACTGCCAACATAGTCTTCAACCGCAATACCTTGCAGACGAACACCGTCAGCGCCATCCAGTGTTGCGATACTAAGCGTAGCGCCAAGGGCCGCCTTAGATCCAAATAGGATGATCGCTTCGCCTGCATTATTCGCCCCGCCCGGAGCGCCGATGATTAGGTCATCCAAGCCATCAGCATTGAAATCACCAGCGGACGAAACCCCAAAACCTGAGCCCGCAATCGCTGTATCGCCCAGTATCTCAACGCCGTCTACGCCATCCAGCGTCGCAAGGTCAATCGCCGCCGCAAAGCCACCTGCTTTGCCAAACAACAGATAGCTTACCCCAGAAAGGCTTGCGTCAGGCGTATCTGCACTCGGTGCGCCGATGATTAGATCAGCGAACCCGTCGCCGTTAAAATCACCAGCGTCGCTCACGCTAAAGCCCGCTCTATCAAACGTATCCACGCCGTCTAAGCGAAAACCGTTTGAACCATCAAGCGTGTCTAGCGCGATATCAGCTGCAAAAGACTTAGCCCCAAACAGGACATAGGCTTCGCCCGCCTGCAGATCGCCGCCAGGGTTAGCGTTAAATGCGCCGATGATCAGGTCTTTCAGACCATCGCCATTAATGTCGCCAGCGCCGCTAACGGAAAACCCACTGGAATCATCTTTATCAACGCCAGTGATCGAGAACCCGTCGGCTCCATCCAAACTGCCGAGATTAATATCTTGGGCAAATGCCGCAGCGCCGCCGAATAATACAAAGGTTCGGCCTACATTAGTTTCTGCGCCATCATTGCCGCCAGTCGCTCCGACCACAAGATCCGCGAAGCCATCGCCATTGATATCTCCGGCAATGCTAACGCTTCGGCCGGAGGTATCGTATTGCCGTTCCCCTTGGAGCCTAAACCCATCGCTGCCATCAAGATCATCCGCATCGATAACGGCTTGGAACGGCCCCGCTTTCCCGAAAATAACATAGGTTTCACCAGAACTCGTCAGGCCACCCGCATTGGCGTAAACGTCTGTCATGATCACATCGGCAAATCCATCACCATTGATGTCGCCGCTTAAGCTGGCTGCATCCCCTGCTGCAAACGCCCCCGATCGCCCAATGATACGGAAGCCGTCTGCGCCATCTAAGCCAGTAACGTCGATCGATGCATCAAAGCCAGATGTTTTGCCAAACACGATGTATGATTCACCAAGCGGGAAGCCGCCGCCGCTCCCGCCAGAATCATCGGTAATGACAAAATCTGCAAAGCCATCACCGTTCACGTCTCCAGCGATATCAACGCCGAGGCCAAGGTCCCCATAGGTATTATTGTCGAACAGACGGATTCCGTCCGTTCCATCAAGGTCGCTCAAATTCAGCTGAGGCATTCAGCTGAGGCATAATGAGTATCCCCTGATTTAAGCCACAGTCTGCATAGAGCGTATAAATACGCCGCTACTGCTTCGGCTGGCCTTGTTTGGCGTCTGGCGCTGCAATGACGTCTGGCGTGCGGGCGGTTAGGCGTTTTGCCTTGTAGTCCGTGAGGAGATAGGCCCAGCCATCTGTTGCAGCAGACATTTTCTTGATTTCCGCTGTAACAGCTTCCGGCGATTTGAACTCATCAGCAATACGGCCGGCTTCAGAGTCTTTGCCCTTATTGGCTTCCAAAAACGCATCGAGACCCTGCCAGCGTTCGGCTGCTGAAACATCAATCGTCGTCCATACTTTGCCGTCAGATTGCGCTTTGGACCGGAAGGTCACCCGAATACCGTCATAGGTTTCGTACAGGGTCGTGGATGCGCCGACCAAGTCTATTTCGCCCACGGGTTTTACATCTTCCAGAATGAGGAAGTCCGGGATGCGCGCAATGGCCGAAAGCTCATGGTCCGGCTTTGGCTTGTAGCCATCGGGAATGGCAGCGCCAAGGCTATACTTCTCCTGATCCGGCGTCTCTTTAGCGACCAGGATCAGGTCCGCAGTAGGGCCATCGCCCATCGGTTTGCCATCTTTGTCGAGCGCAGGGTGCTGAATGCGCGCGCCAGAAATACGGCGTCCGTCGATATCGATAACCGTGCGCTGCAGCCAATCAAGCACACGGCGCTTCGGCTTGAATTCGCCATCAGCCAGCCACGTCTGGGCCTCATCAAACTTCCGTAAGAATACGCCGCCGCCAGTGGCGGGAGGACGATTTAGGCCTGAGAGGAAATCAGCGACCTTTGTATCACCGGCTTTCAACGTCATCCGCGTCGCAAGTGAGAATTCATCCGCAGGGTCATCGACGCTGAGGCGTTTGTAGTTTTCAGGCTTCTTGGTCTTTGGCTCAATCTTTTCCAGCGTTGCAATGCGCTTAAGAATGCCGGTGACACGCAGATTATCCGCAGCGTAGCCGTAATGCTCCTGAATAACCCATTGCTCGTCCTCGCGGACAAGCGTGAAAATGCCGCCTTCCTGGCTTTCAATCCGAAAGGTATCGACATTGTTGATTTTGGCTTCGATGCCTTCAAACATCGGGCCTTTTTCATAGGCCGTCGCCTGCAGGCTCTCGCGTTCCTGGTTGAAGTAATAGGCGCCGCCGCCAATGATCGCGACGACGACGGCGAGAATCAGGACTAAGCGCGCGTTCATGCGGCACTCCCTTCGCTGGTTTTGGCCGCTTTCGCGAATTCCCGCTGGAAGGCCCGACGATGCTGGCTGCGCAGAAATGCGCCAAACAGTGCCAGAATTGCGATGATCAGCGGCATAAGAACGATATTGGCAGCCTTAATCTTGCCCGTCAGCGCTTCAACGTCACTGCGAAGCGCAAACTGAACATCGCGCAGTTCTTTGCGGACCTTCAGCATTTGTTGCTGCGCAGCGTCAATCTCCGCCCGTTGTTCATCCGTCAACACCAATGAGGTCTTACCAGATGGATCGCTGGCACGCTTCACATTGGTCAGCTTCTTCTGAACCGCTTCAAGCTCCTGCAACAGTTCCTGTTCTTTGGCGCGGAACTTACGCTCCGCGTCTCGCTGAATATCATTGATCATCGTGAACGGACGCTGGTACCCACCGCGGCTGCGCAGGCCGATCAAGTCAGCTGAGCCTGTCAGGTTTTCCAGAACGTTGGCAAAAAATGCGCCATTATTGGCATTTGGCACAGCGACGCGTTGGCCGAACAGATCTTGCACTGTCACCCAAAGCCCATCGGCCAGCATATCTACATCCGCGACGACAACGAGACCGACAGGCGCATCCGACTTTGCTTTGTGCGCCGTTTTGGAAGCGTCAAACTTCTCTTGTGCCTTGGTCTTGTCTTCAGCCTTGGCGTCTTCCTCATCCAGCACTGCCGGACGTGGTGGGCCATCGGGGAACGCCGTTTGGGCAATACCGGTCAAGCGGGCTGCAAGCGTGAATTTGCCCTCAGCCTTGATGTCATTAGCGATACCAACGATATCCGGCTGACGGCCCTGGGCTCGAGCCAAGTCGACCAATCCGCTATCTTGAGAGGTTTGGATGAGCGGTTCAATCGTCAAGCCACCAGATTCGCCAAAGGGCTTGATGTGGCCAGGCGATGCAATGTGCAACTGATCCAGCTGGCTGGTCGTGATGTCAGTCTCGCTCACGTTTGCGCGGCGAAGTGACATCCAGAGCGGGTATTCAATCGCGAGCATTCGGGTCTTGCTGGCGTTTGGTGCGCGCACTTTACGCGCGTTTGCAATGTCGCCCACAAGCTTGTCCGCAGGGATTTCCATGCCCCAGGCATTGAAAAGCTTCTGCAATTTATCGGCCGAACCGAAGTCAACACGTTGAGCACCGCCACGCTGCGGCGGGCGCTGGGCGTCTGCCTCACTATGCGGATCAACGAAGGCGACGACTTTACCGCCGTTCAGCAAGAATTGATCAATCGCGTACAGCGTCGCATCACTCAAGCTTGGTGGCTGGGCGATCAGCAGAAGGTCCAGATCGTCCGGCAGCTCATCAACGCTTGGGCTGATTTCGGAAACATCAAAGAACTGTTTCGCCTGGGACCACACGACAAAGCTGTCATCCGGTGCGCCCTCTGCGCCCCGGGAATACTGGGAGCCTGCAATAGGCAGTGCCGAAATCAAGCCAACTTTGGGCTTCTTCGGATTAGCCAAATTATAGACAATCCGCGCAAGATCATATTCCAGGAACGGCTCACGCTTTTCGTCAAAGAATGGGATGACCTGTTGATGATCCGTCGCGTTAACGCCGAAAAGGCCGAAATACACGGTCTCGCCAGTTTGATCGACAGGAACGCCCTGCAAGCCAACGGCGACCGCGCGATCTTCCTCATCCGTGAACGGAAGCGGGTCAATAATCTGAAGCCGGATATTGCCTTTGCTGTATGCCGCAAACTCTTCCAGCATATCTTTGACGCGCTCGCCCAAGATGCCGATCTGCGGAATTTCGCGGGCCAGACGACCAGAGAAATAATAGCGGAGCGTGATCGGCTCATCGATCTTGTCGATCACGTTGAGCGTGCCTTCGCTTAACGTGAACAGGCCTTCTTCGGTTAGATCAAGCCGCGCGGACTTCAGTGCATTGTTGGCCAGCGTCACCGTCGCGACAAAGCCAATCGCGATCAAGACGAGTGAAATAAGGCCAAGTGCGCCGTTGGTTTTTTTACCCATAGCCATTTGCCTTATCCTGCCTTCTTAGAATCTACGACGACCATTGTCGCCAGCAGCCAGGCCGTCATCAGGGCCACGAAATACACAACATCCCTGGCATCAATCACGCCTTTGACGATTTGATTGAAGTGCGGCAGGACCGAAAGCCCAGCCACGGTCTTCAATGCGTCGTCAGACATAAATTCGCTGATCAGGTCCGTAACGAACCCGGCACCACCAGCTGTCATGAGGAAGCAAACCGTGACGGTTACCACGAAGGCGATGACCTGGTTCTTGGTTGCAGCGGAGAGGCAAGACCCGATAGCCACGTACCCGCCAGCCATCAGAAATGAGCCCAAATAGCTTGCGAGAATGACCCCATTATCTGGCTCGCCAAGGACATTGACCGTGATCCAGATTGGGAAAGTCAGCGCCAATGCAAGGCCCAGGAACAGCCATGCTGCCAGGAATTTTCCCAAAACTGCCGCCCATACTGGGATCGGCAAGGTCAGGAATAACTCAATCGTGCCCTGGCGGCGTTCTTCGGCCCAAAGACGCATGGAAAGTGCCGGTGCCATGAACAGATAGAGCCACGGATGGAACATGAAGAAGGATTGCAGGTCCGCATTCCCACGCTCTAGGAAATAGCCAACGAAACACGTGAAGGCACTGGCCAGAGCCAGGAAAATAACCAGGAAGATCGCTGCAACAGGTGTAGCGAAATATCCGGCGAATTCGCGCCGGGCGACAGTAAGCAAGGTACCCATCAGGCCGCCTCCCCTTTCAGCGTCAGATGGCGGAAGAGATCCTCAAGCGCCGAGGCTTCCGGCCTTACCGAAATCACGTCGACACCGGCATCCGCCAGCGCGCCTGCAACGGTGTTCAAGATCATGGCACCGTCTTTCGGAGCGACGATCAGCTTCGCCTGACCATCAGCCTGGGACACGGCACGAATATCCTTCACCGCGTCCAGCGGCTGAAGCGCCGCACGGGCGCGCTCAGCCACATCTTTTGACAGCATTACGGCGACGGCATTGAATATTTCAGACCGCTGGGCCAATTCGCCGGGCGCACCGTCCGCAATCACCTTGCCATCTGCAATGATGACCGCGCGGCTGCAGATCGCGTCAACCTCTTCCAGAATATGGGTGGAAATAATGATTGCCTTTTCGGGCGCAATCTCACGGATAAGCTCACGGACTTCGTGCTTCTGGTTTGGGTCCAGGCCGTCCGTTGGTTCATCCAGGATCAACACATCAGGGTCATGCAGCAGCGCTTGGGCCAAACCCACACGGCGCTTAAAACCTTTGGAGAGCGTTTCAATTGGTTGCGCCACGACGCTTTCCAGATTGGTCCGCGCGATGGACGCATAAACCTTCCGACGAAGCTCCGAGCCAGAAATCCCGCGGGTCCGCCCACAGAAGTGCAGCAGGCTCCAGGGCGTCATGTCTGGATAGAGCGGCGCACCTTCTGGCAGATAACCAAGGCGGCGACGGGCGGACATCGGGTCAACCGCCACATCAAAGCCCATGATTTCAGCACGACCTGACGTTGGCTTCAAAAAGCCTGTCAGCATCTTCATGGTCGTTGATTTACCGGCGCCGTTGGGGCCAAGAAAACCCAGAACTTCGCCTCGCCTAACCTGTAGTGAAACATCATCCACGGCGCGTTTCGCACCAAACGATTTCACAAGCTGATCGGCCACGATCATATCGGCCATGTATCGCCTCCCCGGCGCAGTCTTTTTAAAGCGCGCCTGAACAGAAATTGGTCCAGCAGCAAGGCCTGATTCCATGCCCCGCTCGTACCAGGCCCTTTGACAGGTCGAACTGGCGCGTGCGGGCGGGTTTTACTAGGGGTGGCGGGGGATGTCCAATCCACTTTATGGTTAAATTTTCGTAAGGCTATAAATCTAGGGGGAAGACGCCGTGGCGAGCAATGAATTGATCACCCTTTCAGCTGTTGATGCAGTAGCTGCACTACGCAAAGGCGACATAAAATCTTCTGAGCTTGTGGAAGCCGCAGCGACGCGTATAGAGGCCGTTGAGCCTAAGTTAAACGCCCTGCCGATTTTAGCATTCGATCAAGCGCGGGATGCTGCGAAAAAGCGCGAGTCGGCAGGTGTGAAGCCAAGCGACCATCCAGCGGACCTGGCAGGTCTCCCCATCGCCATCAAAGATTTGATCGACGTAAAAGGCCTCCATACGACCTATGGCTGCCCGCTCTACAAAGACAATATCGCAACGAAGTCCGACCCGCTGGTGACGCTGCTGGAAAGCCGTGGCGCTACTGTGATCGCTAAATCGAACTCACCTGAATTCGGCATGTTGCCTGTGTCTGACAATCGCGTGTTCGGCGCGACAGCCACACCTTATGCACATAATCGCACGTCTGGCGGATCATCCGGAGGCGCGGCGGCAGCCGTCGGCGCGGGCGAGGTTTGGCTGGCCCATGGTTCAGACGTTGGCGGCAGCTTGCGCATTCCAGCCGCGTTCTGTGGCGTCGTTGGCATTCGCCCAAGCCCTGGCCGGGTACCCCGTGCGCCATCCAAACGCGGCTTCAGCCCACTGTCCGTTCAGGGTCCGATGGCCAGAAGCGTTGGCGATGTGGCGCTGTTTCTGGATGCCATGGCCGCCCATGCGCCCAATGATCCGCTAACCCAACAGGAAATTCCCGGCCAATTCCAACAGGCCGTCCGGGAAGCCCGCCCCCCAAAGCGCATCGCATTTGCCACGGACTTAGGGCTTGGTGGCGTTGATCCTGAAGTGGAAGCTATAGCCCGCGCCGCGTTCCAGAAGTTTTCTGGCATGGGTGCGGCAGTTGAAGAAACGCGCCCAGATTTTGGCCGGATCGATGTTCTGTTCCAACGCCTAATCAGCTTTAATTACCTGACAGAGCGCGCCGAATTTGCGGATGCCAACCGCGATAAAATTGAGCCCGTCCATGGCATTCTCGTCGACGCTGCACGCAAGATGACGATTGAGCAATTGGCGGAAGCGCAGCGTTGGCGAGCTGATCTCTATACCCGCATGGCCACGTTCTTTGAGGATTTCGACGCGCTCGTTACCCCAACTGTCGGCGTGGTCCCGTTCGCCAAGGACTTGCGTGGCGGGGCTGATGTAGACGAATGGGCAGGCTCCAACCCGCCGCGCTGGTTTCATCAGTGCTGGGGAACCGTACCGCTTTCAAACCCTATCCTGGCGATCCCAGCTGGCTTCACGAAGGCAGGTTTGCCAGTGAGTGTGCAGATCATCGCGCCACAACGCCGGGAGGACGTGGCCCTGGCTTATGGGAAACTGCTGGAGGATGCACTCGGACTGCCGACGCACCTGCCGAAAGACCCGGTCGGCAACGTCTAGGGCCAGTTCTTAGAGCACATCCATCCGATATGCCGCAGCGGCTGTACCTGCGAACAGGGATGATTTCTCCGTGTCGCTGGCACCGGAAGCAATGCGCTTGAAAGCGTTCCAAGTGACTTGATAGCTGGTCCAACGCTTCTGCACGGGAAAATTGGATTCGAACATGCTGCGTTCAGCGCCAAAGGCCTCGATGCATGGCTCGATATAGGGCTGCCAAGCAGCCGCGACTTCCTCCGATCCGGGTGGCATGCTCTTGTCGCCGGTCCGGCGCATGGGCACTGCACCGAGCTTTACGAACACATTCGGGCATTCAGCCACACGCTGGATAGCAGCCTCCCAATCGCGGCGGACTTCATCCAATTTATCCCGGTACGGGCCGCCAAGGATCGGACTACCGACGTGGTTCAGAATGATCGTCAAATTTGGGAACGCTGCCGCCAGCGCCGCAACCTCATCCAATTGCGGATGATAAAGCCAAAGATCGAGCGATAGGCCCATCCGATCAAGCACTGCCACGGCTTCCCGCACACGTGGGTCCGCCAGCATATTTGCGGCTGGGGCGACATTGTGGATTTCGGGTGCCGGGTCCCAACCTGTGGAATAACGAACACCCCTAAAGCGCCCACCAGACAACGCAACGTGCTGCTCCAGCAATGGCGCAACCGCACTGCCGAGCGTCATATCCACATTGCCGAACATCGCGGCACAGGCCCGCGCAGGGCCGAATGTGCTGCTGTCGCTCATAGCTGCAATTCCAGCCACGAATTCAGTCTCGCCAAGGGAGCGCTCTTCTATCGGCCCATCCACGCGGTACATGGAATGGCATTCGGCATAGACCGTCGCGACCACGTTATGGCCGCTCGCGATATCAGCCGCTAATTCTGGCAACAAATACAGGTATCCATTGCGGAACCAAAGATGATGGTGCGTATCAATGATCGGCAGGTCAGGCTCAATCACCGCATCGGTATAGGTCGCAAGCCAAGCGTCATCCGGCCCCGTTTGTCCTGTATTCGCGGCCATGATGGATGCTCCTGATCAGTCAGAGAATGGGTCGTGCACCATGATCGTATCATCCCGGTCTGGACTCGTGGAGAGGAGGGCTACTGGTGCACCAACCAACTCTTCAATCCGGCGAACATATTTGATCGCAGCCGCTGGTAGATCGACCCAGCTGCGCCCGCCTTGCGTGGTGCCGGACCAGCCTTCCATGGTTTCATAGATAGGCCGTACAGCCTCCTGCAAGCGCATGGACGCAGGCAGGTGGTCATAGGTGTTGCCATCTGCGTCTTCGTAGCCGACACAGATTTTCACTTCATCCATGCCATCCAGAACGTCGAGCTTCGTCAGCGCCAACCCGGCGATGCCGCCTGTCCGGACGGTCTGCCGCACCAGAACAGCGTCAAACCAGCCGCAGCGTCGCGCACGACTCGTCACGGTGCCGAATTCACGCCCCCGCTCGCCAAGGCCCTTGCCAATATCGTCAAGCAGTTCTGTTGGGAATGGCCCAGCGCCGACACGCGTGGTGTAGGCTTTGGTGATACCCAGAACATACCCCACAGACCGGGGACCAAGCCCAGACCCTACCGCCGCAGCGCCGGCAACCGTGTTCGATGAAGTGACGAACGGGTATGTGCCATGATCAACATCCAACAGCGCACCTTGTGCCCCTTCAAACAGCATCCGCGTGCCTTTCCGGGCTGCGCTCTCAACGCGGTCCCAGGCGGCTTCAACGAAGGGCGCAAGCTTCTCCCCCACAGCAAGAAGCTTATCAATCATGCCTTCATCGCTGATCTCTTCCTGGCCATGGCCGCGCAACAAGGCGTTGTGATGATGCAGCAGGGCGGCAACCTTGGCTTCAAGCGTCTCCCGCTCCGCCAGATCAACGACGCGAACGGCGCGGCGCGCGACTTTATCTTCGTAGGCAATACCGATGCCACGGCCGGTGGTGCCGATGGCGTCCTTGCCGCGCGCAATTTCCCGCGACCGGTCCAATTCAGCATAGAACGGCAGAATAACAGTGGCGTTCTCTGCGATCCGAAGAACTTCCGGCGTGATCGTGAGGCCTTGCGCCCGCACGCGCTCAATTTCTTCAAACAGCGCCCAGGGATCGATCACGACGCCATTGCCGATAACCGAAAGCGTCCCTCGCGTTACGCCGGATGGCAGCAGGCTGAGCTTATACGTGGTGTCGCCGGTCTTGATGGTATGTCCGGCGTTATGGCCGCCTTGGAAACGCACGACGAGCTCCGCCCGGTCCGCCAGCCAATCAACAATCTTGCCTTTGCCTTCATCGCCCCATTGGGAGCCGACAACTACGACGCTTGCCATAATCTACTCATCCTTCAAGAAAATAACGTCGTCGCCGCGCCAATAAGCATCGCAATTTAAAGCCGATGCGGTCGCGGCAGGGTCCGTATCAGGGCCAAGTGCCCGCACGATTACGTAGCCAAGCGCTTGAATCTTCTGGCGATCTTCTGCGCTCATGCCAATCGGCGCGTAGACACGGACTGGCGATTCCGGCTTGGGTGCCGCCGCTTCGACAGCATCCATAAACAAAGAAAAACCAACTGCCGGTTCGCCATTGTCCCTATCCAGCGCTGGTGCGCGGTAGCGACCGCCATGGCCAAGCTCGCGGTCATAACCAGCAGCAAACAGGGAGAACGCAACGCCGGTGTGATAGTCAAAGCCGCGGTGTTCAACAAAGTCGATGGTCAGGTCGAGATCGGGCGCGTCTGCACGGATTAGCGCAGTGATTTCTGCCAGTCGCGTCAACCGTTCCGCCGCCGCGTCCGGTAAAGCAATAGCTTGCGCGGCCTTCAATGCGCTTTCAGCTGGGCCACCAATCTTTGTGAGCGCGATCAGCATATCTGCAGCGGCAGGTGCGAGACGACGCATTTCCGCTGTGTCCTTGCGGTCTAACGCGGTCATTAGCGAAGCTTTAGCGGCAGACGATAGGCCAAGATCAGCCGTCAAATCGCCCGCCATTCGCGGTACATTCAAGTCAACGCTGATGCCCTTGATGCCAATCGCAGAGAGAGCCGCAACGGCCAGCAGCACGATTTCTGCATCTGCTTCCGCCGCGCGGGAGCCAAAAAGCTCTGCACCGGCCTGGCGCAATTGCCGATCACGCGCGCTACTACCGCCTGAAACACGCAGCACTGAGCCAGCATAGCAAAGCCGCAATGGGCGCGGCGCTGTGGCCAAACGGGTAGAGGCAAGCCGGGCCATTTGGGGGGTCATGTCAGACCGGAGCGCCAGCATGCGCTGGGATTGCGGATCCATCATGCGGAAGGTTTCGCGGGTCAGCGCATCACCGGCACCAGCAAGGAAGCTATCCTCGAACTCCAGCATCGGCGGTTCTGCATGCTCGTAGCCTTCCCGCTGAAACACGGCCATTGCGCACACGGACGCCGCAGCCTGGGCCGCAGCCGCTGGCGGCAGGACATCCGCTAAGCCTGTTGGAAGCAAGGCAGGGTGGGAATCGGAATAGGTCATGGCAGGGTTTGTCTGCGCCTAAACAGTTGTTTTTCGAGCATCGCATAGCGCGTTTCGCGCCTGCGTGAAACCGCAAGGCGCCCAGTTAGGACTGGGTAAATCGTCGCGTGGTATCCCCTAGCCTTAGATTACTTGCTTAAGCGCCGCGCCGCCGTTAGCTTCCGGCGCATCCACTAGCCAAAAGGTCCTTCGCCCATGGATATCGTGCTGTTGCCGCTGCTTCAGGTGATCCAGATCGCCCTCCAGCTCTTCATCTATGCGCTGATCATTTCGGCAATATTGAGCTGGCTGGTCGCGTTTAACATTATCAACACAGGCAACCAGTTTGTTTCGACAATCGGGTATTTCCTGCATCGGGTGACGGAACCGGCCTTGCGGCCTATCCGTCGGATCGTGCCCGATCTTGGCGGGATTGATATCTCCCCGATCATATTGATTCTGTTTATTTTCTTTCTGCAGGGCGTTCTTAGCAACGTTGCCGCTAAAATTATCCAAATGAACTGATGGCATGACGCCTTGGCGCGTCGCCAAATCCGGCCTACTGCTGGATATTCGCGTGGCACCGGGTGCTGACAAAACTGCGCTCGGCCAAGTCGAGCCAGACGCTACCGGCCGACCACGCCTAAAAATCCGCATCACAGCACCGCCGGTTGAAGGTGCTGCAAACAAAGCCGTCATTGCTTATGTCGCCAAATCATTAGGGCTAGCGAAGCGGGACATCTTCTTGGCCAGCGGCGCTAAGGCGCGCTCAAAAACACTTGCGCTCGACGGCGAGGCGAACGACCTTTCGGCCCGAATCACTGCTTGGATTAAGGACGCCCCATGACAAACGCCCACATCATCGATGGTAAAGCCACCGCAGCCGCCTTGCGCGAACGGGTTGGTCAAGCTGTATCCGACCTGGATTTTCAGCCCGGCTTGGCCGTCGTCCTCGTTGGCGAAGATCCAGCAAGCGCGGTCTATGTTCGCAACAAGGGCAAAGCCACCACCGGTGCAGGCATGCAATCGTTCGAGCATAAACTGCCCGATACGGTGGCAGAGGCAGACCTGCTGGCCCTGATCGAGAAACTCAATACCGATGAGGCCGTAGATGGCATTTTGGTGCAGCTACCCTTGCCTGACCACATCAATTCCGAACTCGTCCTGAACGCCATCAACCCGGATAAAGACGTGGACGGCTTTCATCCGGTCAATGTCGGCCGCCTTTGGACGGGCGAGCCAGCACTCGCACCCTGCACGCCCACCGGCTGCATGCGGATGATCCGGGATGTCACCAAGATTTCGGGCAAAGAAGCTGTGATCGTCGGGCGCTCCAACATCGTCGGCAAACCTATGGCGGCGATGCTGCTAGCCGAAAGCGCCACCGTCACTATCGCCCATTCCCGCACCGCAGACTTACGTGAGCGCTGCCGGAACGCAGATATTCTGGTGGCTGCTGTTGGTCGACCCGAAATGATCCGGGGCGACTGGATCAAGCCGGGTGCCGTTGTCATCGATGTCGGCATTAATCGCGTGCCGAAAGCAGATGGCAAAAGTCGCCTCGTTGGCGATGTCGCTTATGCTGAAGCTGCTGAACTGGCAGGCGCTATCACGCCAGTTCCAGGCGGCGTCGGGCCGATGACAATCGCCTGCTTGATTGAGAATACCATGGTCGCAGGTTGTCGCCGCCGTGGGCAGATCGTGCCTAAGGTTTAGCTGCCACACCCTCTCAAAATCCACACATACGTAAAGCAAAAACAGGCATACACTTGCTCCCAATCGCTGGCCCCATGGTGTCGGCTCATAACAAAGGGAGACGTATCAGATGTCATTGCGACGAAGCTTACTGGGCGCAGCCATCGCGGCTGGATTGCTCGCAACGCCGGCGGCTGCGGAGACTAACTTCAAGTTTGCCTTCCAAGGTTCCTTCAAATCCTTGGATCCATATTCACTGAATGAAACCTTCACGCTCAGCATGTTGAGCAATGTTTATGAAGGTTTGATCCGGCGCGGTCCGGACCTGCAGATCCAACCAGCCCTCGCGACCGGCTGGGAAGTCCTAGAACCCACGCGCTGGCGGTTCTCGCTGCGCAAAGGCGTAAAATTCCATAACGGCAATGACTTCACGGCGGATGACGTCCTCTTCTCCGCAGACCGTGTGCGCGCTGAAGGCTCGGACCTCAAAACCCGTATCCCAGCAGACGCAAAATTCGTCAAAGTCGACGACCACACTGTGGATGTTGTCCTATCCTCACCAAACCCAATCCTGCACTACGAATGGGCGACTTGGAGCATCATCGACAAGGAATGGGCTGAAGCGAACGATTCTGTCCGCGTCACTTCCGCATCAGACCAAAGCGCCACGCCGATTTCGCTTCGGGCGAACGGCACAGGCGCTTACATGATCGAAAGCCATGAAGCCGGCGTCAAAACCGTGATGAAAGCCAACACCGGCTGGTGGAACGCTGCGGACAAGCCAGGCAATGCAGATGTCGTCGAATTTTCGACCATTGGTTCTGACGCGACTCGCGTCGCAGCCCTGCTCTCCGGCGAGATGGACTTGGTCTACCCTGTTCCTGTGCAGGACATTAAGCGCGTTGACGCCAACGCCGCCACAAAAGCGATGACCGGCCCGGAACTTCGGACAATTTTCTTAGGCTTCGATCAGCGCCGCGATGAGCTGATTTACTCTAACGTCAAAGGCAAGAACCCGTTCAAGGACATCCGTGTCCGCGAAGCGTTCTACAAAGCCATTGATATTGAAGCGATTAAAAAGAAAGTGATGCGGAACCTCTCGACCCCGTCCGCCATCATGATCTCACCGTTCATGTTTGACAAAGCGGCTGGCTTCAAGCGCCACGACTATGATCCTGAAGGTGCCAAGAAACTGCTGGCTGAAGCAGGCTACCCGAATGGGTTCGAAGTTGGCATGGATTGCCCGAATGACCGCTATGTCAACGACGAAGCGATCTGCCAGGCATCTGTTGCCATGCTTGCGCGTATTGGCGTCAAGGTTAACCTGAACGCTCAGCCAAAGGCCCAGTATTTCGCTAAGGTGCTGGCATCAGGTGGTTTTGACACCTCGTTCTACCTGCTTGGCTGGACCCCTGGCTCCCTCGACTCCTGGAATGTGCTGACCAATCTGCATGGCTGCCGGGATGACAAAGGTAAGGGTGGCGCGTTCAATCTGGGTGGCTATTGCAACCCTGCAGTTGATGCATTGTCGGCCAGGGTTTTGGTTGAAAATGATCCGGCGACACGTTTGGACCTGATCGAACAAGCCTACAAGATCACCACGGACGAAATCGCCTACGTTCCCCTGCATCAGCAGGGCTTGGCATGGGGCGTGTCCAGCAAGATTGAGCTGGTCCAGCGTGCGGATAATCAGCTGATGCTTTACTACGTCAAGAAGTAGACTTCGCTGAATACAATGGAGCCGGGGCGGTGGTCATACGACCGCCGCCTCGGCTTTTTTGCGCCCATTCTGTGCGTTCTCAAACGTCAAAAATCGCAACCGCCCTGCACCATCCAGCAGACGCCGCTTTAATCTTTACCGGAAAGCAGGATACCTCGAACCCAGTCGCGGGCAGGTCCTCCAAATTGTGCAGCTTCTCAATATGACAATAGCCAATGTCGCGCCCAACGCGGTGCCCTTCCCAGACAATGCTGGGGTCCGGCGTATCTGCGTATTTTTGCGCGGTGGCTGAAAACGGCGCGTCCCAACTCCAGCCATCGGTGCCAGTGACCCGCACACCCTGCTGAACCAGCCAAAGCGTCGCGTCTCGCCCCATGCCGCAGCCGGTATCGGTATAGTCATCTTGGCCATACCGCGCACCAGCCGCCGTATTCACGATGACGATATCCAGTGGTTGTAGGTCATGGCCAATGCGTTTTAGCTCCGCATGCACATCAGCAGCCGTTGCAACATATCCGTTCTCAAAGTGCCGAAAATCAAGCTTGACGCCCGGACGGTAGCACCAGTCCAACGGTACCTCATCAATCGTCCATGCAGGCTCGCCGCCGGGCGTCAGTGCGTGGTTCATGGTGGAATGGAAGTGGTAGGGCGCATCCAGATGTGTGCCGTTGTGGGTTGACATCTGGACTTTTTCGAGCGCCCAGCCTTCGCCATCCGGCAAATCATCTACGGACATGCCCGGAAAGAAGCTGACAACGCGCTCCCTGGTATCCTGATGGTTCAGGTATTCAATACTTGGATTGAGGCCTTCCGGGTCGCTCTTAATGCCTGCCTCTAGCGGTGCCGAAATATCAACAATGCGTCGCGCCATAAATCATCTCCTCAATACCGATATGGGAGAGATTAGAACCGTCCGCGCAAGGGGCCAAGCGTGCGTTTGACCGCCGCTGCAGCACGATGCCAGAGCGGACGCCCCCGCAGCGGGTCCCGCCACCCCTCTGCAAAGCGACCGAGCACCTGCTCCGCCTCGCAAAGCCTGTTCGTGTAGGGGTCCAGATATCTCGGATACAGAATCAGCGTCGCGGCGACCAGTGCATCCAGCGGCAGGTCCCGGCGTCGGCGTTTGGGAGTATCCGCATAGTCCTCTGTCAGCCCCCAGCCGGCGTAGAAGGGCCGGCCATCCACATGCACGGCTTTCTGGCGGAGCAGTGCTTCAAATCCTGCAAGTGAGGAAATCGTGTGAATAGCTTCTGCCCAATCGAGTGCGGCTGTTATTGGCGCATCCGGCCAGAATGCATCCGCGAACGTTAGCGCTTCCTTGCGCGAGATATATCCAGGCCGCCCTGCACGGGTGGCATCAGGATGTGGCTTGTAGGCGATCCAGGCATAGGGATGAGCCTCGCGGGCCTCCCTTAAGAGGGACAGGTTTGTTCGCACATCCGCACCACCTAGTCGGATAGAGGCATCGTCTTCCACCTGCCCAACAACAAGAATACGCTCCCGCCCTTCTGGGCTGTCCAGCTTCTTGCCCCGGCGGCCGACGGCGTATTTACTGACTGCCTGTTCAATCAGCCGTTCCCGGATCGCGGCTGCACGCGCCAGGACGGCTGCATCGAATTCCGTTTCCGCCAGCAGCATTTCCAAGCGACTTGGCCGGGTTGCATCATAATAAACGCCGATATCATCAAAAATCAGGCTGAAACCGGGGCTAAAATGCGCGCCAAGGCCAGGTGAGCGGATAAAGCCATCCTCAATCCGAATGAACGACCCGCCGCGAGATCGCGCTAGTCCGGCAGCCCCCTCCGGCTCGCGCGAGGCCCAAACCATTACCGTCTGGCCTTTGTCTAGCGCCGTCAGCACCGCATCCTGATTATTCGTGAACCTTACAGAACCACCAGCCATGGCAGCGACTTGCGGCTTGTTCCACCACTTGACGCCGTAGACTAAGGCGGCTGGTTCCGTCATTGCGCAGCCTCTGTTGTTAGCGTTGGTGAGGGCATGGGCTGGTTGACGCGGTTTTCAAGAATCCGCGCCGCCGCCGCCTTAACCCCTGCCGTCAATCCAGGTTCACTATAGAATGTACCACGCACCATATGCGCGCCAGCCGCTGCGCGCATAAAGGCATCTGTCAGTTCAGCATCTGGCGCTTCTGGGGACTTCCAAAACGCATCCAATCCGCCTGAAGCTGTCAGCCCGGGAATATTGTATACGGCTTGGCCAAGCGCTATCGTTGGCGTTTCGTGTTGTAGGGATAAAAGCCCTACCGTGCTGTTGACGACGACAACGCCAGCGGACGCATCAATCAATCGCGCCAGGTCGCCACCATCAATATACCGAACCCGGTCTGCGACACCGCCCGCTTCCGCGGCGTCCATCACGACCCGTCGCCAGCTCCGTAAGCCTGGGTCCATGGGGTGAATTTTGACGATCAGCCGTGCATTCTCGGGCGCGTTCGCCGCAAATGACTGCACCACCTCCCGGATCGGCGTATCCAAGTCTGGGTAGGGCGAGTACGCGCGGATAGAGAAGTCGCGCGCGATCTGCAGCGGGAACGTAAATACGGGACCATCTGCCGTTTCAGCCGCCGCAATCTCTTTGGTCGCTTCTCGCGCGCGCTGGTTCTGCAGCAGCATCCGAAGGCCCATGCCCCAATACGTGATGACCGGGTGGTTCGGATGGTGGCTGCGATATCCTGGATACAAGAACCAGAGCGCCCATGTGCTGAGATGGTACAGAAGGTCCGCTTTCGCCATCGCCCAGAACGGTTCACGGAACAGCGGCGTCAGATCGACAGGCGGGCATGCCTCCGCCAAGGCGCGGATGCCATCTGCGGTTTTTGGCATATGGGAGGCACCGGTTAGCCCATCATATTCAAACGCAATCCAATCGGGGCGGAGATAGCCAAAATCCGTTGCGATCACCCGCGCACCTAGCGCTTCTGCGGCAATGGCAGCGGCTTTGTGATAGTCCCGCTCTTCGCCCAACATAACGACATGGGTGACGCCTTCGCGGGCCATTAAGTCATGGATGTATGCGGGCCAGTCTCCTTGGCCACCTTTGTAGTTTACCGCACCGAGCCGACGCCAAAACAACCAATCGCCAATGCACAGGTTTACCCGAAGGATACGAGCGCCCTTGGCCTCAAGCGCAGCCGCAAGCATCCGAAAGAACGGCGAAATAGGGCCCTGTAGAAACAGGACGACAGGCGGCATGGTGCGCGCTACGTCACCCGTCGCCATGGCTTGCTTTAAGTTCGGCCAAGGTCTCGGCAACCGTTTGTACGGCTTGCTTGATCTGCTGGCTGGTATGGGCAGACGTCACGAAGAACCGAAGCCGCGCCTCCCCTTCCTCAACTGCCGGGTAGGTAATCGGCTGTACGTTCAGGCCCCGCTTGCCGAGTGCGGTTGAAAGCCTGGCCGCTAAAGCACTGCCGCCAACAATAATCGGTACCACGCTATATCCGGCAGACCGACCGACATCCAATCCAGCCGCCCTAGCTAGGTCTACAAACAACCGACCATTAGCCTGAAGTGCGGAAACGCGTTCCGGTTCTTCCTGTAGAATTTCCAGCGCCTTGGCCGAAGCCGCAGCGATGCCAGGAGGCATGCCGACGCTAAACACAAACCCAGGTGCGGTCAGCTTCATCAGCTCAACCAACTCAAAGCGACCGGCGATATAACCGCCACAGCCGCTGAGTGTTTTTGAGAGGGTGCCCATCCATATATCAACGTCTTTTGGATCAACGCCGAAATGTTCAGCAGCACCTTTGCCTGTGCGCCCAAGCACGCCGAGCGCATGGGCTTCATCAACCATCAGCAGCGCCTTGCGCTTTTTCTTGACCTCAATCAGCTTATCCAAGGGCGCTAGATCGCCGTCCATGCTGTAAACGCCTGGGCACCATCGGCAGTCGAGAAGAATGGCAGGCGTGCAGGACGCGGCGCCAAGCCTGTCAGGCTGGCGGCAAGCGGAGCCCGGGCGACTTCCATTGCGTGACTATGGAACGCATAGTCCAAGTCCAGCATCCGGGCGTCAACGCCTTCATTTGAAAGCTGGTCGACAAGCTTCTGGAGCGCCGCCTCATCACCTGAAAGCGTCACGGCATTCGGGCTGTTGATCGCTGCAAGCTCCACTTTGCCGCCAAGGCGTTGCAAGCGGGCGCCGATGGTTACGGCGTCTTGATTGACAGCGGCCATGCGACCCTGCCCGCGCGTCATCGCCTGCGCTTCAGAGCGGCGTACGATGACGCGCGCAGCTTGTTCTAAGTCCAATGCGCCCGCAGCATAGGCAGCGCCAATCTCGCCAACGCTATGGCCAACGGTCGCGTCTGGGCGAATGCCCCGCGCTTCGAACGCTGCGACAAGCCCAGCTTGCAGCGCGAACAGCAGCGGCTGCGCGATTTCCGTGCGTTCCATATCAACTGCATCTGCCGGTCCGGCCATGAGCTCCAGCGGCGACATGCCCGATACTGCAGCCACGGCATCTGAAGCACGGCGGGCACCAGCTGCGAAGGCTGGATCTTCCGCGAGCAGCTTCTGGCCCATGCCCGCCCATTGCGCACCGTTGCCGGAGAAAACGAACGCGACCTTCACGTCCGGCGCAAGCACGGTTCCCGTAACGGCATTTGCGCCGGTAGCATCGCCAGTCCCGAAGCTGCGAAGATTGGCGATGAGCGCAGTCCGGTCTTCCCCTGCAAGTACCGCACGGCGCTCCAGGTGCGACCGACGGCGCCAGAGCGTTAGCGCAACATCGCGGAGCGCGAGTGCAGGATCGTGCTCCAAGGCGTCGGCAAGGTTGGTCGCCGTCTTCGCGAGTGATTCATCACTGCGGGCGCTGATGGGCAGCGGCCAGGGCGCAAGTTCTGGTGCGCCATCATTAGCCGGTGCCAGGCTGCGGCGCCGGGCGGCGCGGCGCGGCGGGCCTTCAACGATCACATGGCCATTCAGGCCGCCGAAGCCAAATGAGTTCACGCCCACAAGCCCAGCGCCTGCCCGGCGCTTCAACGGCTGCAGTTTCTGCGCGACCGACAGATTTAACTCATCGAACGGGATAATTGGGTTCAGCGTTTCTGAATGAAGCGAGGGCGGAATTTCGCCATGCTCCAGCGCCAGCATTGCTTTCAGGATGCTTGCGAGGCCAGCGGCCGGCTCCAAATGGCCGATATTGGTTTTGACGGAACCAATGGTCAGCGAATCAGACGACTGGCGCTGTTGGCCAAGCGCGTGGCCAATCGCACCTGCTTCCGTCGGGTCGCCAACGGCTGTCCCGGTGCCATGGGCTTCAAAATAATCTAAATCAGCGGGATCAACGTCAGCGCCTGGGTAAATCCGGTGCAGCAATGCCGCCTGGGCCGTCCCGCTAGGAAGCGCGATGCCATTGGTGCGTCCATCCTGGTTCAGGTCAACAGACCGAATGACAGCGCGTACGGGATCGCCATCCGCCAGAGCCTTTGCCAACGGTTTCAGGGCCAACACACCGGCACCTTCGCCACGGACATAGCCCGCAGCGCCATCCGCGAAAGCTTTGCTCTGGCCATATTCAGACAGCATAGACGCCCGCGCAAAGCCCAGGAATGGATATGGTCAGAGCAGCAGATTAACTGCGCCTACAAGCGCCGTATCGAAGCGCCCGTCCGTCAATCCAGCGCAGGCCTCATAGAGTGCGGCAACAGCAGATGAGCATGCCGTATCAACCGCCATGCTGGGACCGGCCAAGTCAAATGCATAAGATAGGCGGTTGGCGACAACACTCAGAGTATTACCTGTCATGAAATGCGCATTGCCGCCGGCTGGGTCGCCCAGCCGGATATTCGCATATTCGGTGCCTGATACGCCCACATATACAGCGCAAGCGGACCGCGCGAGGCCATTTGCCGTCCATCCAGCGCGCTCAACAGCCTCCCAAGCTGTTTCCAGGAGAATACGTTGCTGAGGGTCCATTTGCTCAGCTTCGCGGGGGGGAAATCCCGAAGAAGCTGGCATCAAAGGCGGCGACGTTATCAATCACGCCCGCGCGAAAGGTATAGCTCCGCCCGGATTCACCCGACCGCTCATGCAGAAACAGATCTTTGTTCCAGCGGTCAGCGGGAATTTCAGAAATAAGGTTCTCACCTGCGCGGAGCTTATTCCACAGTTGATCCGGCGAAGAGATTCCACCTGGCAAACGGCACGCAGCGCCGACGATAGCGATGTCCATGCGGCCTGTGGCCATAAGCGCCTACCATCGACTGGCTCTACAGCCAGTCGCCTATTTTGCACGGCGCTGTCACCTACCAATGCGGCAGACTATCAGCGACCAGCGTGGCGCCAGCGGGTGCAGGCGAACCATTGGGGTTATCGCCGTTTTATAATGCCAGATCAACGCGTTTCCACGTTCATCCAGCACATGCCCGCCAACATCGCGAACGACCGTCGCAGCCCCACCCGCGCCGATCACAATACTACTGCTGCGCGATATAGGAGTGGGGGGTGTTGTGTCAAACAAACCAAAGGGGTTGGCGCGCCCATTCTGTGATTGCCGTTACCGAAATCGCACACTATGACCCGGGGTTATGAGTATCCAGCCAAACATTGACCTGAGACTGGCCGAACCCGGCGACGCTTCCTTACTGGGGGTTGCCGCACTCGCAGCGGGTGGGGGCATCTATGATCATCTGCTGGCAAAAGCTGCAGGCGGACTCGATGCAGCAACAGTCCTGGCGTCCGCCATCGCCGCCGGAACAGACGGCCTTTCATGGCGACATTCCGTGATCGCAGCCGCTGAGGCTGGCGATTTAGGCGCTGCAATCGCCTATCCATCAAGCGACTTCAGCCTGCATCCAAGTATTGCCAAGGCCGCGACGACAGAAGCCCTGGATGACCTCCAGCCCTTGTTCAACGCAAAGCCTGATCCAGAAACATATTACCTGCATGCCATCTGGACAGCAGAGTCCGCGCGTGGCCAGGGCGTTGGCGCATTGCTGTTAGATGCCGTTCTAGCGATGGCAGCAGATGCCGGGTTCAGTGGCGTTTCTCTGCATGTATGGGCAGATAACAAACTTGCGCTAAAACTCTATGAAAGCCGCGGGTTCAAGGCGGTTCAAGCCATCGACATTCCAAGACGAAACCGCATGCCGCATTCCGGTGGAAAGCTATTGATGCAGGCTTAACCCGCGTTGCAAGGTCGCGGCATTTGACTTTTTGCCGCCCAAGCCCAAGTTTTTGCTTGCAAAGGCCGAATTATTCAAGCACAACGCGCGCCTTTACGAGACCCCCCTACCCGGTTTTACGGAGGCAGCGATGCTCAACGATCGCCCTTTCGCAGAGCTGGCTGTGGTTGCGGGGTACGAGGAGTCGCAAGACTCAGCGTCCGCTGTTCAGCCTTCCGAGCGTTTCCATCCCCAGCTTGTCGCGGCCGATACGGTCGAGATTGACCATAACACTGAGCTGGAACAGCGGGACTTCTTTGTCCAAAAAGACGGGATGTCTTTCGCTGGCACGCACTTGCTGATTGATCTGTCAGGTGCAGAAAACCTGGATGATCTCCCAGCAATTGAGACAGCGCTGAAAGAAGCAGCGCTGGCTGGCGGTGCCACAATCCTGAATTCCGACCTGCATCACTTCGAGCCAAATGGCGGCGTCTCTGGCGTTGTCATCCTCGCGGAATCGCACATCACCATTCACACATGGCCGGAAAAGGGCTTCGCTGCCCTCGACGTTTTCATGTGCGGTGAATGCGATCCCTACAGGTCGATCCCAGTGCTCAAGCGTGCCTTCAAGCCGACCGCCATTCAGGTCAGTGAAAGCCGCCGAGGCCTGCAGGTCTAAATTCGCCGCTTATCGGCAGATTGGTTGGAACGATGACCCAGAAATGGTTCACGGAGATTTTGCACGCCGACTTGGCGCAACAGCTCAAAATCGATGAGCTCCTGTTCGAAGGACGGACGGAATTCCAGGACGCGAAAATCTTCGCCAATGCTCATCTTGGCAAAGTGCTGGTGCTGGACAATGTCGTACAGACGACGTTGGGCGATGAGTTCGTTTATCACGAGATGATGGCGCACACGCCGCTATTTGCCCATGGATCGCCTAAAACGGCGCTTATCATTGGCGGCGGCGATGGGGGCTTGCTGAACGAGGCCCTAAAGCATCCATCCATTGAGCAGGTCACGATGGTCGAGCTGGATGGCGGTGTCGTTGATATCTCAAGGGCGCATATGCCGGAGATCAGCGATGGCGCATTTGATGATCCACGCACGAACTTAATCATTGGCGACGGTGCCAAGTTCGCAGCTGAAACGGATCAGCGCTTCGATGTGATCATGATCGATTCAACGGACCCTCAAGGCCCCGGCGAGGTGCTGTTTTCGAAGACCTTCTACGCCGATTGCAAACGCTGCCTAAACCCGGGCGGAATCCTAGTGACACAGAATGGCGTGCCGTTTCTGCAAGGCCAGGAATTGGTCGATTCCGTCACTCATTTCCGCAGCCTCTTCGCGGACGGTAGCGCCTACCTGATCACCGTTCCCACATATGCGTTTGGCATGATGGCGCTTGGCTGGGCCAGTGATGATGCGAATGCGCGGACTGTTGATATGGCGACCTTAGAGGCCAGATACGCCGCCGCCGGATTTGAGACGCAATATTATACGCCTGAAGTCCACCACGCTGCATTCGCGCTGCCAATGTACGTGAAGAAGCTGATCGATTAAGCTACTGGCCTCATCCAATCATGGAGGCTGGATATGGCGAAGCAGGATATCGGCGCAACGTTTCGTGCGATGCATCATGGCGACAAAGCGTTTGTTATTCCGAACCCATGGGATGTCGGATCAGCCAAACTACTGGAAGGCCTAGGGTTTAAGGCGCTGGCCACCACCAGTTCAGGGTTCGCTGTCAGCATTGGCAAGCGAGATGGCGGGACGACGCTGGATGAAGTGATCGCGCACTGCCAGGACCTGGTTGAAGCGTCAGACCTCCCCGTCTCCGCCGACTTGGAAAAAGGGTATGGCGACCGCCCAGAGGACGCTGCCCGAACCGTCCGCGCCGCAGCAGAGGCCGGACTTGCCGGATGCTCCATCGAGGACTTCTCCGGCGACGCCCCAGACGCGATCTATGATTTCGGGCTGGCTGTTGAGCGGGCAGAAGCCGCTATTGAAGCGGCGCGCAGCCTGCCGAATGATTTCGTGCTGACCTTGCGTGCTGAAAACCTGATCCGCCAGCGCCCAGACTTAGACGACACAATCAAGCGCCTACAAGCCTTTGATGAAGCGGGAGCGGATGTTCTCTATGCCCCCGGATTGAAGACCCTGGACATGGTCCGCACGGTTTGCAGCGCTGTGTCTAAGCCAGTCAATGTCCTGCTTGGCGGCTCCACCGACATGACCGTCGCGAGCGTCTCTCAAGCCGGGGCGAAGCGCATCAGCGTTGGTGGCGGACTGACCTGGACGGCTTATGGCCAGATGATCAAAGTCGCCCGCCGGATCGCCGAAGATGGCGTCTTCGACTATGAGGATAGCCCCGGTTACGGCGGTATTGGGAAGCTTATGTAAGCACTAAAATCACTGCAATATTCTGTCGTTAGCTTGCCGCGGCCTGAAATGCGCCCTAGTTTCGGTGTTCGAATGTGGGGCATATGTTCCGCGACCTGACGAGGATCCGATGCCGCTACAGCCTGCCGCCGCCGCCAGCACTATTCGCGCTCTTTTCGATAGAACCCGCGCCCAAACCGAAGCGCTAACCGCACCTCTAGAGATTGAGGATATGGTCGCGCAGTCCATGCCGGATGCGAGCCCGGCTAAATGGCATTTGGCGCATACCACCTGGTTCTTCGAAGAATTCATTCTGAGACAGCATGACGCCGGATATCAGTCCCCAGATGACCGGTTCGCCTACCTGTTTAATTCCTACTACGTGCTAGCTGGCCCCCGCTACGAACGCGCCTCACGCGGCTTGATCAGCCGACCTACTGTGAGTGAGGTTATGGCTTACCGGGCGGGCGTTACTGATGCGATCTTGCAGATGGTGGATGCTGGTGCAGCACCGCTCGATCTGGTGGAGCTTGGCTGCCACCACGAAATGCAGCATCAGGAATTATTGCTGACGGACCTGCTTCATCTGCTGTCTCACAACCCCTTATGGCCAGCCTACAAAGCACCAAGCCCGAACGCACTGGCGAGCCCGGCAGACCTGGAATGGATCAGCTGTCCGGGCGGGATCCATGAAATTGGCCACGATGGAGACAATTTCGCATTCGATTGCGAAACGCCGAGGCATCCAACACTGCTGCAGCCGTATAATCTAGCCAGCCGGGCCGTCACTAACGCCGAATGGATTGCCTTCATTGAGGATGGCGGATACCAAACGCCAGCGATCTGGCTCTCCGATGGATGGGGCACGGTCGAGCGCGAAGGCTGGACCGCACCGCTCTATTGGCAAAACCATGACGGTGAATACCGCGCCTTTGGGCTGCGCGGCCTCCAACCCGTAGACCCTGACGCTCCCGTTGTTCATATCAGCTATTATGAGGCCGACGCCTATGCGCGCTGGGCCGGAAAGCGTTTGCCGACAGAAGCCGAGTGGGAAGCGGCAGCGCCCGATGATGCCGACACTGGCAACTTCCTGGAATCTGGCATGCTTCGCCCGCGCCCCGCTTCAACCCGCAATGCTGGATCAGGCCTGACACAGATGGCAGGCGATGTATGGGAATGGACCAGCAGCGCCTATGCCGCATATCCTGGGTTCAAGCCACCAGCGGGTGCCATCGGCGAGTATAATGGGAAATTTATGGCCAATCAGTATGTATTGCGCGGTGGGTCCGCCGTGACGGCAGCCGCGCAAATGCGCAGGACCTACCGGACCTTTTTCTACCCCCACCAGCGCTGGCAGATGCTGGGCCTCCGACTGGCTTCAGACGCGTGATCAATTCCACGTTCCTGCAATCCCTGATCACCGGTCTCAGTGCGCCAAAAAAGCGGCTTGAGCCTAAGTTTTTCTATGATGATGCAGGCTCAGCGCTGTTCGACGAGATCACTCAGCTTGAGGCCTATTATCCGACCCGAACGGAAATGGGCATTCTGCAAGTTGCGGCTCCGGAAATCGCCGCTGCCATTGGCCCTGGCGCCGTAGTCTTAGAGCCAGGTGCGGGGTCTGCCGCCAAAGTAAGCCTGCTACTAGATGCGCTCGAGGCCCCGGCTGCCTTTGCGCCAGGCGATATCTCTATCGATCACCTGACGGAAGCGGCGGCAGCGCTCCAAGGCCGATATCCAAACCTACCCATCCGGCCGTTCGCGCTTGATTTCGATCACCCTTTTGATCTTCCAGCAGACATCGCAGCGCTCGGGCCTGTCACCATCTTCTTTCCTGGCTCCACCATCGGAAACTTTGAACCGGCGCGAGCAATTGGCCTGCTCGAACGCTTTGCCGGGATCGCGAACGCGCAGCATTTGCTGATTGGCGTAGATATGAAGAAGGATCATGACCGGCTCGTGCGCGCCTATGATGATCCAGAAGGTGTGACCGCGCGCTTCAATCTGAACCTTTTGGTCCGCGCTAACCGTGAACTTGGGGCTGACTTTGATCTTTCAGCCTTCGAACACATTGCACTGTACAACGCCCATGACGGCCGGATTGAGATGCATCTGAAATCTCTCAAGGACCAGACTGTATCCATCGCTGAAGAGCGTTTCACCTTCGCTGCGGGCGAGACTATTCATACCGAGAATTCCTACAAATACGCCATACCGGAATTCCAGGCGTTAGCTTCTAAAGCTGGATGGAACGGGCACCAAGATTGGAAGGATGCAGAGGACCTCTTCAGCGTCCAGCTTTTCCACAAAGCCAAATAACAGCGCTTCCGCTATCCTCTGGCAAGCCTGATTCGCAGCCGCCGGACCCATTGCCATGCCGCATGCTGACTTCGTTCACCTTCGTGTCCGATCCGCCTATTCCCTGTTGGACGGGGCCTTGCACGCACCGGCAATCGTCGATCTAGCGACCGAGCACGCCATGCCGGCGCTGGCAATCACAGACAAGCGAAATGTCTTCGGCGCGCTCGAATTCGCGATGAAGGCAGGTGGTGCCGGCGTTCAGCCCATCACAGGCGCAATTTTGCCAATTTCCCGCGATGAGAGCGAACTAGACGCGCAGAACAGACGCCCGCCAGCCGATGACTTAGTGGTGCTGGCGCAAAGCCCCGTCGGTTATACCAACCTGATGCGGCTACTTTCCCAAGCTTATTTGGATAGTGCTGCTGAACACGATCCAGAACTGACACTGGACATGCTGGAAGGAGCAACAGAAGGCCTGATCGCGCTCACTGGCGGGCCAGAAGGCGCGCTCGATCGCATGTTGGTAGAAGGCCAGACTGATCGCGCTGAACGCCGCCTGCATACCTTGAACGCCCTGTTTCCAGGCCGGCTCTATATTGAAATACAGCGCTATGGCCGGGCAGAAGAAGCGATAACTGAGCCACAACTGATCGATTTTGCCTATGCGCTCGATCTACCGCTTGTCGCTACCAATGACGTGCGCTTTGCAGATGCAGAAATGCATGAAGCCCATGATGCGCTGCTCGCCATTGCGGACGGCAGGCGCATTGAGGATACCGACCGCCGCCGCTCAACGCCGGATTACCGCTTCAAAGCCCCAGCGGAAATGGCAGCCTTGTTCGAGGATTTGCCAGAAGCTCTCGCCAACACGCTTGTTATCGCGGAACGCTGCGCCATCGCCCCCACGCCGCGCGACCCGATCCTGCCGCCGTTTGAGTCTGAAAATGGCCTACCCGAGCCAGAAGCGCTGAAAGCACAAGCGCAAGAAGGCCTGGAAGTGCGACTGCAGGATATGGGCTGGAGCGAAGAGGGTTTCGACGAGAAGGCCAAAGTCTACCGCGATCGCCTGCAATATGAACTTGGCGTCATCAACGACATGGGCTTTCCAGGCTACTTCCTGATCGTTGCGGAATTCATTCAGTGGACGAAAGGTCGTGGCATTCCGGTTGGCCCAGGCCGTGGTTCCGGCGCTGGCTCCGTCGTCGCCTGGGCGCTGACGATTACGGATCTGGACCCTCTCCGCTTCGGCCTTCTGTTCGAGCGTTTCTTGAACCCTGAGCGCGTGTCCATGCCTGATTTCGACATCGATTTCTGCCAGGACCGGCGGGACGAGGTGATCACCCACGTCCAGGAACGCTATGGCCGGGACAAGGTCGCGCAGATCATCACCTTTGGTAAATTGCAGGCCCGCGCCGTGCTGCGAGATACAGGTCGCGTCCTCGGCATGCCCTATGGCCAAGTCGATCGCATCTGCAAGATGGTGCCGAACAACCCAGCCAATCCAACAACATTAGGTGAAGCCATTGCCGGCGAGCCTGCTTTACGTGAAATGCGAGATACGGATGAGCAAGTAGGCGCTCTCCTCCGCATCGCGTTGAAGCTTGAAGGCCTGTATCGCAACACCTCCACCCATGCCGCCGGCGTCGTGATCGGCGACCGACCGTTGGAGGAGCTTGTTGCCCTCTACCGTGACCCGCGCTCTGATATGCCCGTCACCCAGTTCAATATGAAATGGGTTGAGACGGCAGGCCTCGTGAAGTTCGACTTTCTTGGCCTAAAGACGCTGACTGTGCTGACGGATGCCGTGAAGCTCATCAAGCGGCGCGGCATAGATATCGACATTGATCACTTACCGCTCGATGACAAGAAGAGCTTTGATCTTCTGGCAAGCGGGCATACCGCTGGCGTGTTCCAACTTGAAGGCTCCGGCATGCGGGACATGCTGAAGCGGCTGAAGCCAAACCGGTTCGAAGACATTATCGCCGTTGTAGCGCTCTACCGCCCTGGTCCAATGGACAATATTCCAAGCTATATCGCGCGGAAGCACGGCACAGAAACCGTGACATACCCCCACGAAACGCTAGCTCCGATCCTGGAAGAGACTTACGGCATCATCATCTACCAGGAACAGGTAATGCAGATTGCCCAGGTGCTGGCGGGCTATAGCCTTGGCGGTGCTGATTTGCTGCGCCGGGCCATGGGTAAAAAGATCAAAGCGGAGATGGCGGCACAGCGCGAAATCTTCGTGGAAGGGTCCGTCAAAAACGGCGTCGATGAAAAACTCGCCAGCGAAATCTTTGATCTGGTTGATAAGTTTGCGGGCTATGGCTTCAACAAAAGCCACGCAGCAGCCTATGCCCTCGTCTCCTACCAAACAGCCTATTTGAAGGCGAATTATCCGGTCGAGTTCATGGCGGCATCCATGACCCACGATATGCAGAACACGGACAAGCTTGGCCTTTTCCGCCGCGAGTTGGATCGCCTGAAAGCGCCATTGCTGCCGCCTGATGTTAATCGGTCCGAAGTTATTTTCGATGTTGAGGATACGGGCAAGGACGGCCTTGGCGTTCGCTACGCATTGAGCGCCATCCGCAATGTCGGCAAGCCTGCTGCAGCGGCAATCGTCGCAGCCCGCGAGGACGGACCGTTTAAGGACTTGGCGGATTTCGCGGATAGGCTGGACGCCAGCCGCACCAACAAGCGCGCGATTGAAACGTTAGCGCGTGCTGGGGCCTTTGATGGCGTTGATCCAGATCGCGCGCGTGTGTTCAAAGGCGCGGAAGTCATAGTCCGCACGGCCCAGGCAGCGGCTGAGGATCGGACCAGCAACCAGACCAATCTGTTTGGCGACGCCACAGCTGCGCCCGCACTGCGCCTGCCTGAAACTGGCCAATGGACGGAAGCCGAAGCGCTGGGTTATGAGCTGGACGCTATCGGCATGTATCTATCCGCTCACCCGCTTGATGCGTTCGCGCCCGCGCTCAAGCGGCTCGGTGTCACCACGATCGCAGACCTAATGCGCCGTGGTCCGCCAGGTGGTGTGCGCAGCAGCGACCGACAGCAAGGCTATCAACGCCAAGCCGAAGCAAACTGCCGGATCGCTGCGACCCAGCTTGGCCGCCAAGAACGCACATCAGCCAAAGGCTCACGCTATGCCTTCGTGCAATTGTCAGACGCGACAGGCGTGATTGAAGCGACAGCGTTCTCGGAAGTGCTGGCCGTCACCCGGGACCTTCTGGATTCTGGCAAGCCGCTGCTGCTGGGCGTTGAAGCCAAGATGGGCGATGGTGGGCTTCGCGTTTCCATTGTCTCCGCTAAGGACCTTGAAGAAGCCGCCGCCGATATGGGTCGGGAGTTGATGGTTTATGTGGAGGACGCGGTAGCCTTGCCGCATATCTCAACATTGCTGGAGCAAGAACCAGCAGGCCGCGCCCAAGTCACCCTGGTGTTGGAGATTGATCCGGCCCGCGAAATTACGCTGGCCCTCAAAAAGCGTATCCAATTGTCGCCTGCGACTGCCCAAGCGATTAAATCTTTACCGGGTGTTGCGATGGCAGAGGCGCTTTAGAAAATTTGCGGTATGCCAGGGGATTGATTCCATTGAATATCGTTGGTTAACAGGGTTTTAATCCCTTTTCGCCGTCGCGCTTTGAGACACCTGCTGCTAGGTTTGTTACCGAAATGTGAAGAAACCAATTCCGAATGCCGCTAATCTGGCAGCTCGGATAGCACCTCAGGAGGCGTTTATTCGCCATGGCTGACGCAATTATTTTTGGGCCGCAACGGTTCATTGATCGCACGTTTGACGACGCACTGAGCCTTCTGGAAGAAGTGCGCTCATACATCCTATATGAGGAGCGATCTGACCGCATGGACCTCCCCCCTGCCGCCCGCGTGCGTCAGAGCCTTGAGGCGACCCGCATGACAGCACGCCTGACCAACGTCATGGCTTGGCTGCTTCTGCAAAAAGCCGCTGCAGCTGGCGAAATCGAAGAGCAAGAGCCGTTGAAGGCTGAAAACCGCTTAGGCGGTCGGGAAGCCTGCATGGATGATGCAGGTGTGGAAGACCCCGATCTACCAGATCGCATGCGTGAGCTCCTTGATCGCAGTCATCGTATGTACGTCCGTGTGGCCCGCCTAGATGACATGATGCAGGGTGAAAAAGTAGCGTAGTACGGGCGTTGCATCCGCTGGCGAAGCGGCGATACTGATCGGCGAACCAAGAAATTCCGCCAACCAGGATCGCCAAACAATGACGATGCTCGACCTTGGGCCAGAGGATTCGCTGTATTACGAATGGACGCCGCCGCGCAAAGTTGGTGCGCCAAGTTTCGTTTTCATCAACCCGATTACAGGCGACACCAGCCTTTGGAA